>NZ_JBSGBG010000050.1:0-66890 GCF_053601135.1 Actinosynnema sp. NPDC004786 | reverse complement strand
CCACCCCCACATGACCCAACTCAACCAAGCCCAGATGACCACCGAGATCTCCCAGACCCAACAGGCGATCCAGAACGCCACCGGCACCGCACCCAAACTTTTCCGACCCCCCTACGGCGAGACCAACAACACCCTCAAAGCCGTCCAGGCCCAGTTCGGACTCACCGAAGTCCTCTGGAACGTCGACTCCCAGGACTGGAACAACGCCAGCACCGCCCAGATCGTCCAAGCCGCCTCCACCCTGCAGAACGGCGGCGTCATCCTCATGCACGACGGCTACCAGACCACCATCAACGCCATCCCCCAGATCGCCGCCAACCTCGCCTCCCGCAACCTCTGCACCGGCATGATCTCCCCCACCACCGGCCGCGCCGTCGCACCCACCGACACCCCGACCACCACCACGACGACGACCACGACCTCGTCCCAGCCGGGAACCGGCTCGTGCACCGCGACCTACCGCGAGAGCCAGCGGTGGGGTGACCGGTTCAACGGCGAGGTCACGATCCGCGCCGGGTCGGCGCCGATCAGCAGCTGGACCGCGACCGTCACCGTCACCTCGCCGCAGAAGGTGTCGGCGACCTGGAACGGCACGCCGAGCTGGGACTCCAGCGGCAACGTGATGACCATGAAGCCCAACGGCAACGGCAGCCTGGCCGCCGGTGCGAGCACCACGTTCGGTTTCACCGTCATGGCCAACGGCCAGTGGCGCGCCCCGACCGTGTCCTGCCGCACCCCCTGACGCACGTCGGTGTGCCCCTCACACCGGCGTGAGGGGCACACCGACGTGCCCCGATCTCCCGCATCGCACCCTCCTCAGTGGCCGTCCGAAGTAGGCTGCCGGCGCCCGCGGAAAAAAGTTCGGCGGGTGTGTCGATCCACGGCCGGGTCCGTTCGACCTGTGGGTGAGCGGGCCGGGAAGACGGCCCGGACGAGGTCAGGGAGACCGGACGATGAAGTACATGCTGATCATGCGCGCGACCGACGAGGCGTTCGCGGCGATGGGCGAGATCGACTTCGACCGGATGCTGGAGACGGTCGGCAAGTACAACGACGAGCTGATCCGCGCGGGCGTGCTGGTGGCCGCCGAGGGTCTCGCCGACGCCGCCGAGGGCGTGGTGGTGGACTACTCGTCGGAGCCGCCCGTCGTGACCGACGGCCCGTACGGGGAGACGAAGGAGCTGTTCAACGGCTTCTACATCCTCAACGTGGCGTCGAAGGAAGAGGCCGTCGAGTGGGCCAGGCGGTCGCCGATCAGCGGTCCCGGGTTCAAGACCGAGATCCGTCGGGTGACCTCGATCGACGAGTTCCCGCAGGACAACGAGTGGATCCGGAAGGAGCGGGCGTGGCGGGAAGCCACCGGCCAGCTCTGA
Source organism: Actinosynnema sp. NPDC004786 (assembly GCF_053601135.1). NCBI lineage: Bacteria > Bacillati > Actinomycetota > Actinomycetes > Pseudonocardiales > Pseudonocardiaceae > Actinosynnema > Actinosynnema sp. NPDC004786. The sequence continues at coordinate 65,517 of NZ_JBSGBG010000050.1, read as the reverse complement.
CGGGGTCGGCGAGCGACCCGACGGGTCGCGCCGCGGTCGCGGCGGTCTGGCGGATCGAGTCGGCGCGGATCGTCGGTGCGCTCGCGCGCTACACCGGCGATTTCGCGCTGGCCGAGGACCTGGCGCAGGAGGCGTTGGCCGAGGCGCTGGTGGGCTGGCCGCGCGACGGCGTGCCGGCCAACCCCGCGGGGTGGCTGCTCACCGTCGGCCGGCGGCGCGCGATCGACGCGTTCCGCCGGCGCTCCGCGCTGGACGAGAGGTACGCCGCCCTCGCGCACGACCTGGGCGAGGGCGACGCCACCTCCGGCGGTGCGCCCACCGCGGCCGACGACGTGCTGTGGGACCCGGACCGGATCGACGACGACGTGCTGGCGCTGATGTTCATCTCGTGCCACCCCGTGCTGTCGCGGGAGGCCCGGGTGGCGTTGACGCTGCGCGTGGTCGGCGGTCTGACCAGCGACGAGATCGCCCGGGCGTGCCTGGTGCCGACTGCGACCGTGCAGGCGCGGATCACCCGGGCGAAGAAGACGCTCGGGGCGGCCAGGGTGCCGTTCGGGGTGCCGCCGGCGCAGGAGCGGGCGGCCCGGCTGGGGTCGGTGCTCAACGTGATCTACGTGATCTTCACCGAGGGGTCCACGGCCGGCTCCGGCGACGAGCTGATCCGGTTCGACCTCGCGGGCGAGGCCCAGCGCCTGGCCCGCGTGCTGAGCCGGTTGGTGCCCGACCAGCCCGAGGTGCTCGGCCTGCTGGCGTTGCTGGAGCTGACCGCGGCGCGGTTCCCGGCGCGCACCGGCCCGGACGGCGAGGCCGTGTTGCTGGAGCACCAGGACCGGCGGCGCTGGGACCGGTCGGCGATCCGGCGGGGACGTGCGGCGCTGGCGCGGGCCGGGCAGGTGGGCCGCGGGCTGGGCGCGTACGGCCTGCAGGCGGCGATCGCCGAGTGCCACGCCGTCGCCCCGTCGGTGGCGGAGACGAACTGGGAGCGGATCGTGCTGCTGTACGAGGCGCTCGGCCGGCTCGCGCCGTCGCCGGTGGTCGACCTCAACCGGGCGGTGGCGGTCTCGATGGCGCGCGGACCGGCCGCGGCGCTGCCGATCGTGGACGACCTGGCGGGCGCAGGCGCGTTGGCGAACTCGTACCTGCTGCCGAGCGTGCGCGGCGAGCTGCTGATCCGCCTGGGTCGGCCGGACGAGGCGCGGGTCGACCTGGAGCTGGCCGTGCGGCGGTGCGGCAACGAGCGGGAACGGGCGGTGCTGGAGCGCAAGCTCGCCGACCTCGGGCCACCGACGTGAGGACCGCGCTGTTCCGCCGGTAGACCGCCGGGCAGCCGTTCGAGCGGGGCGGCTCGTGCGTGGGAGCACCACCGCCACCACTCCGGCGGCTCGCGGACGGGGCCGGCGGGGCGGCCCACCTCCCGGGGGTCCGCGGGTCAGGGCTTGCCCTTGCCCGGTCCCTTGCCCTTCTCGCTCCCCTTGCCCTTGTGGGCGTGGTCGGGTTTCGGGCCGGGACCGGCGGGCCGCACGTCCTCCGCGACGGGCGGCGCGACGGTGGTGGTCGCGATCACGACCTGCTCGGGCGGGTCGGCCGGGGGTGTCGTGCGCTCGACGACGGGCGTCGAGGACGGCGCGGGCGAGGACGTGGCGGGCGCGGGGCCCGGCACCAGCGCCCAGGCGACGCCCACCGCGCCGAGCAACCCCGCCGCCGACGCGACCAGCGCCTTCACCGGCACCTCCCGGCGCGGCGCCGGCACGACGTCCGGCGTCCGGTCGTCCACGTCGAGCGTCGCGTCCTCCACGTCGAGCGTCCGGTCGTCCACGTCGAGGGTGCGGTCGTCCGGGTCGGGCGTCGGGTCGTCCGCTCCGACCGCCGCGAGACCGGCGGGCACCTCGCCCGTCCGCAGCACCTCGGCGCACTCGCGGGCGGTCGGTCGGCGACGGGCCGACAGGGCGGTCATCAACGACAGCAGGCGCACCAGGTCGGCGGGCAGGTCGGCGGGCACGGACGGCGGCCGGTGCAGCCTGGCGACCGCCGCCTCGACGTCGCCGCCCGTGTACTCGCGGCGACCGGTCAGGCACTCCAGCAGCACCAGGCCGAACGAGTAGACGTCGGCGGGCGGGCCCACGTCGCCCCCGCGCACCTGTTCCGGAGCCAGGTAGGCGGCGGTGCCGACCAGCTGGTCGGTGCGGGTGAACCGGGTCGCGCCCGCGAGGTGCGCCAGCCCGAAGTCGGCCAGGTGGGGCGTCCCGTGGACGTCGAGCAGGATGTTGGACGGCTTGACGTCCCGGTGCACCACGCCCTGCTCGTGCACGTAGGCCAGCGCGTCGGCCAGCCGCGCGCCCAGCTCCCGCACCTCCGCCACCGACAGCGGCCCGTCGGTGATCCGGCCGCGCAGCGTGCGACCCTCCACCAGTCGCAGCACCACGAACGGCGTGCCGTCGCCGTCACCGGCGTCGTGCACGGACACCAGGCCGGGGTGGGACAGCCGGGCGAGCGTGCGGGCCTCGTTGTCGAAGCGCCGCGCCGCGTCCATGTCGGCGTTGGGCCGGAACAGCTTGACCGCGACCTCCCGCCGCAGCACCGTGTCCCATCCGCGCCGCACCTCGGCCATACCGCCGAAGCCCAGCGTCTCGCCCAGCACGTACCGCCCGGCCAGGAGTTCGTCACTGGTGGGGAGCGACACCGGCACACCCTCCGGTCGGGGACGCAGGGACACCCACAGGTGCCCGTTCGCCGTCCCGCTCAAACCACGGTCCCGGGAAGGCGGTCGTGGTCCGGCGACCGGACCACGACCGCCCCGCGATCAGGCGGCCTGGGCCTGGTTGTAGAGGTTCTGGGCGTCGGCGCCGAAGTACGGGCCGAACATCCAGGTCGGGATCAGGTTGATCTTGTAGCTGTTCACCGAGTTGACCGTGCCGGTGCCCGTGGCCTCGGAGAACGAGCGGAACCACGGACCGCCGCTGGCGCCGCCGGTCATGTCGCACGTCATGCCGATGCCGTTGCTGAGGAACGCGTTGAACGTCCGCCCGCTGCAGTAGACGAGCTTCGTGCCGTCGTAGGGCGCGGCGGCCGGGTAGCCGAACGCGTACATGTCGGCGGCGCGCGTCTGGTTGAACGCGATGCCCTGCGCGCCGACGACGTCGGTGAGGCTCTGCCCGTTGAGCTGGTTGACGACGATCGCGCCGATGTCGTAGTTGATGTCCTCGCTCGCGTGCCACTGCGGTGTGGCGAACGTGGCGCGGGCGGTCCACGTGCCGTACGGGGCGTTGCCGTTGTCGTAGGCCGGGACGAACGCGACGTTGGTGTGGTACGCGCCGTCGAGCTTCACGCAGTGCCCGGCCGTGATGACCGTGCTCTTGTTCCCGCTGGTGACGGCGTTGCCGCTGCACGAGGCGTTGCGGCCCTGGTAGGTGAAGAACACCCGGCCGGCCGTCGAGACGACCCTGCCGCCGCCGGTCCACGCGCTGCCGCCGTTGGGGATGGCCAGCGGTGCGATGGTGACGGGTTCGCCCGCCGGCACGTCGGCGCGCAGTGCCGAGGCGGAGGCCGCGCGCAGGTCGAGCGGGACGGCGGCGCGCATCCGCTCCGGGGTCCAGTACCCGCCGGGTGCGACGGCTTGGGCCGGCTGGACGCTGATCAGCGACAACGTCAACGCGCTCGCGAGGGTGACGAGCCGTTGCACAGCACGGTTCATGATCTTCCACCTTTCGTGGGTCGATCAATGGCAGGGTCCGTGAGGAGGAAATTACTCAGCGCAACGCCCAGTGGTGTCCGACAAACGGGTGAGCATGGCTTTCGCCGGAGGAGTCCCGACCACCGGAATAACCCGGACGAGTGAGAGACTGCGGGCCAACCGGAGCGCAGGGGGACGATGATGCTCTCGCAGGCGACGAACGCGCTGCACATGCACCAGAAGGTCACCTTCATGGTGAACCGCTACGAGGTCTTCGCCGACGACAACGGCGAGCCCGGCCCGCTCGTCGCGTTCGTCGAGCAGAAGCGGATGGCGTTCAAGGAGCAGGTGACCATCTACACCGACGCCGGCAAGGGCCAGGTGCTCGCCGGGTTCCGCGCGCGCAAGGTGATCGACCTGGGCAGCGGCTACGACGTGACGGACGGGGCCGGGCGGCCCATCGGCCAGTTCCGCAAGGACTTCGGCAAGTCGCTGACCAACTCCACCTGGCACCTCGACCAGCCGGGCGCGCCGACGGCCACCGGCAGCGAGCGCAACGCGGGCCTCGCGATCCTGCGCCGGGTGTGGGGCTTCCTGCCGTTCGTGAACAACGTGCCGTTCCCGTTCCGCTACCACTTCGACTTCGTGCGCGGCGGGCAGCCCGTGTTCAGCGTCGACAAGAAGACCTGGGTGCGGGACCACTACCTGATCCGGATCGCCGACCCGCACGTCGACCGCCGCCTGGTGATCGCGCAGGCCGTGGCGGTGGACGCGCTCCAATCGCGGTAGGACGGATCCGCCGTACACCGGTTCCCCGGCCTCCGGCGCGGGTCGGGGGCCGGTGCGGCGGCGCTGCTTGCGCATGATCGAAGCTCGCCTACCTCCGGCTACCGCGCGGGCGGGTCGTCGATCGACCACGGGGTGAGCAAGGCGGGTCGTGGACGGCGGCGAGCACGTCGTCTACCAGGCGCTACGGCACGTAGACCTGACCGGTTTGCGCGCCCTCGACCGACCTGACGTAGGCCCGTGCGACGTCGGCCAGGTCGACCGGGGCCATGCCGGGGAAGAAGTCGCCGTAGTCGTCCAGGCTCTCGGTGAAGACGGTCGGGCTGACCGCGTTGACCCGCAGAGGCGCGATCTCGACGGCCGCCGCCCGCACGAACGCCTCCACCGCGCCGTTGGCCAGGGACGACGCGCTGCCGGACGGGACGGGTTCGCGCGCCAGCACACCCGTGATCAGGGTGAACGAGCCGCGTTCGGCGACCCGGCCGATGCCCTGCCGGACCAGTTCGACCTGGCTCAGCACCTTGCCCCGGAACCCGGCCTCGTAGTCGGCCGCGGTCATCTCGGTGATCGGCTTCCACGGCACGTCGCCCGCCGCGCCGACCACCGCGTCGACCCGGCCGACGCGGTCGTACAGCTCGGTGACCTGGGCCGGGTCGGCGACGTCGTAGCGGAGGTCGCCGCTGGAGCGGCCGACGGTGACGACCTCGTGGCCGCGTCCGGCGAGGGCGGTGTGGACGGCCGAGCCGAGCGTGCCGCCGGCTCCGACGAGCAGGATTCTCATGCGGTCACGCTAGAGCGGTCGCCGGCGCGGTGCCGCTCAGCCCCAGACCGGCAGCCACGCCTGCCACCGGGCCTCCTCGCAGGAGTCGGTGCGGCGGAACTCGGCGGTCACGGGGACGCCGAACAGCAGACCGGAGACCTTGGCGCGTTCCGGGCCGTAGACGACGTCGCGGCAGTTCGTCGTCGGCGGCACGGGCTTGACCGCCTCCGGGGTCGTGCGGATCGCCTCGCAGGCCGCCTTGGGCCGGGGGTGCGTGCCGCCGTCCGGGTCGCAGGTGAGCTGGTACTGGCGGACGGCCGAGCCGAGGGGGTCGTGGACGGTGATGGTCAGGTCGGCGGTGGCGGCCGGGGCCGCTGCGGCGGATGAGGCGGAGGCGGGCGCGGCGGCGAACGCGGCGGCGATGGCCAGTGCGGGGAGCAACCGGGAGACGGACATGGTCGTGTCCTCCGAGTGATCGACGGTGATCAGCTGGAACCCGAACCGGTGGCGGACGGCAACGGTGTGTCGCCCAGTGTGCCAAGGATTCACACCCGCGCGGTCTGCCGTTCGCCCGCGGGGCATCCGTCATGCGGACCGGCCCGCGCCCTCCTACGGTCGGGACAGCGAAGACGGAAGGGGTGCGCATGACGCGGTTGACCGCCGGGTTGCTCGCGCGGGCCAAGCGGTGGTCCGCCTCAGTCGGTCGCGCGCCGGGGCGGCGGCTCGGCGTGGCGCGCACCTTCGCCGACCCGGCCGGGCAGCGGTGATCGACCGCAAGGCCGTGCGGGTCGTGGGTCCCGCCGGTCGCACGCGGTTCGAGGGGGACGTGCCGACGGTGGTCGTGGTCGGCGCGGGCATCGCCGGGCTGGCCGCCGCGACGATCCTCGGCGAGCGCGGCGCGCGGGTCGTCGTGTGCGAGCGCGAGGAGCACCTCGGCGGGCGGGTGGGCGGCTGGCCCACCGAACTCGCGGACGGCAGCCGGGTCACCATGACCCGCGGCTTCCACGCGTTCTTCCGGCAGTACTACAACCTGCGCGCGTTGCTGCGCCGGGTCGACCCCGGCGGCCGGGCGCTGGTCGGCCTGCCGGACTACCCGCTGTGGCACCCCGGCGGCCACCGCGACGGGTTCGCCGGGCTCCCCACGACCCCGCCCTGGAACGCGCTGGCCTTCCTGCGCCGCAGCCCGACGTTCCGCTGGCCGGACCTGCGGTCGGTGGACGCGCGGGCGGCGTTGCCGCTGCTGGACGTGTCGGTGCCGGGCGTCTACCGGGAGCTGGACGGGCTGGACGCGGCGACGTACCTGGAGCGGATCCGCTTCCCCGAGTCCGCGCACGCGCTGGCGTTCGAGGTGTTCTCCCGCAGCTTCTTCGCCCACCCGGGCCACATGTCGGCGGCCGAGCTGGCGCTGATGTTCCACGTCTACTTCCTCGGCTCGGCGGAGGGCCTGCTGTTCGACGTCGCCGCCGACCCGTTCCCGCACGGCCTGTGGGAACCGCTGGGCCGCCACCTCGCCGCGCTGGGGGTGGACGTGCGCCGGGGCGTCGAGGTGCGGTCCGTGCAACCGGGCGGGGCCAGGCGGTTCGCGGTGGAGGTGGGCGGCGACCGGCTCGACGCGGACGCCGTCGTGCTGGCCGCGGACGTGCCGGGGCTGCGCCGCGTCGTCGCCGCGTCGCCCCGGCTGGGCGATGCGGCCTGGCGGGCGCGGATCGCCGCGCTGCGGACCGCGCCGCCGTTCCTGGTGTCGCGGTACTGGCTCGACCGGCCGGTGGATCCGGACCGGCCGGGGTTCCTGGGCACGAGCGGCTACGGCTTGCTGGACAACGTGAGCGTGCTGGACCACTACGAGCACGAGGCGCGGGCGTGGGCCGCGCGCACCGGCGGCTCGGTGGTGGAGCTGCACGGGTACGCGCTGCCCGCGGACGAGCCCGATCCCCGGGCCCGGCTGTGGGAGTCGCTGACCGAGGTCTACCCGGAGACCAAGCGGGCCGTCGTCGTGGACGAGCGGCACGAGCTGCGGGCCGACTGCCCGCTGTTCCCGGCGGGCGGGTTCGCCCACCGGCCGACCGTGCGGACCCCGGACGACTTCCTCGTGCTGGCGGGCGACCTGGTGCGCATCGACCTGCCGGTCGCGCTGATGGAACGGGCGGCGACCACGGGGTTCGCCGCGGCGAACCGGCTGCTGGGCCGGTGGGGCGTGGCGGGGACCGATTTGTGGAGCGTGCCGACCACCGGCCGAGTGCCGGCGCTGCGCGCGGTCGCCCGCCGCTGGGGGCGGACGCCGTCCCGGACGGGGGATGCGCGACCCGGGCGGTGATCGCGGTGGGCGGCCGGGAAGGCCGCGCCGGCGGGGAGCGGAAGGCGACCGGGGACCAAGCCGCCGCCGAACGGACCTCGGCAACCGGGAACCGGGCCGCGCCGGGCGGTGGCCGGAGGCGGCCAGGTGGCGACGAGTCGTGGCGATCCCGCACCGCCGGCGTGAACGATCACCCGTCCGGAACCGCCCTCCACTCGGGCGTCCCTCGCGCCCTAGACGTGCGCCTGGTCCACGATCAGGCGCACGGCGTCCGGCAACGTGGGCGGCCGGCGCACGGCGTCGGGCAGCGGGACGTCGTCCCAGCCCGGTCCGGCGACCGCGAGGACGGCGGTGGTGCGGCGGCACAGGTCCTCGATCGGCACGGTGGCGGCCAGGTCGGGGTGGTGCGCCCAGATCACCGCCACGGCGGGCCGCAGCCGGTCCAGCGCGTCGCACAGCGCGGGCACCGGGACCCGCGCCCCGAGGCTGCGCCACGAGCAGGACTCCTCGGACAGCGCCGCGCCCAGCGCCTCCAGCGCCAGCGTGTGCTGCTCGTCCGGCGCGCACGACAGCAGGGCGGCCAGCGTGCCGGTGCCGCCCGCGTGCGGCACCGCGCGCAGCGCGTGCAGCAGGCCGGTGCTGGCCACGTGCTCGACCTCGACGCCCGAGCCGCGTCGGTGCACCCGTTCGCCCAGCTCGACCAGGAACGGCGACAGCACCGCCTGCCACGCCGCCACGACGCCGTGCGCGCCGATCAGGTCGGCCGCGAGCCGGCGCACCCCCGGCTCGTCCAGCCGGTCGGCGGCGGTGAGGACACCGCGCCGGGCCGCCTTGGCGGTGGCCGCGGTGAGCGCCGGGCGGGTCGGTTCGGGACGGGCCGTCGTCGGCTGTCGCGCCTGCTCGGCGGCCTGGGCCGGGGCGACGCCCCGCGCGGTGAGGGCGACCATGCGCCGCAACTGCTCGACCTCGTCGTCGCGGTAGCGGCGGTGGCCACCGGCGGTGCGCCCGGAGGGCCCCAGCCCGTAGCGCTGGTCCCACGTGCGGAGCGTGGTGGGCGAGATGCCGAGCATCGCCGCGACCGCGCGGGGTGTCCAGCTCATCGCACTCCGGGCCCGTTCCCTGGCACGCTCACTTCCTGGCGCGCTCGGAGAGCATAGCCCTCAACTCGCTCTCGCCGAGGCCGCCCCAGATGCCGAACGTCTCGTGCACCTCCAGCGCGTGCTCCCGGCACTGCCGCATCACCGGGCAGCGTTGGCAGATCGCCTTGGCCGCCGCCTCCCGCTGCTCGCGGGCCGACCCGCGTTCGTTGGGCGTGTGGAAGAAGTACGCGCTGTCCATGCCGCGGCACAAGCCGGACAGCTGCCAGTCCCAGGACTCGGCGACCGGGCGGGGCAGGCGGGAGAGCTCGGGCATGGCGCACGTCCTCTGCGAGTCGACAACGCTGGTCCACCCATCCTAAATTCGACTCAGAATCGCTTCAACTTGAGCGGCGTCAGCCCGGCAACGACCCCTTGGCCCGCAGCGCGTACCGGCGCTCGGCGTAGGCCAGGTCGTCGCGCCACAGCCGCGCGGCGACCCGGCGCATCAGCGGCCGGATGACCGGTGCGGCGTGCCTGACCAGCGCGAACCCCCGTCGCTCCGAGTGCGCGATGGTCGCCTCCACGACCGCCGTCCGGCCCTGGTCCAGCGGGGTGGCGTGGGTCTCGACCACGCTGCCCTCCCCCTCCCCCGAGACGATCCGCATGACGACCGTCCGCGGCTCGGGGCAGTCGAACTCGGCCGTCACCGGCACGCCGAGCCGGCCCGCGACCCGGAACGTCACCTCGACCAGGAACCGGTCGTCCTCCTCGGTCGGCGTCTCCAGCACCCGCAGGTTCGCGAACGAGTACGGGTGGAACCACGCGCCGTGCCACGGGTCCAGCCGGTTGGCCACCACGTCCTCCGGCTCGCAGCGGCCGACCAGGGACGCGACCGCGTCCACCGCGCTGCCGGCGGGGCGCGCCGGCAGCACCGGCTCGGGCAGCGGTTCCTCGCCGCCCACGTCGTCCAGCCGCACCCACACCAGGACGCCGTCGTCGTGCGCGGGGTACGGGCTCCACCCGCCGAACCGCCCGCCGCCCAGCGCGAGCCCGTGCCAGCGGCAGACCAGCTCCCCGCCGGCGACCGCGCCGTCGCACAGCGGCGCGCCGAGGTGCGGGCACGCCCCGGGACCGGCCAGCAGCACGCCACCGGGTCCGCGCCACAGCACGACCTCGCGCCCGGCGACGGTCCGGCCGAGCGGCGCGTCGCGCCCGACGTCGCGGCTCGCGCCGACGACGAACCAGTTGCCGGACGGCCGGGCGGTGGCGCGTTTCAACGCGGCCTCGATGAGCGCCGGCTTCGCGTCCCGCCAGGTCGGTTCCTGTTTGGACCACGCCGGACTGGTGAAGGTGCGCAGCGGCAATCGCTTCGGCATCTCTCTCCTCGGGGATCAGGCGGCGCGGGCGAGCACGGCCTTGGCGAACGCGGGCAGCGCCACGGCGAGCCGCCTGCCGTGGGACACCACGACGCGCCGGGACAGCACGTCGGCGCCGGCCTCCTCGACCAGGTCGAGGATCCGGCCGTACAGCCGGTACGCGGTGCTGACGCAGGTCCGCGACCGGGGCGCGAGCAACGCGATACCCGGCACGGCCCGCGCGTAGACCTCGCGGGCGCGGGCGACCTGGTCGCGCAGCGCCGCCGCGACCCGGTCGTCCGCCCGACCGGTGGCCCGCGCGTGCGCCAGCCGGTCGCGGTCCACGCCGAACGCGGCCAGCTCGTCGGCGGGCAGGTACACCCGGCCGCGGTCGAGGTCCTCGCCGACGTCGCGCAGGAAGTTGGTGAGCTGGAAGGCGATCCCGAGCGCGGCGGCGGCCGGCTCCGCCTCCTCCCTCGGCCCGACCGTGCCGAGCACCGGCAGCACCTGAAGGCCGATGACCGCCGCCGAGCCGTGCACGTACCGGGACAGCTCGGCCCGCGTCGCGTAGTCGGTCACGGTCAGGTCCATCCGCATGGACGCCAGGAAGTCGCGGAAGTGCTCCGCCGGGATGTCGTACCGGCGCACGGTGTCGGCGAGCGCGACCACGACCGGCTCGACCGCCCGGTCCCCTGCGGCCACCACCGGGTCGGCGGCCGTGCCGCGGTCCGACGCGGGCACGACCCGGTCGGCCGCTGCGGCGCGGTCCGACGCGGGCGTGACCCGGTCGGCGGCCGTGCCGCGGTCCGACGCGGGCGTGACCGGTTGGCGATCGGTCCGGACGGCGAGGTCCGGCCGTGCGCGCCGGCGAGGTCCGCGTCGGCCGGCGGCATCGGTGAGCGCGGACGTGAGGGCGGCGTCGGCCGCCGCCAGGCCCGCGACCTTCTCCTCCAGTCCACTGTGGAGGTCGTCCACGATGTCGTCCACCCACCGCGCGAACCCGTACAGCGCGTGCACGGCGGGCCGCTGCCCGGGGCCGAGCATCCGCGTGGCGAGGTAGTACGTCCGGCCGTGCGCGGCGTTGAGCGCCCGGCACCGCCGGTACGCCTCGCGCAACGACGGTTCGGTGATGCCGGCGGCATCCAGTTCCCGCTCAGCGGACATGCGTCGGCGTCCTCTCCCGTGACGGCACTGCGCTCACGCTAGGTCGGCCCCGGTCGCTTCGCATGACCAGTGCGCTCGTTGTGCGGACCCCGCGCGGCGCTGCTTAGCTCCAACCACGACATCCCGGACACCACGAGGGGGCGACGCATGTCGCTGTTGGCCGACCTGGACCCCGGCACGTCCACGTCCCCGGCTCCCGACGAGTTCACCGCGCGGTTCGCGGCCGCGCTCGACGACTTCTTCCGGACCCGCCCGCCGGTCGACGCCGCCCGCGAGCTGGTGGACGAGCTGCACGCGCTGGTCCTGGCCGGCGGCAAGCGGATCCGGCCGGCGTTCGCGTGGTGGGGGTGGCGCGCCGCCGGTGGCGAGGTGCGCGGCGACGCGGCCGAGGCGACCGTGCGCGCGCTGGTGGCGTTGGAGCTGTTGCAGTGCTGCGCGCTCGTCCACGACGACGTGATGGACCGCTCGGAGACCCGGCGGGGCCGGCCGGCGGCGCACGAGGCGTTCGCCGCACAGCACCGCCGGCGCCGGTGGGCGGGCAGCGCGCGCCGGCACGGCGACAGCGCCGCGATCCTGGTCGGCGACCTGGCGCTGGCCTGGGCGGACGACGCGCTGGTCACCGCCGGGCTGTCCCCGGCGGCCCTGCAACGGGCCTGGCGGCCGTGGCAGGCGATGCGGACGGAGATGATGGCCGGGCAGTACCTGGACCTGCGCGCGACCGCCGGCCGGGACGGTTCGCTCGAGGGCGCGTTGCGCGTCGCCGCCCTGAAGACCGCCGCGTACACCGTCGAACGGCCGCTGCACCTCGGCGCGGCCCTCGCCGACGCGCCGCCGGACGTGATCGCGTGCCTGCGCGCGTTCGGGCAGGACGTCGGCGTGGCGTTCCAGCTGCGGGACGACCTGATCGGCGTGTTCGGCGACAGCGGGGTGACCGGCAAGCCCGTCGGCGGCGACCTGCGCGAGGGCAAGCGGACCCCGCTGATGGCGCTCGCGGTGGCGCACGCCACGGCGGCGGGCGACCACGCCGCGGCGCGGACGCTCTCGCGCTGCCTCGGCGGCGCGCCGGTGACGGAGGAGCTGGTGTCCGCCGCACGGGCGCTGCTGGTCGACCTCGGCGCGGTCGAGGCCGTGGAGGGGCACATCGACGCGCTGACCGCGAGCGGTCTCGCCGCGCTCGACCGGGCCGACGTGGACGAGGTGGCCCGCGCGCGGTTGAGGCGCCTGGCGGTCCGCGCCGTCCGGCGTCACGGCTGAGGGGGAGGACACCGTGGTGCGCGTGGTGCGCGGCCGGACGGATTCGGTGGTGGTGGTCGGCGCGGGGCTGTCGGGTCTGTCGGCCGCGCTGCACCTGCGCGGCGCCGGGCACGAGGTGACGGTGCTGGAGCAGCACGCCCACCCCGGCGGACTGGCGGGCCGGCTGGACGTGGCCGGGCACCGCATCGACACCGGGCCGACCGTGCTGACCATGCCCGACCTGCTGGACGAGGCGTTCGCGGCGGTCGGCCGGCGGCTGGCCGACCACCTCGACCTGGTGCCGCTGCATCCGGCGTACCGGGCGCGGTTCGCCGACGGCAGCACGCTCGACGTCCACACCGACGCGGCCGCGATGGAGGAGGCGGTGCGCGAGCTGGCCGGTGACCGGGAGGCGCGCGGCTACCGGGCGCTGCGCTCCTGGCTCACGCGGCTCTACCGGGTGGAGCGCGACCGGTTCATCGGCTCGGCCTTCGACTCGCCCCTCGACCTGGTCGGCCGCGACCTCCTCGCGCTCGCCCGGCTCGGCGGCTTCGGGTCGCTGTCGCGGGCGGTGGGCCGGTTCGTGCACGACGACCGGCTGCGCCGCGTCTTCACGTTCCAGGCCCTCTACGCCGGGGTGTCGCCGGCCGACGCGCTCGCGGCGTACGGCGTGATCGCCTACATGGACGCGGTGGCCGGCGTCTGGTTCCCGCGCGGCGGCATGCGGGCGGTGCCCCGGGCGCTCGCGGACGCGGCGGAGGCGGCGGGCGTGCGGTTCCACTACGGCGCCGGGGTGCGGGAGCTGGAACGCGCCGGCGCGCGCGTGACCGCGGTCCGCACGGCGACCGACCGCTTCCCGTGCGACGCCGTGGTGCTCGCGACCGGCCCCGCGGGGAGCACCCGGTTGCTGCGCGGCGAACCGCGCCGGGTCCGGCCGCTGCGGTGGTCGCCGTCCGCGGTGGTGGTGCACCTGGGCGCGCGGCGCGTGGTGGACGACCTGGCCCACCACACGATCTCGTTCGGCGGCGAGTGGGAGGGGACGTTCGACGAGATCATCCGCCGCGGGCGCCCGATGGGCGACCCGTCCCTGCTGCTGACCACGCCGACCCTCACCGACCCGGGGCTCGCGCCCGCCGGGCGGCACCTGCAGTACCTGCTCGCGCCGTGCCCCAACCTGGACACCGGCCCGATCCGCTGGGACGTCGTCGGGCGCCGGTACGCCGAGGAGGTCGTCGGCGAGCTGGTCTCCCGCAAGCTGCTCGACCCCGGCGTCGAGGTGCTGTCCGTGACGACGCCCGCCGACTGGGCCCGCGCCGGCCAGGCCGCGGGCACCCCGTTCTCGGCCGCGCACACGCTCGGCCAGACGGGCCCGTTCCGACCGCGGAACCTCCCGTTCCGGCACGGCAACGTCGTGCTCGCGGGCAGCGGCACCACCCCCGGCGTCGGGATCCCGCCGGTGCTCATCTCGGGCCGGCTCGCCGCCGAACGGCTGCGGCGACCGTGACGGGTGGCCCGCCCCGGTTTGACCCGAAAGAGTGACCTACACACCTTTACCAACGCTTTACTGACGTCGCCCGGTGCCCGATACTGTCCGGCGAGGGGAGTACTTCCCAAGCGCCTGCCCGGTCAGTACGGACGTCCCGTCGGCGTCCCCGGGAGGCCGCCCCGCCAGGGGTGAAGGAGACCTCGAACTCTTGTCGTTCGAGGAGGTCCGATGCCCCTGTCAGCAGCAGTGCCGGCGAGCCCGGTCGAGCCCGTGGGGTCGCCGTGGTTGTGGTTGGTCAGCATCGCCGTGCTGGTCGTGTTGCTGATCGCGGACTTCGTGGTCACCCACCGGCCGCACGAGGTGTCCATCCGGGAGGCCGTGGGCTGGTCGGTGTTCTACCTCGCGCTGCCCGTGGTGTTCGGGCTGTGGCTGTGGAACCACGCCGGCGGTGACCGGGCGCTGGAGTTCATGACCGGGTTCGTGGTCGAGAAGTCGCTGTCGGTCGACAACCTGTTCGTGTTCATGCTGCTGCTGGCGGCCTTCGCGGTCCCCGCCGAGGTGCAGCAACGCGTCCTGCTCTACGGCATCGTCGGCGCGCTCGTGCTGCGCGGCGTGTTCATCGCGGCCGGCGCGGCGATGCTGGCCGCCGGGACGTGGGCGTTCCTGGTGTTCGGGCTGGTCCTGCTGGTGTCGGCGATCAAGGTCCTGCGCCAGGCGATGGCCGGGGTCGAGGAGGCGCGGGACGTCTCGCGGATGCGGTCGGTCCGGCTGCTGCGCCGGCTGATGCCGGTCACCGACGACTACCACGGCGCCCGGCTGACCGTGAAGGAACGCGGTCGCCGCGCGCTCACGCCGCTGGCGGTCGTGGTGGTGGCGGTCTTCGCCACGGACGTGGTGTTCGCCGTCGACTCGGTGCCCGCGGTCTACGGCATCACCGACGACCCGTACCTGGTGTTCGCGACGAACGCGTTCGCGCTGCTGGGCCTGCGCGCGCTGTACTTCGTGCTGCACACGGCGCTGGCGAAGCTCGTGCACCTCAACCACGGGCTCGCGATCATCCTGGCGTTCATCGGCGTGAAGCTGGTGCTGCACTGGGCGCACGGGATCTGGCCGGGCCTGCCCGAGATCCCCACGCCGGTCTCCCTGGTGGTGATCATCGCCATCCTCGCCGTCGTCACCGTGACCAGCCTGCGCAGCAGGCGGCGTGCCGAAGCCCGTGCCGACCGACCGGGCGAGAAGGCCGCCGCGCCAGGGGACTGACCATGGTGTTCGAGTGGCTGCTCGACGTGCTGGTCACCACCGCCCTCACCGCGCTCGTCGTGGGGGCGCTGGTGATCAGCTGCGCCGCGCTGCACCCGCCACGCGGTCCGCGTCGCTGACCGGGATTCACCCGGTCGGCGACGCCCGGACCCGCTAACGTCCCGGTGACGTGACCGCCACCACGGACCCGGGCCGCCGGCCAGGCGACCTGATCCGCGCCGACCCGCTGCCGCGCCGGTTCCGGCCGGCGCACGCCGAGGCCGCCTACCGTGTCTTCTACCAGGGCGTCGGCCACGACGGGCGCGGTCGGCTGGTCACCGGCTCGGTGTTCGTCCCCGAGGGCGCGCCGCCGGGCGGCGGCTGGCCCGTGGTCAGCTACGCCCACGGCACGACGGGCCTGTCCGACCGCACCGCGCCGTCCCGCACCGGCCTGCTGCGGCTGGAGCGCGAGCACGTCGCGGCGTGGCTCGCGGCCGGTTACGCGGTCACCGCGACCGACTACGAGGGCCTCGCCACGCCGGGACCGCACCCGTACCTCAACGGCGAGGCGGTGGCCGACGACGTGATCGACATCGTGCGCGCGGCCCGGCGGCTCGACCACCCGCTCGACCGGCGCTGGCTCGTCGCGGGCTTCTCCCAGGGCGGGCACGCGGCCCTGTTCACCGCCCTGACGGCCACGCGCTACGCGCCGGAGCTGGACTTCCTCGGCACGGTCGCGCTCGCCCCTCCGGTGCACCCGGTGCGGGTCGTCGCCACCCGCACCGGCGACGCGGCCGCGGCCGTCTGCGCGTTCGTGCCGATCGTCCTGGCGGGCCTGCGCGCCCGGTACCCCGACTTCTCCCCCGGCTTCCTCACCGGGCGCGGCACGGCGCTGGTCGACCTGGCCGCACGGGTGTCGCTGGTCGAGGTGTTCCGCGCCGCCAGGGCGATCACCAACCACGAGACCGGCATGACGGACCTGACCCGCCACCCCGACGTGGCCCGCGTGCTGGACGAGTGCCGCGTCCCGGTCGCCTGCCTGGACCGCCCGGTCTTCCTGGCCGCGGCGGGCAACGACGAGATCGTGCCGCCCGCGGTGATCCACGACTTCGCCGACGACATCGCCGCGGCGGGCAGCGCCGTGCGCCTGACCACGTACCCCGACGCCGACCACGGCGCCATCCTCGCCGCAGCCCGCCCCGACGCGACGGCGTGGGCGACCGACGTCACCGGCCACGCGCCCGCCCCGGTCACGCCGTCGCCCCGCTTCGACCTGCTCGACGCCACCGGCGACGGCTACCTGCGCCGCGACGACTACGAGGTGTTCGCGCTGCGCCTGGTCCAGGCGTTCGGCCACCCGCCGCGCTCCCCCGCCGCGATGGCCGTCCGCTCCGCCTACCGCGCGCTGTGGCGCGCCCTGGCCGCCGAGTCCGACACCGACGACGACGGCCGCGTCGACAAGGCCGAGTTCCTGGCGTGGGCGGGCCGCGCCACGCACGAGGTCTTCGACCGCACCCTGCGCCCGCTGGCCACGGCCGTGCTGGCGCTGGTCGACGTGGAGGGCACGGGCGTGGTGCGGCGCGACGGGTTCCTCACCCTCATGGCCCGGTGCGGCCTGCCCGACGCCGACGCGCGCACCCTGTTCGACCGCCTCGACGCCGACCACCGCGGCACGCTCGGAACCGACGAGATCGTCCGCGCCACCCGCGAGTTCTGCCTGGAGCCCGCGCCCGACAAGCCCGGCCACTGGCTGTTCGGCCGGTTCTGAGCCGTCACCGCACCGGGCACCGGGCGTCGTCGGCCGGCAGCGCGTGCACGCACGTCGGCACGGTGCCCAGGTCGGCGATGTCGGCCAGCTCCAGCAGCGCCACGGGCCGCGACGCGCCGGTCCGGTCGACGTCGAAGGCGATCGGACCGGAAGCGCCCCGGTAGCAGCTGCCGCGCGCGGCGTCCCGGTCGTCCGGCGGGCACGAGAGCTCCCGCAGCTCCTGCCCGATGGCGGCGCGGTTCGGCGGACCGACGGCGGCGTCGTCGAGCGGCACCCCGGCGGCGTCGACCCGCTGCCGCTTGAACCGGTTCTCCTTGACCGCGTGCACGAACAGCCCCGCGCCGTCGTACGACACGCCGACGCGCTCGCCGATCCACGGCAGCACGGTGGCGTCCTCCTGGAGCCTGC
Source organism: Actinosynnema sp. NPDC004786 (assembly GCF_053601135.1). Lineage (NCBI taxonomy): Bacteria > Bacillati > Actinomycetota > Actinomycetes > Pseudonocardiales > Pseudonocardiaceae > Actinosynnema > Actinosynnema sp. NPDC004786. Next base: position 48,276 of record NZ_JBSGBG010000050.1, on the reverse strand, counting down.
GGCCGAACTCGCGCCACGCCGGGCGCCCGCCCGCGCCGGACCGCAGGTCCCGCAGGCCGGCGCACAGCCGGGACGGCTCGTCCGCGCCGTCCCGCTCCGGCGACAGGCACGTGCGGTTGCCCTGCACGACCGCGCTCGCCAGCGACACGTACGCCATCGACCGCCCGCGGTGCTTCTCCGTCCGCTTGCCGCCGTCGGCGACGAACCGCGACGTGGTGTCGTTGCCGACCACCACGGGGGTGCGGTCCTCGCACTCCTCGTACAGGGTGTCCAGGAATCCGTCGAAGTCGTACTCCCGGCCCGCGTAGTACGCGATCCGGCCGACCTCCGCGGTGTCGCAGCGCGGTTCGACCCCGCGCACCGGGCCGCGCCACGCCACCAGCCACGACTCGTCCGCGCCGAGGACTTCGTCCAGGCCCTGCCGCAACGTCTTCAGGTAGCTGTCGCCCTCGACGTCCGCGGGCTGGTAGACCGTCACCTCCTTGCCCAGCCGCCGCGAGTACTCGCGCAGCAGCGCGATCTGCTTCTCGTTGCCGGGCACGAGCTGGAAGTACAGCGGCGACCGGTCGGCGAGCCCCTGCCCGGTCAACGTGGTCGCCACCACCGGGATGCCCAGGTCGCCCAGCGCGCCGATGGCGCTCTCCGTCGCGGGCACCGTGCGCCCCATCCCGACGACGCCCATCGCGGTGCGGTCGCCGGCGAACAGCGGGGCCAGCAGGCGGTCCACGACGGTCCGGGCGTGCCGCATCTTGTGGCCGCCGTTGGCCACGACGACCCGCAGCAGCGGCAGGTCGCCCTCGGTGTTGTCGTGCGACTGCCGGATCAGCAGCCCGGTCAGCTCCTCGGTGATCGCGCCGGCCGAGTCGTCCGGCACGGTCGGGCTGGTCAGCTCGGCGAAGTACACCACGGTCACCAGGGGCCGGTGGTCGGACGCGGCGGCCAGCCGCTCGGCTTCCCGGTTCAGCTCGAAGATCGCGAGCTGGGCCTTGCGCAGCCGGTCGTCCTCGCCGAAGACCTGTGCCGCGCTGTCGCTGTAGCCGACGCACTCGCCGCCGTCCGGCGTGTCGACCCACTCCGCCGCCACGCCGGCGCGCGCGGACGGCAGGCAGTCCTCGACGATCCGGGCGACCAGCCACCTCCCGCCGGTCAGGCTCGCCGCGACCAGCGCCGACACCGTCACGGCGGCGATGAACGACCGGCGCGCGGGCACCGGGACGGGACGCGGGCGCAGCAGGCCGCGGTGGGCGTCCCAGGCGCGGCGGTCCCGCTCCCCCGGCCGGTCGCCGCCCGCCTGCGGCAGCGCGACGGTGATGAACCGCGCGTCCGGGCGCAGGGTCTGCCGGCGTGCCGGGAGTTCCCGGTACCAGTCGCGGATCTCGTCGGTGATCTCGCTCGCCGGCTGCGGCGTGCGGTGCGCGAGCCGGGCCGGCAGGGACGGGGACGTGGCCACGAAGAGCACCGGATCGTGCTCGGTGGACTGGTTGCGGACGTCGTTGACCAGGCCCAGCAGCTCCCAGCCGCCGTTGTCCTCCCGGACGTGTCCAGCAGCACCACGGTGTACGCGGTCCGGCGCCAGCGCCGCAGCCGCCACGTGCCCGGCCCGTACAGCTCGCGCAGGTCTTGCAGGAACGCGTGCACGAGGAGCTTCTTGAGCTGCGGCAGGTTCTCGTCGTCCTGCCGGCCGACGGTGAGGAGTTCGGCGAAACCGGTGAAGCCGGCCGAGTGCCCCGGCAGCATGAACGGCTGGCGCATCAGCCACCTCGGCTCGCCGCCGGTCACTCGCGAGCCGCGCGTCCACAGCCAGAACCGCAGCGGCCGGTGCCACGCGAACAGCAGGGACACCAGGAACCGCGCCGGGGCGGGCAGCGACGCCGAGACCTCGATCGCCGCCTGCCGGGCCGCCTCCGGGCGTTCCCAGCGCGCGTGCCACAGCCGCAGCAGGCGGGTGATGTCGGTCAGCTCGTTGCGGTTGTCGCCCTCGGTGAGCCGCCGGCCGGTGAGCCAGTCGACGAGGCGGTAGCGACGGAACCGGCTCGGCCGCAGGGCCCCGAACCGGTCGGCGGACAGCCGGTGCCGCAACTCGTCCAGCACGGGCAGCAAGGGGCTCCTGCGCCGCGGCGACGGGTTCTCGCCCTCCGCCGGCTCCCACCGCGCGGCGGAGGCGGCGATCGCCTCGTCCACGTCGACGCGGACGAGCGGGATCCGGGGCGGGCTCGCGTCGTCCACGAGCCTGGCCAGGTCGGTCAGGAAACCGTCCGCCCCGCCGCCGATCAGGCACAGCAGCGGCAGCGGTCGGTCGCCGCGCAGACCGCCGTGCCCGGACCCCGACCACCGCGGCCGCTCGCTCAGGTCCCTGACCGCCGACAGCACGGCGTACAGCCCGCGGAACACAGCCTTCGCCACCGACCCTCCTCCGTCCACCGACCCAGCGAGAACTATGCGGGCGCGACGGCGATCCGTCGCCGCAGTGATCGGGCCGGGTCGGGTCGGCGGGTCAGCCGCCCGTCGGGCGCGGGACGAGCAGGAGCCCGTCGTCGGTGCGCTCCACCACGAAGACCCGCCCGTGACGCCGTGCCATCGGGGACACCGCGAACCGCCGGCCTTCGTCGTCCACCGGGGTGGCCAGGCTCCGACCGGCGCAGTCGTAGGTCAGCGACAGGGTGAACGTGTGGGCGGCACGGGCGGCGGCCAGGCGCAGCGGCAGCGCGGTCCGACCCAGCGCGGGCACGACGACGCGGCGCGCGGTGAAGTACGCGCCCTGGTCGACCCCGTTCCCGACCGACCGGGCGAGCGGGAAGGGCGCGTCGAGGTCGAACGTGAGCCCGTCCTCGTTCCGCGCGGCGGCGGGGACGAGGAACGCCGTCCCCGCGACGACCGGCTCGTCCCGCTTGTCGGTGACGACCACGTCGCGCACGACGGCGTCGCGGTCGTTGGGGTTGCGCAGGTCCAGCACCACGACGGCGGGCTCCCCGTCGCCGCAGAGCAGGTAGGCCCCCGCGGTCAACCGGTCGCGGAGCAGGCCGTCCATGCCGGTCACGTCGCTCGGCAACCGCCCGGACCGGGCCAGCACGTCGGCGGCGCCCGCGTCGTCCTCGCGGAACGCGTGCGACCAGCCCTCACCGGACGAGCGCAGCGAGTCGACGCGCACCTCCAGGGGCCGGACGTCGTCGCCCCACCGGGGCGGCACGTGGACCGTCGCGTCCCGGCCCGCCTGGACCACCACGGCCGAGTCGGTCGCCCGGACGTGCTGCGAGACGCCGGTCGCCGGGCGTCGGGGCGTGGCGGGCGGCGTGGGGAGCGCGTGGTCCCGGCGGTCGAAGACCGGCGGCGGGCCGAGCGGCGGCTCGGTCTCGTCGGGCTGGTCGAGCAGGAACCGCAGCAGCGGCTCCGCGCCGGCCACGGTGAAGTCCTCCACGTGGTACACCGTCGACGTGGCCGGGGCCAGGAAGTCCGGCACGCCGTCGCGCGACTGGCCGGGCAGGACCACCGGCACGAACTTCTGCAGGTCGTCCTGCGCGGCGTAGAAGGCGTCCCGGATCAGCCGCGCCTCCCACTGCACCCCGCGTCCCGCGTCCGGTCCCTCCCGGCCCTCGGCGCGCCTGCGGTACTGCTCCGACGCCACGCACAGCACCACGTCGGCCTCCCGGACCTGCTCCCCCATCCACAGCGCCCAGTCCTGCCTGCGCTCGTTCGCGGTCCGGTCGAGCTTCGCGTCGACGCCGTGCCGGCGGAGGAAGATCCACAGGTTGCGCACCTGGTCCGAGTGCTCCGCGGACTCCTGCGCGTACGAGATGAACACCCGCTTGGGACGTGAATCCCCTCCCACACCCACCCCACCGGTTCGACGATCATTCACCGTCAACTCTAAAGGGGCGCGGCGCGGCCGAGGACCGGTCCCGACGACCTCGTCAGGAGCGGGGCGGCGCGGTGCTCTGCCGCACCACCAGCTCGGTGGCCAGCTCGACCCTCGGGTGCGGCGGGCGCCGACCGCGGGCGAAGGCGAGGACCATCTCCGCCGCGGCGGCGGCCATGTCGCGCAACGGCTGCCGGACCGTGGTCAGCGGCGGACCGCTCCACTCGTGGATCGACAGGTCGTCGTAACCGACGACGGACAGGTCGCGCGGCACCGACAGGCCCAGTTCGTGCGCCGCGCGCAGCACGCCCAGCGCCTGGTAGTCCGAGCCCGCGAAGATCGCCGTGGGCCGGTCGGGCCGGTCCAGCAGCTCCAGGCCGTGCCGGTAGCCGCTGGCGGCGCGGAAGTCGCCGTGGCGGACGTGGTCGGGCGGCGCCGACAACCCGGCGGCGGCCAACGCGCTCCGGAAACCCTCCACCCGGGCGCGGCTGCACGGCAACCGGGTCGGGCCGGAGATCACCGCGATGCGCCGGTGCCCCAGCTCGACCAGGTGCCGGGTCGCGGCCAGTCCGCCCGACCGGTTCGCCGAGCCCACGGCGGGGACACCCGGAGGCAGCTCCTGCGCGGTGTCCACGAAGACGAACGGGATGTCGGCCGCGGTCAGCCTCCGGCGCTGCCGCTCGTCCAGCTCGACCACCACCGGGATCACCCCGAGCGGACGGCGGTCGAGCAGGTCGTCGAACCAGTCCTGGCGGGGTTTGTGGTCGCCGTCGAGTTCCGACAGCACCAGCGCCGCCTGCTCGGCGGCCAGCACCCGCTCCACCCCGCGGATGATCTCCATGGCCCACTCGGAGTGGATGTGGTCGAACACCAGCTCCAGCAGCGCGGGCCGGGCCGGCCGCCGGACCCGCCCGGTCCGCGCCGGGTGGCGCTCGCCGGCGGCCGCCCCACCGGGCGTCCACGACGGGACGACGCCCGCCATCACGGGCTCGTCGGAGCCGCCGCGCCGCTGGTGGGGCACCCGCTGCGAGCCAACGCTCCACCAGTGCGGCGACGTGCTCATGCCTGTCCCTGTCCGCGAGATGGTCCTACGCACGATCAGGAGCGCGCGCGGGACGCCCGGTCCATCCGGCCGAACGCCACGCGCCGCGGTCCCCGACAACCGCAACTCCGACGTCCACGGTACGACGTGGAGCGGCGCGAGCCCGTTGAGACGCGATGTTGCGTGATGTTTCGTGGACCGGCGAGGTCGGCCGTTCGGCATTGACACATTTCGCCGCCCTGATCGAAACTTCAGCAGGCGTCGTCCCCGATCATGATCGTCGCCCCCTCCGCGGAAGGACAGCCCGGTGATCACCACACCAGACGGCGGCGGCGCGACGATCGCCCAGATCGCCGAGCTGGCCGGTGTCTCCGTCGCCACGGTCTCCAAGGTCGTCAACGGCCGGGCCGACGTCGCGCCCGACACCCGTGCCGCCGTGTGGAGCGTCATCCACGAGCACGGCTACCGGCGGCAGAAGAAGAAGGCCAACCGCGCCACCCTCGTGGAACTCCTCCTGCACGAGGTCAAGGGGCCGTACGGGATGGAGGTCATCAAGGGCGTCGAACGCGTCGCGGTCGAGCACCAGCTCGCCCTCGTCGTCTCCGAGCTGGAGGCCAGGCCCGCGCCGGGCCGCAACTGGATCGAGGCGGTGATCGGCCGGCGGCCCACCGGTGTCGTCGCGGTCTTCGCGGGCCCCGCCCGCGCCCAGCTCGACCAGCTGCGCAACCGCGGCATCCCGCTGGCGATCGTCGACCCGATCGGCGAGCCGGACCCCGACCTGCCGTCGGCGACCGGCGACAACTGGGGCGGCGGCCTGGCCGCGACCCGCCACCTGCTGCGCCTGGGGCACCGGCGCATCGCCGCCATCACCGGACCGCCGCTGTCGCTGCCGAGCCGGGCCCGCCTCGACGGCTACCGGGCGGCCCTGGAGACCGCGGGCATCGCGTTCGACCCCGACCTGGTCCGCGAAGGCGGGTTCCACCTGGAGAACGGCCTCGCCCACGGCCTGGACCTGCTGACCCGCCCGACACCGCCCACGGCGGTCTTCGCGTTCAACGACGCCCAGGCGATCGGCGTGTACCAGGCGGCCCACCGGCTGGGACTGCGCATCCCGGAGGACCTGAGCGTGGTGGGCTTCGACGACCTGCCGACCGCGACCTGGGCGATCCCGGCACTGACCACCGTGCGCCAACCACTGCGCGACATGGCCGCCACCGCCACCCGCATGGTGATCGACCTGGCCCACGGCACCACCCCCACCACCCACCGCTCGGTGTTCGCCACCGAACTGGTCGTCCGCGCCAGCACCGCCCCACCCGCCACCTGACCGCCCGCGCCCGAACGCCGCGCCTCGGCGGTGCGAGGGAGCCTCGACACGTCGGGCGGGTTGTAGAGGTCGCCGCCGACTCGGGCCGGCACGACCGACGCCGTCGCCCGGCCGGAACAGGTCCACGGCACGCCCCGGCGGACCGCGTCACTCGCCGCCCGCGACGAGCGGTTCGAGGGTGACCTCCGGGTGCAGGCGGCGCAGGACGGCCAGTGCGGTCGAGTCGGTGAACAGCGCCAGGTGGGTGCCGTCGGCGCGGGTCAGGACCTCGCTGCCCCGGCTGTCCACGACGGCCCGGTGGTCGGGGTCGGGCAGTCGGCGCGCGACCGTGTACGGCAGGCGTTCCAGGCGCACGGGCGACTTGAACTCGGTGTCCAGGCGGTAGGCGGCGACCTCGAACTGCATCGGGCCCACGGCGGCGAACACCGGTGAGCCCTCGCCTCGGCGCAGGGAGCGCAGGACCTGCACGACGCCCTCGGACTCCAGCTGGTCGATGCCCCGGCGGAACTGCTTGGCCCGGCTCAGGTCGGCCGGGCGGGCCACCGCGAAGTGCGCGGGCGCGAAGCTCGGCAGGCCCGGGAACCGCACGGCGGGCCGGCCGGTGTGCAGGGTGTCGCCCACGCGCAGGGCGGTGGCGTTGACGAGCCCGATCACGTCGCCCGGGTACGCGGTGTCCACTGTGGACCGCTGCTGGCCGAAGACCTGCTGCGCGTACTTGGTGGCGAACGGCCGCCCGGTCGTGGCGTTGGTGACCACCATGCCGCGCTCGAACACGCCCGAGCACACCCGGGCGAACGCGACCTGGTCGCGGTGCGAGGGGTCCATGCCCGTCTGGACCTTGAACACGAACGCCGAGAACGGCGCGTCCAGCGCCCGCGGCCGCGCCTCGACGTCCCGCCGCGGTTCGGGGCGCGGGGCCAGCTCCACCAGCAGGTCGAGCAGGTGCCGCACGCCGAAGTTCAGCACCGCCGACCCGAACAGCACCGGCGTGGCCGACGCGGCCAGGAAGCGCTCCCGGTCGAAGTCGCCGCCGGAGGCGGACATCAGCTCCGACTCCTCCACCGCACGCGTCCAGCGGGCGCCCTCCTCGGCCTCGGCGCTGGCCGGGGGCAGGCGGTCCTCCCCCGCCGCCGTGGCGCCGCCCGCGGTGCGGGAGTAGCGGGTGAAGTGCCCGTCACGGCGGTCCAGCACGCCCCGGAAGTCGCCCGCCTCGCCGACCGGCCAGGTCAGCGGCATGGGCTGGAGCCCGATGCGCTCCACCAGCTCGTCGCACAGCTCCAGCGCGTCGCGGCCCGGACGGTCCCACTTGTTGACGAAGGTGATCACCGGGATGCCCCGGTGCCGGCACACGTCGAACAGCTTCAGCGTCTGCGGTTCCAGGCCCTTGGCCGCGTCCAGCAGCATCACCGCCGAGTCCACGGCCGCCAGCACCCGGTAGGTGTCCTCGGAGAAGTCGGCGTGGCCGGGCGTGTCGAGCAGGTTGACCACCGCGTCGCGGTAGGCGAACTGCAACGCCGCCGAGGTGATGGAGATGCCGCGCGCCTTCTCCAGCTCCATCCAGTCCGACACCACGCCGCGCCGGCCCGCCTTGCCGTGCACCGCGCCCGCCTGCGAGATGACCCGCGCGTGCAGCGCCAACGCCTCGGTCACCGTGGACTTGCCCGCGTCCGGGTGGCTGATCACCGCGAACGTGCGCCGCCGACCCGCCTCCCGCAGCACTTCGGCGGGTGGTGCGGTCGACGGACCTGCGGCGGTCATGCGGGGCTCCCGGACTCGGCGGACGACCCGCGAAGCCTACGACCGGCCCGGCGCGCCCGACCGCCGGACGCCCGAAGCGGACCCCCGGCGGGGACAACGCCTCGCCGGGACGCGGCGGCCCCGAGCCGGCCGACAGGCGCACCCCGGTCCGGCCGCACGGAGCAGGGAGGCGCGACCGACCGGCCCAACGCGCGCCGACGAACCGGGATTCGGGGTAACGGACCCCTCGAAGGGGTCGATCCCGGAGAGGTGAAACGAACCCTCGCGTTGGCGACCGCCCTCGTCCTGTCCGGATCGGTCCTCGTCGGCACGGCCGCCGCCGCGCCGATCGCCGGTCCCCGCACGCCCTCCGCCGGTTCCACGGTCGCGGTGGGTGAGCCGGTGCTGATCGCGGGCACCGCCGCCAACGGCGAGTCCGGCGACGTCACGGGCGTCGACATCACCTTCGACGGCGGCGCGACGTGGTCGCCCACCGAGTACGGCGGCGAGCGGTGGCTCTACCGCCACACCCCGGCCGCCGAGGGCCCGGTCACCTACCACCTGCGCGCGTCCGGCTCGCAGGGCCCGGGCGCGGTCACCGGCCCGTACCACTTCTTCGCGGGCGGCTCGGCCGAACCGCCCGCGCTGGGCTGCTCCTCGTGCCCCCTGTTCCTGCCCGCGCTGCCCGACCGCCCGACGGTCGCCGACGCCGACCAGGCCGCCGTGGAGCTGGGCCTGCGCCTGAGCTTCGACCGGCCCGGTTTCGTGGCCGGCGCGACGATCCACCGCGGCGCCTACACCGGGCCGCTGACCGTGCACCTGTGGTCGGCGGACGGGGCGCTGCTCGCCCAGGCGGTCTCCGCGGCCGAGCCGTACGTCAGCACCGTCACGTTCCCGTCCCGCGTCCCCGTCGTCGCGGGCCGGGAGTACGTCGTCTCCTATTTCACCCCGGCGGGCGGGTACGCCTCGACCGAGGACTACTTCACCGGCGCGGTGGTCATCGCCCCGCACACCATGGCGAAGTCCGCCGGTGTCTACGCCTACGGCGGCGGGTTCCCCACCGAGACCTGGCACGACAGCAACTACTGGGTGCAGCCCCGGTTCGAGCTGTCCTGAGGCGGCTACCCCACGGCGGGCGTCCGGCGGGACGCCCGCATCCGCAGCCGCCGCGGCCGGATCACCGCGGCCGCGGCGGGCCGGACGTCCGACTCGCCGGGGAGGTGCTCGAACCGCCACCGGGCGACGATGGACGCGAGCGCCAACGTCGCCTCCATCAGGCTGAACCTGTCGCCGATGCACTTGCGCGCGCCGTTGGCGAACGGCACGAACGCGTGGCGCGCGGGTTTGCGCGCCGGTTCCCAGCGGTCGGGGTCGAAGCGGTGCGGGTCGGGGTGCAGGCGGGCGTCGTGGTGGATGGGGTACGGGCTGTAGGCGATGACCGTGCCCTCGGGCAGCCGGTGCCCGCCGAGTTCGGTGTCGGCGGTGGTCTTGCGGGTGAGGACGTAGACCGGTGAGCGCAGCCGCAGCGTCTCGGTGACGACGCGCCCGGTCAGCTCCAGGGCGTCCACGTCGTCCGGGCCGGCGGTGCGACCGGCCAGCACGGCGTCCACCTCCGCGTGCAGCCGCCGTTCGACGTCGGGGTGGCGGGAGATCAGGTGCAGCGCCCACGCGAGCGTGACCGCGGTCGTCTCGCTGCCCGCGAGGTGGAAGGTGAGCATCTGGTTCACCACCTCGGTGTCGGACAGCGTCCGCGCCGCGCCGGTGGACTCCTCGTCGTACCCGGCGAGCAGCGCGGACAGCAGGTCGCCGCGGTCGCCGCCCTCGCGCCTGCGGGCCGCCACGATCGACTCGACCGTGCCCCTGATCCTGGCGTGCGCCCGGTCGAACCGCACGTTCGCCGGGAACGGCACCCTGGTCAGCGCGCGGGGCATCATCATGCGCGGCAGGATGTCCGTGGCCAGCACGTCCGCGTCCTCCTGCGACTGCCTCAGCTCGGCGGGCGAGAGCGTGTCGGAGAACATCGTCGCGGTGAGCACGTTGGTGGTCAGCATGGTCATCTCGGCGGTCACGTCGAGCACCTCGCCGTCGTGCCACGCGTCCACCCGGGCGGCGATCTGCGCGGCCATCGTGCGCCCGTACGCGCCGAACCGGCCGACGTGGAACGCGGGCTGGAGCAGCCGCCGCTGCCGGCGGTGCTCGTGGTGCGGGCAGGTGGACAGGTTGTCGCCCACCACCTCCCGGACCCGCTCGGTGAACGGGCCGCCCTTGTCGAACGTGCGGTCGTCGCGGAACACCTGCTGGGCCAGCTCGGCGTCGCAGACGACGACCGCCTTGACCGGGCCGAGCGCGATCCGCACGAGCGGTCCCTGCTCGGCGAGCGAGCCGAGGAAGCCCAGCGGGTCGCGCATCATCGGCCACGCGTGCCCGACGACCGGCAGCCGTCCCCGGGCCATCGGGATCCTGGTCGACCGGTCCACTGGGCGCTCCTCCCGTGCGGGGGTGGTGGTGCGGGTCAGAACCTGCCGATCCGGTTGACGTCGTCCGGGTTGACGAGGTCGGGCGCGGTCCAGCCGTCGAGGTCGTACTCGGACAGGCACAGTTCCGCGAAGTCCTCGTAGGCGCGGGTGAGGCCCATGGCGTCCTGGGCGGCCAGGATCTCGGTGCGGACGGCCTCGTGGTTGCCGGCGTAGTTCCGCTCGTACAGCTCGTGCCGGCCGCCGAACTCGGACCCGATCGCGTCCCAGAGCAGCTTCATCACCTTGACGCGCTCGACCGACCCGTAACCGTTGGAGCCGCGGACGTACTTGTCCAGGTACGGCCGGACGTCGGCGTTCTTGAAGTCGGCGGCGTGCGAGTTGAGGTAGATCAGGCCGGCGCCGAGGTCCTGCTGGATGATCTCCTTCACCCGCGGGTAGCCGACGGTCATGAACCAGCGGTAGGCGAGGCCGGAGTTCACGTTCGGCTGCACGGCGTCGCCGACCCACGGGTCGGGGTTGTGGGCCATCGAGTCCGTGAGCGCCCACATCATCGTGCGCCAGGCGAGCACCTCGCCGATCCGCGACTGGACGCCGCGGAAGTCCCGCGTGCCGGTGATGGACAACGCCTTGAGCAGCAACCCGGCCAGGAAGTCGAGCTTCACCGCGAGCCGCGTGCACCCCTGCAACGTCAGGCGGGACACGAAACCGGAGCCCGCGACGAAGTTGTTGGTCTTCTCCACGTCGCCGTAGACGAACACGTTCTCCCACGGCACCAGGACCTTGTCCAGGACGAAGATCGTGTCGTTCTCGTCGAGCCTGCTCGACAGCGGGTGGTCGAACGGGCTGCCCATGACGGCCGCCGACATCGTGTAGGACGGGCGGCAGATGAGCTTCATGCCGGGCGAGCCCATGGGGATGGTGCAGACCAGCGCGAACTCGCGCTTCTTCAACGGCATCCCGTAGTGGGCGATGAAGTTCAGGTGGGTGATCGCCGAGCCGGTGGCGACGACCTTCGCGCCGCTCACCACGAGCCCGTTGTCGGTCTCCTTCTCCACGTGCACGAACACGTCGGCGACCTCGTCCGGCGGGCGGGAGCGGTCGACCGGCGGGTGGTTGATCGCGTGGTTCCAGTAGAGCACCTTCTCCTGGGACTCCCGGTACCAGCGCAACGCGTTGTCCTGGTAGGGGTGGTAGAACTCGGAGTTGGCGCCCAGGGTGCCGAGGAAGGCCGCCTTGTAGTCGGGGCTGCGGCCCATCCAGCCGTAGGTGATGCGCGCCCACTGCGCGATGGCGTCCCGGTCGCCGACCAGGTCGGCGGCGGTGCGCGCGGTGCGGAAGAAGCGCATCGTGTAGCCGCCGTTGCCGGTGTCGGTCGGGCGGGTCAGGACGTCGCGGGTCGCGTCGTCGTGCAGGGCGTCGTAGAGCCGTGCGGTCATCCGCACCGGGTTGCGGAACGCGGGGTGGGTGGTGACGTCCCGGACCCGCTCGCCGTACAGGTAGATCTCCCGGCCGTCGCGCAGGCTCTCGATGTACTCGTCGCCGTTCAGGGGGCGCGCGCCGGGGTTCTCCGGCGCGGCGGCACGGGGTCTGTCGGCGGGTTCGGACTCGGTCCGGGTCATGGACGGGTCCCCTCGGTGGGAGCGGCAACGACAGCCGAGCGTCGCGCCGCCCGCCCGTGACGGTCAAGGGGAGTCGCGCCAACGGGTTCGGTCACTCCGGGTGCACGTCGGGGAACGGCTCCCGGCGGGGTGCGGGCGGGCCGGCGCGACCCGACCGCGCGGGAGCGGCTCGGCGCCGGCAGGGGGTCGGGCGGCGCCCACCGGGGACCCACCCGCGCCCGCCGCCGTGGGCACGCCGGCGCCGTCCTTGCCCATCGGGGCCTCGCCCGGCGGCCGGCGCCCGACACCCGGCCGCGGCGGTCGGCCCGCCGGGTGTTGCCGCCGTGCCCGCGGCGGGCTGTCCTGCGACGTGCCGGCCGTCACTGGAACCCGCGGCCGATGACCGGGACCAGGGCCAGCGGCCGCACGTCGGCGGCGAAGGTCGGCGCGCCCGCCCGGCGCTCCGGTCGCGGCTCCGGTTCGGGGCGGTCGAAGGCGCCCTCCGCGAACAGGTCCTCGATGAACGCGTCCACCTTCTCCTCCGTCACCGACGGCATCGCGAAGACGTGCGCGTAGTGGCGCAGCTCGCCGGAGTTCATCAGCATCGGCTGGCAGGACAGCGACCACTTCCCGACCACCGCGTCGTTCGGCTGCCGGAAGCGCACGGTCAGGGCCATCGGGCTGCGGTCCACGTACAGGCCGCCCTCGGGCAGCCGGTCCTCCCGGTCCAGCCGGTCCTCCAGCTCGCGCAGCGAGCTCTCCAGGTACCGGGTGACGCGCAGCGCCCGCACCGCGGCGGCCGCGTGCTCGCGGATCGACTTGGACGCCAGGTGGTTCCACAGCACCAGCGGGGACAGGCCGTTGCGCGACCCGGCGAACGTGGTGTCGGGCGACCCGGTGTAGGCGGGTTTCGCGGGCGGCTCGACCCGGAACTTGTTCTTGGTCATGAACACGCCGCACGGCCACGGCGCGCCCGGCCACTTGTGCCCGCTCATCACCAGGGAGCTGACCACGTCGACGCCGTGGACCTCCAGCCCGAAGTCGAACTCGGGGATCTTGCCCTTGATCTCCCGGTGGAGCTGGATCGCCAGCTCGCTGCCGCGCTCCTCGGCCGCCGCGATCCGCAGGAACGGCATGAACCCCGCGCCCAGCGCGCCGTCCACGTGCACCCAGAAGCCGCGGCGGCGGTCGGTGTGGCCCGGCTCGAACTCGATCTCGCGCTCCAGCAGGCCGTGCTCGGCGAAGATCGGCACGAGCCGGCTCGCGACCTTCTCCACGTTGTCGTACGCGCCCTTGAAGGTGGTGCCGAAGTTGAGCAGCAGCAGGATCGGGTGACCGCGTTCGGCGAAGAAGCGGACCAGCCGCTCCAGCTCGTCCACGTCGATCTCGCCGCTGCCGTCCGCGCCGCCCTTGGACGGCACCTCCATCGGCCACTCGTCGGCGATCGGGCACTGCCCGGGGTACTCCCGCCTGCCCACCGCCGCGAAGGTGTCGATCGCCAGCGTCCGGACGGCCTTGATCACCGAGTAGTGGGTGTCCTCGGAGTAGAACGCGACGGGCCGGTAGGCGTTGTCGTCCCGGCCGGGCGCGCCGTCGTCCCCGGTCGCGGGTGACGGGGCCTGCACGAACACCATCTGCGACACCGCCCGCCCGTCCTCGCCGGGCTCGGAGATCAGCTTCCTGCCCGACAGGTAGTCGCGGGCACTGGCCAGCGCGTACAGGTTGCCTTCGGTGGACCCCATCGTCAGCACGTAACCCCAGTAGCTCTCGGGGTTGTCGGCGTCGTACGGCCACGACGCGCGCCACAGCGAGGCGTAGTGGTCGAGCACGGCACGTTCCACGATCTTGGTGTTGATCTTGTAGTTGCCCTGTTGGAACGGGTCGCCGATGTTGTTCAGGTGGAACTCCAGGAACCGGGCGAGGTCCTGCTGGTAGTGGGCCATGTCCTGGTTGCCCTGGAAGCCGACCATGGTCGCGTGCTTGCCGACCAGGTAGGTCTCCAGCCGGTTCAGGGCGCGCTTGCGCTGCTGCGGGCTCAAGCCGTCGGCGGGGATCTCGAACTCCCCGATCTCCAGTTCCGGGTCGGTCGGGTAGACCTCCCGCGGGTCCTGGGCGGGTTGGGCGATGACCGACGCGCGGCCGTCCCCCAACCCGGCCGAGGTCAACAACGACGACCACGTCGCGTCGTCCGGGCCGTAGGGGAAATCGGCCTGCCGCGACCCGTCGGAGTGCCCGCTCATGGCGTCCTTTCCTCGACTTCGGTGTGCGTCGGAGCGTGCCACCGCCCGGACCGGGAACCTCAAGCCGGGCGATCAGGTTCGCCGGTCCGTGGTGGAGGTTCACCCCGTCGGCGGCGTCGGGCGCACGCCGAGCGTGATCGCATTCCCGCACGGGTCCCGCTCGTCCACCCGGATGGCGACCGACCGCTCCCCTTTCGGGTTTGCACAGCTCGGCGGACCACACCGCCGCGGCGTTGTCCGCACGAATCGGGCGAACCCCGTGCGAATCGCGCCCGCCGGACAACTTGCGGACACAAAAGTGACAGGAATTCGAGGCGGCCGGAGGGCCGATCGAGCGCGGCTATGCTGTCGATCACCATTCCACCCGTGCCATTCCCGCAGGCCGGAGGACCGCCGCCATGCGCACTCGGCTCCACGCGACAATCACCCTGTTACTCGCGGCGCTGGTGCTCGCGAGCTGCACGTCGGGCCCGGAGGAACCAGCGCCCGGACCGCCCGAGTCGGCCGATTTCGTGATGTCCTACGCGGCGGCCGCGGACCGGCTCGGCGCGCTGGACCAGGTGGAGGCGCAGGAGCAGTTGCGGGACTGGGCGCGCACCGCGCTCGCCGCGCACCTGGAACTGGGCGCCGCGGCCTTCCGCGACACCGCCTACGACACGCTGCCGATCCGCGACGGCGGGTTCAGCGACCTCGCCCGGCAGGACACCGGTCCGGGCCGGGCCCTGTTCGACGGCGAGACGCTGCACCTGCTCGTGCCGCGCGACGACCCGCACCGCTCCCGCACCCTCGGGCAGCTGCTGGACCAGCACCGCACCGACTCCGGCGGCGACCCGCGGCAGGTCCGCGTCCACCCGTACGCGGTGCACGCCGAGACGTCCACGATCGACATCACCGCCGAGGAGCCGATGTCGTCGGCCGACTTCCGGGCCGCGCACGGCTACGTGTCGATGCGCGTGGACGACCGGGCGGCGCTCGAGGACTTCCTCGACCGGACCGAACTGCTCTCCACGCTGGAGACCCGCGACGGCGGGATCGTGGCGTCCGGCTGGAACTGGCCCGACGTCGCCGACGCCGAGCTGACGCTGGAGGAGGTCTCCACGCTCCAGCGCGGCTACCTGCGGGGTTCGCCGACCCCCGGCTTCTCGCTCGACCCGGGTCCGCCGGAGACCGCCGAGGACCTCCGGGCGGTGCTGCCGAACGTCAGCGGCGAGCTGGTCGACCGCGTGCTGGGCGACTACTGGGACGGCTCGCTGTTCACGTCGTCCGACGACCTGGCCGCGTACGTCGAACTGGCGCTGTACGGGAACGGCCTGTCCGCGGCCGAGCTCGGGCAGCTCGGCCTGACCGACGACCGGGTCCAGCTCTGGGCCCTGCTCGCCGCGATCAACGGCCGGTCGGTCTACAGCCAGGCCCGCTACGACGGCGGCCTGGCGGGCACCACCGTCGGCGCCACCCTCTTCTACACCGACTACGTGGCGAAGGACTGGGCCAACGGCGTGGGCACCGGCGTGCCCGCGCAGGCCGTGGCGGGGTTCGTCCCCGACCCCGAGGCGCGCACGCCGTGGAGCCACTGCGACACCACCACGCTCAGCGAGAGCGGCCGGCTGTGGCTGGGGCAGAACGACGCGGCGTTCTCGTTCGACGACCGGGCGATCAGCATCGGCGCGCAGTCCACCCGGTTGTTCTCCCGGTCCGACGGCGACGACGGCGGCGAGGTCGAGCCGAGCTACGCGTTCGGCCGCGGCCTGAAGTGGTGGGACCGGCACTACCAGGCGGTGGCCGACTACGAGCCCCAGTACCAGCGCCTGGACCACATCATGAGGTGGAGCGGGGCGCTGGAGTGGCTGGTCGCCAAGACCTCGGCCCGGCTGCCGCAGCTCGACGACTCCGAGATCCGGTCCGACCTCACCTTCGCCCAGTGGTACGCGGGCAACCAGGACCTGCGGGAGCGGTCGCCGATCCGGTTCGTCACCCCGCCCTCGGCCACCCAGGAGGCGGTGGTCCCGGCGCCGTCGCGGACGTTCGAGAGCTGCGGCTACCACATGATCTCCGGCGGCGTGTCGCTGGGCGACGTGATCTCGCGCAAGGGCGGCGAGGCCGGCCGGGCGGACCTGCCCGCGCAGGTCAACCGGGCCGGCGTGAGCGGCGGGTCGAGCTTCGACACCGCGACCGGCTCCGGCACGGTGAAGCGGGAGGTGCGGGACGCCGACGGAACCGTGGCCGCGAGCGTGGAGCACCACGTCGAGACCCGGGGCGACACCGTCACGACCACGACCCGGAGCAGCCCGCGCGAGGTGGTGTCGCTGGGCGGCCTGAAGCTCGTGCTGGACGGCGAGCGCACGGTGCGCCACGAGGTGGACGCCGGTGGCGGCCGCGTCACGCAGCGGCTCTCGGACCTCGGCCACGACAGCGGCGAGCTGACCGCGGTGAAGGACCGGGGCGTGGTCACGGTGCAGTGGCGGCGCGGGGTCATGGAACGGGCCCGCACCCTGCTCGACTCCCTGCAGAACCGGTTGGCCGCGTCACCGGGCGACACCCTGCCGCCGGTCGAGGACGGTGTGCTGCAGACGTTCCGGGACGCGAGCGGCGCGGTGGAGCACCGCGTGGACGGCCAGTGGTCGGTGCGCGTCGGCGGCGACCAGCCGCCGCCCGGCGACGTGACGTTCCGGCTCGGCGCGCCCAGCCCCGGCGGCGGCGACCCGCGGTTCTACTACGGCACCATCCACCGGCACGGCGACCCGCCCGCCGACGGCTGGGTGGACGTCACACCCGCCGCCGCCGAGCAGGCCGCCGTCGCGGTGCCGGCGGACCGGCCGCCGGCCGACGCCCGGTCGCTGCGCGTCACCGCGCCGGATGGCCGGGAGTCCACCGTGCACCTGGTGGACGGCCACGCGCGCTACCCGGCGGGTGACGCGGTCCTCGACGCCACGCCGGAGGGCATGGCGCTGACCGCCGCGCTGCCCCACGTGCTCCAGGCGAGGGACGCCGCGGCGGCGGCCGGGGACGGGCTGTTCCGGCCGGTCCGGCTGTCGGAGGACGGCCTGGCGCTCGTCGGCGAGGCGGAGGTCAGGCTCCTGTGGCCCGACGACGCCTGGTCCATCCGGGTCCGCGCCGCCCTCGTCGGCGACGCGACCCGCGACGTCGTGGTGCGGTTCGACGGCGACGTGGCGCTGCTGGTCGACCGCGGGCCGCTGCAGGTCGGCCCGCGACGGACGATCACGCTGGGCGAGGCCGTCGAGCAGTCCTCCGGCGACGTGTACGCGCACGAGGGCCTCCGCGCTTCGCTGACCGTGGAGCACGGCCGGATCGTGGCCGCCGCGATCCCGCGCGACCTGAAGGTGCGGGTGCGGGAGGCCGTCGTGGTGGGCTCGGCCGCGCTCGACGTCGTGACCCGGCCGGACGTCCGGTCGCACGGCGGCGCGGAGTGGCTGCGGCTCGACCGGGCGGTCCGCCCCGTGGGCACCGGCAACAACACCACCGTGTCGGCCTCGCCCGCGCCGACCGCCGCGCCGGGCCGGGACGTCACCGCCGGCGCGGGTGCGACCATCCTGCTGGTCTGCCCGGACACCGACGACGCGCCGGCCGGGTGCGATGAGGACTGAGTTCGAGGTCGACCCGGACGGCGCGCTCGGACGGGCGCTGGGCGCGGCGCGGCGGGCGGTCGACCGCGCCGACGCGGGCCGGGTGGACGCCGCCTACGAGACCGTGTTCGAGCTGGCGGACGACGTGCTCCGCGAGGCGGTCGCGCTCGACCACGTGGCCGCGCTGCTCGCCCTGGGCGCGGTCACGGCGGCGGAGCGGCGGTGCGCGGAGTACGCCGAGCCGCTGGGCCACGACCACGTCGGGTTGCGGTTGCTGCGCGCCGAGGTGCGCGCCGCCGCCGGGGACCAGGCCGGTGCGGGGGCCGACGTCACGGCGGTCCGGGCCGCGCTCGTCGGTGGAGGGGCGCTCGACGCCGAGGACCACGCGCGGCTGCTGCGGCTGGAAGGGCTGGTCGCGGCCGACCGGGGCGACCTCCCGCTCGCGGAGCGGAAGCTGACCGGGGCCCGCGCCGCGTTCCTGCGGCTGGACCACGAGCGCGGCGTGGCGGGGGTCGACGGCGACCTGCTCGCGCTCGCCGTGCGGCAGGGCGTGGCGTCGGCGGTGTCGGACGCGGTGGCCGGGCCGCCGCCGCGCACCACGGCCGAGTACCTGCTGCGCGCCCTGGCGTTGCGGCGGGAGCTGCGGTACGGGGAGGCGTGCCGGACGTTGCAGGACTGCCTGGAGCGCACCCAGGTCGATCCGGCGCTGAGGTTCCCGGTGCTCGCCGAGCTGGTGACGACGGCGTGGCTGACCCGCCGGCCGGAGCTGGCCGCGCGGCTGCGCCCGCTGCTGGTCGAGGCCGCCGCGCAGGCGCCCGACCCCGTCGCGGCACGGCAGGAGGCGGACCGCCTCTTCCCCGACGGGCCGGCCGGACCGCCCGGCTCGCCCCGGTTCGGGCGACGGGTCGAGTACGCCCGCCGGCTCGTGCTCGCCGGGCGGGTGTCCGAGGCCGAGGAGCTGCTGGTCGAACTGCGCGACCAGGCGAACGGCGACCACGACGCGGCGATCTGGCACCTGACCGCCGGCGAGCACGAGTGGGCCAGGCACCGCGGGTCCGGCGACGCCGCGTTCCTCGACGAGGCGGTCAAGCACTGGGAGGCCGCCGCCGCGCGGGCGTCCTCGACGGCGCTCACCGAGGTCCGCGAGTACGCGTTGCGGCTGCTCGGCCGGGCGCTGTTCAAGCTCGGGGACGACGACCGGGCGGACGCGTGCTGGGTGGAGGCGCACCGGCTGGAGGAGCGGGTGGCGCGGTTGCAGGGCGACGAGCTGCGGGCGCGGATGCTGCTGTCGGCCGCCGACGAGCACGACGAGCGCATCCGGGCGGCGCACGACGCGGTGACCGACGACCGGCGGCACGCCGTGGCCGGGATCGCGGTCGCGGTGGAGCACGCGCGGGGCGCGACGATCCTGGACGTGCTGCGGTCCGACCGGCCCGCCCCGCCACGCGACCTGCCGCGGGTCAGCGACCTGGACGGCGCGTGGCGGTGGGTCGGCGGGGTGACCCGGGACCTGCCGAGGTCCCAGGTGGTGTGGATGCTGCACGCCACGCCGGACCGCGTGCACCACGTGGTGCTCGGTCGCCGCACGATCCGCCACTGGTCGACGCCGGTCGACCGGCAGCGGCTGGTCGAGGCGGTGACCGGGCTGAAGGCGTGGTGGGGCGCGGACGTCCTGGACCTGGGCGTGCACACCGGCGAGTTCGACCGCTGCCTGGACCGGATCGCCGGGTTGCTCGGCCTGGCCCCGCTGGCGGCCGAGCTGCCGCCGGGGGTCGACCGGATCGCGGTGGTGGCGGGTGGGGTGCTGTCCGACGTGCCGTTCGCCGCCCTGGTCCTGCCCGACGCCGGGGGACGGCGGCTCGGCGACCGCTTCGCGTTGTCGGACCTGCCGTGCCTGTCCGCGCGCCGGCCGCTGCGCCGCCGGTCGCGGTCCCGGCGCGGCGACCGGGCGCTGGTGGTCCGCCCGCCGGGCGCGCTGCCCAGCGCGGCCGGGGGTGGCGCCCGCGGCGAGGTGCTCGCCGAGCACCTGACGACCGCGGCGGGGCTGCGTGCCGAGCTGGCGCGCCGCCCGTACCACCGGGTGCGCATCGACAGCCACGGCGCGCACGACCGGGACGACCCGGACCGGTCGTGGCTCCAGCTCCGGCCGGCGGGCCCCGCCGGCCGGTTGCGGTCCGACGACCTGCGTCGGCTCGACCTGAGCCGCTGCGGCACGTTCGTGCTGGGCGCGTGCGAGTCCGGGATGGCGAACCGGGTCGGCCGGGACGAGCCGGTCGGTCTGGTGCGGGCGGCCCT
Organism: Actinosynnema sp. NPDC004786; assembly: GCF_053601135.1. Taxonomy (NCBI): domain Bacteria; kingdom Bacillati; phylum Actinomycetota; class Actinomycetes; order Pseudonocardiales; family Pseudonocardiaceae; genus Actinosynnema; species Actinosynnema sp. NPDC004786. The sequence goes on along the minus strand of NZ_JBSGBG010000050.1, from coordinate 28,126 downwards.
GGAGGCCGGCGCGGCGGCGGTCGTCGCGGCCCGGTGGGTGGCCGACGACGCGGTCGCCGCGACCGTGCTGGACCGGTTCGAGCACTACACCCGCTACCTGCCGCGCGACGTCGCGCTCAAACGCGCCCAGGACGACGTCGTGCGCCACCGCGTCGTCGTCCAGGCCCACGACGAGGCCGAGGACGCGTGGAAACCGCTGTCCGACCAACACCACCCGGCGCGGTGGTCCTGCTGGACCGTCTACGGCGACCCCGGGTGGCAGACCTCGGCCGGGCCCGTGCGCCGGGCGCTGCGCCGCACCACCGACCACTGGAGGCGTCGTGCCGCACACCGCTGAACCACCGAAGGTGTTCCTGTCGTTCGCCGGGAACGACCGCGAGTCGGCCCGGCTGCTCGCCAAGGAGCTGGGCGCGCGCGGCCTCACCGCGTTCGTGGACGAGCTGAGCATCCAGCCCGGCGCGGACCTGCTGCTCACCATCAACCGGGCCATCGACGAGTCGCAATTCTTCGTGCTGCTGTGGTCGAAGCACACGGTCAACCGCAAGTGGGTGGCCGCCGAGTGGACCGCGGCGCTGGCCCGCGACCTCGACCAGCGGCGCTGCTTCCTGTTCGTGGTCCGGCTGGACGACACCCCGCTGCCGACCCTGCTCGCGCCGCGCAAGTACCTCGACGCGGGCGGCGACCTGATGCGCGTCGCGGCGACCCTCACCGAGGTGTGGCGGGGCGACGTCGCCGTCGGCACGCCGGTGCTGCCGCCGCCCGGCCGGCCCGCCGCCACCGGCCCGACGATCACGCTGTACGTGCGCAACCGGGCGCTGGCCGTGGCGCACGCGGTCGACGTGCCCGCGGCGGCCACCGGCCGGGACCTGAAGAACGCCGTGCGGCTGGCGCTCGCGCTGCCCGACGAGGAGACGAAGTTCGACGGTGCGCTGGGCCTGCGGTTCGACTACGGGCTGGTGCGCGACGGGACGCCGATCCCGGACGGGCCCGCGGCGGTGGCCGGCCTCGCCGACGGCGACACGGTGGACCTGGAGGTGCGGGTCGAGTCGTTCGGGCCGGACGGCACGTTCGCGAAGTCGACCTACCGGCCGGGGTCGCCCGGCGGCCTGCCGCCGGAGATGGTGCGGACGCTGGTGGACTCGGCGTTCCACCACCTCATCCCGCGCCGTCGGCCCACGTGATGCCGTAGGACAGGTTCGGCTTCAGGTCGGTGAACGTCAGGTGCACCTCGCCGCAGGCGTCCGCGGCGACCCGGGACCGGCTCGACTCCGGGTCGCCCAGCTCGATCGGCAGCGTGTCCCGCAGCCGCCAGATCACGCCGGGCGCGCGACCGGGCCCGAACCGGACGTGGAGCCGGAACACCGCGCACGGGTAGCGCGGCGTGCACACGTAGTACGGCGCGATGCCGCGCTCCGGCGAGAGCCTGATGCGGATCGCGTACTCGTGCTCCTCGTCGCGCCGCAACGGTTCCGGCGGGCGCAGCGCGAACCCGATCCGGTTGGTGGACTGGCGGGCGCGGCTGGTCAGCACGCCGCCGTAGAGGACGTCCAGGCCGACGTCGTCCAGCGGGCCCCGGCCGGGGTCGGGCGGCTCCACGGTGACCGACAGGCCGATCTCGTCCAGCCCGTCCCGCTCGGCCACGATGCGCCGCCGCTCGACCACCTCCGGCACCGGCAGGTCGAGCACCACGGCGGCGCTCAGCTCGGCGGTGCGCCACGGCAGGTCGGGCTCGGGCCGGCGGAGGTCGGGGTCGAGCGCGCGTTGCGCGATCCGCAGCAGCGCGTCGTCGATCCGCCGGCGCGCGGTGCGGTCGTCGCGGTCGATCCGCAGCGCCAGCGACCGGACCCGCTCCCGGTGCAGCCGGGCGTCGTGGCCGAGGCCGAACGCCAGGTGCGCGGCCTCCTTCAGGTCCTCGGGCAGGGCGCGGGCGTGCGCGGTGAGCCAGTCCCGGAGCCGTCGCCTCACCTGGGCGGGCCCGTCGTCGTCGGCGACGCCGACGAGCCGGCCCAGCGCCGGCCCGACCCGGGCGTCGAGGTCGGCGCTCTCGATCCCCCGGCCCTTGCGCAGCGCCTTCAGCTCGGCGACGAGCCCGGCCACGTTGATCTCCACCCCGCACCTCCCCTGCGTACCGACGCTCGGCACAGGGTGCCACGAGCCGATCCGCGACCGGGGCCGGTCGGGCGGTGTTTCCGGGTTTCCGGTTGTTTCCCGCGCCCGGAAACCCCTGCCGCCGGCCGGCCGCGCCCGACATCCTTGCGGTGGTCGGGAAAGAGGTCCGGCCGCCGGCGAACGCGGAGGTGAACGACTGTGCACACCCATTTCACCACGGTGTTGATCTGCGGTTTCCCGTTCGGCTGACGGACCGCCGGGCCATAATGCGCCGGTGACCGATCGGGCGGCGGAGTTCGGCAGGCAACTGCGGCTGCGGCGGGAGGCCGCGGGGTTGTCGCTCACCGCGTTGGCGGCGCGGGTCCACTACAGCAAGGGCCACCTGAGCAAGGTGGAGAACGGGCACGCCGCGCCGAACCGCGAACTGGCGCTGGCGTGCGACACCGCGCTCGGCGCGGCCGGCTCCCTGGCGTCCCTGGTGGTGGCGCGGGAACCGGTCGGGTTCTCCGGTCTGCCGGCGGTGACGTCGCACTTCACCGGGCGCGAGGCCGAACTGCGCCGGATCGAGGAGGTGCTGGTCGGCGGTCGGGCGGCGGTGTGCGTGCTCGACGGCATGGCGGGCGTGGGCAAGACGGCGCTCGCGCTGCGGGCCGCGTGGACCGCCGAGGCGCACTTCCCGGACGGCTGCCTGTTCCTGGATTTGCGCGGGTCCACCCCCGGCGACGGCGGGCCGACCGGGGGCGACGTGCTCGACCGGCTGCTGCGGGTGCTCGGCGTGCCGGCCGAGGACGTGCCGCGCGACGAGGACGGGCGGGCGAACTTCTACCGCGACCGGCTGCGGGGCAGGCGGATGCTGCTCGTGTTCGACAACGCCCGCAGCGCACGGCAGGTCATCCCCCTACTCCCGGCCGAACCGAGGTGTCGAGTGCTGATCACCAGCAGGAACCGCCTGAACGCGTTGGACGACGCGGTGCACGTGTCGGTGGCCATGCTGTCCACCGCGCAGGCGGTCGAGCTGTTCCGCGCGGTGGCGGGCGACCGGGTGCCCGCCACCGCCGACGACGTGGTGGCGCGGATCGTCGAGCACTGCGGCCGGCTGCCGCTGGCCGTCCGGATCGCCGCCGCCCGGTTCCGCGGCAGCCCGGGGTGGACGCTCCCGGACTTCGCCGCGCGGCTGGCGGACGAGGCGGTCCGGCTGCGCACCCTGGACGACGGGGAGCGCAGCGTCACGGCCGCGTTCACGCTGTCGTACCGGGGCCTGCCCGCGGACCAGCGGCGGATGTTCGGCCTGCTCGCCCTGCACCCCGGTCGGGAGGTGGCGTTGCGCGGCGCCGCTGCGCTGGCCGGCGTGGGTGTCGAGGAGGCGGAGCGGTTGCTGGCCCGGCTGCACGACGCCCACCTGGTCGTGCAGCACCCCGGCGGCTACACCGGCTTCCACGACCTGATGCGGGCGTTCGCGATCGAGCACGCGCTGCCGGACGTGCCGCCGGCCGAGCGCGACGCCGCCGTGCGCCGGCTGTTCGACCTGGCGCTGGCGACCACGGCGGCGACGGACGAGCTGCTCGTGCCGCAGCGCTACCGGCCGCGACTGGAGCCGGCCGACCCGCCGCCGGTGGTCGAGGTGTTCGCCGACCGCGAGGCCGCGATGGCGTGGCTGGACGCGGAGTGGCCGAACCTGGTGGCGTTGTGCGGGTACGCGGCGGACCGGTCGTGGCACCGGGGGTGCTGGCAGTTGGCGTTCCTGCTGCGGGACTTCTTCTTCCGCACCAAGCTGTGGGACGCGTGGATCCACACGCACCGGCTCGCCGTGACGGCCGCGCGGGCGGACGGCGACGCGAACGCGTTGGCCATGACGTTGAACAACCTCGGCATGGCGCACGTCGACCGGGGCGACCTGGCGGCCGCGTCGGAGTACTACGAGGAGGCGTTGGCGTTGTTCCGCGCGGCGGACGACGAGCCGGGCACCACCAGCGCGCTGTCGAACCTGGCCTGGGTGAACCTGTACCTGGGCGACCACCGCACGGCGTTGCGCGACATGGGCGCCGCGCTGGCGGCGTACCGCCGGACCGGGGCCCGGCGCAACGCGGCGATCACGTTGCGCGGCATGGCGTTGACCGAGACGGAGCTGGGCGCGTTCGAGGACGCGCTGCGCCACGGGGGCGAGGCCCACGACGAGTTCCGCGACCTGGGGCTGGAGCTGGACCTCGCGATGACGCTGAACTGCCTGGCGTGGACCCACTTCCGGGCGGGCCGCCCCGAGGAGGCGGTGGCCTGGTACGAGCGCGCCGCCGACACCGCGGCCCGCTGCGGCAGCAGCCACGAGGTGGCCCGGGCCGAGACGGGCCTGGGCAACGTGGCCGCCGCGACCGGCGACCACGCCACCGCGCACCGGCTGTGGACCTCCGCCGCGGCCGACACCCTCGACCCGGTGATGGTGGGCGAGGAGCGGGTGCGGCGCTCGCTCGCCGCCGCCTCGTAGGGGCCGGGCCGGTCCCGGGGCATCGACGGTCGCCCGCCCGCGGGGGCACGCGGTTCCGTTGGGCCGACCGGAGCAGTGACCGGCCCACCCCGCCGCGGGGCCCGGTCCGACTGCGAGACTTCCCGACCATGCGTGAGGTGGGCAACGGGCGCTACCGCTTGGTCCGCGAGCTGGGGCGGGGCGGCATGGGCGCCGTGTGGCTCGGGCAGGACGCGGTGCTCGGCCGGGACGTCGCGGTCAAGGAGCTGATGATCCCCGGTGGCGTGCCCGCCGCCGAACGCGCCGTCTACCAGGAGCGCGTGCTGCGGGAGGCGCGGATCGCCAGTCGGCTGGCCGACCCGGCGGTCGTCACGGTCTACGACCTGATCAAGGAAGAGGACCAGACGTACATCGTGATGGAGCTGATCAAGGCTCCCACGCTGGCCGAGCTGGTCGAGCGGGACGGGCCGCTCGACGTGCGGGCGGCGGCGACGCTGGCGGGTCAGCTGCTGTCCGCGCTGGAGGCGGCCCACGAGTCCGGTGTGGTGCACCGGGACGTCAAGCCCGGCAACGTGATGGTCCCCGCCAGGGGGACGGCGAAGCTGACCGACTTCGGCATCGCCCAGAACCTGGACGACCCGCGGCTGACGGCCACCGGCGCGTTGATCGGCTCGCCCGCGTACATGTCGCCGGAACGGCTCTCCGGCGCGCAGGCGTCGCCCGCCTGGGACCTGTGGGCGTTGGGCGCGACGCTGTTCTTCGCCACCGAGGGGTACGGCCCGTTCGACCGGGACAGCACGTCGGCGACCATGCTGGCGGTGCTGAACGAGCGCCCGCGGCCGCGCCTGACGCCCGGCCCGTTGGCGGACCTGATCGTCGGGCTGCTCGACCCGGACCCGCAGCGGCGGCTGGGCGCGGCCGGGGCGCGGCGACTGGTCGAGCGGGCGCTGGCCACGCCACCGGACCCCACCGCGCCGGACCCCACCGCGCCGGTCGACCCGCCGACCGTCCGCACGCCCCCGATCACCGGTGGCGCGGCGTCGAACCGCGTGCCTTCCGGCGGCACGCCCGCCGACGCCGCGCCGTCTAACCCCACGCCCCCGGGCGGCACTCCCCCCGTTGCGACGGCGTCCGGCGTCACGCACTCGGGCGCTCCCCCGTCCGCGCTCGCCCGCAAGCGCCGCACGGGGCTGATCCTGTCCGCGACGTTGACGCCGCTGTTCGCCATCGGCGCGGTGGTCCTGCTGTACTTCACCGTCCTCAAGCCGCAGTTCAACTGGAGCGTGGGCGTCCCCGACCCGACGACCACCACCCCGCGTCCGACGACCACCGCCCCGACGACCTCCTCATCGGCGCTGCCGACGTCCTCCCCCGCGCTCCAGCCGGTGTTGACGGTCGGTCCGGACGGCGACATCGTGGCCAACGCGCTGGTGGTGACCGAGGGCGAGTGCCTGACCTGGGTGCCCGCCAAGGGCGCGGGGCGCATCGGGGGCGAGCGGACGGTGGGCTGCTACGGCCCGCACGACGTCGAGGTGATGCACGAGGTCTACTCCGACACCGACGCCGACACGGACGTGCCGTACCCGTCGGCGGAGGAGCTGGGCAAGCAGGTCGCCGCCGAGTGCACGCGGGCGTTCCTCTCCGACAAGGTGCGCGGCCCGGACAAGGAGGCCGTGCTGCGGTTCTGGGCGGTGATCCCGAGCGCCGGCGCGTGGCGGCTGCGCGTCGAGAACGGCCACCGCGTGTCCTACCGGCACTCGGTGTGCTTCGTCGGCCGGGCGGACGGCGCGAAGCTGACCGAGCCCGTCGTGGTCGACGACTGACGCCGCGCCGGGCGGTTTCAGCCGAATGACGCACGTCCGCCGCCTCCGACCAGGCTTACAGTCGGGCCACCTGAGAGGGAGGCCGCCATGACGCCGTCACGATCACCCGCCCGATTACCCGTCGCCCCCGCCGCCGGACCGCTCCGGGGAGGTGCGTGATGCCCACCGACTTCGAGCCGCTCGTCCGGCACGTGCAGTCCGAGAAGGGCGGCTGGTTCGGGTTCCTGTTCGCCGGCGGCTGGCACGTGTCGGTCTTCCCGACCGGGCCGCGGGGCAGGCGGACGTTCACCGAGTTCCACGTGACCCGGGAACAGCAGACCGGCAACCGGCACCACTTCTACACCGACGACGGTCACGTCCAGCTCAACCACCTGGACAACATCGTGCTCACCGACGTCACCGCGTGGGCGCACGCCAACACCCTGGCCGCCGAGTTCTACCAGCGGGTGCTGAACCTCCACGTGACCGCGGAGGACCTGCGGCAGGAGCTGACGACGTTCCAGCGGCGCACCGGCCGGGTGCGGACGATGGACGAGTACCGGGCCGCCGAACGCCTGCGCGCGGAGCAGGCGTCCACGCCGGTCGTCCAGCGGACCCCCGTGGTCACCGAAGAGATCGACATGTTCGACTTCACCGACGACGAGCCGGTGACGACCACCGCGGCACCGCCGCCGGGCGCGCCGCCGCAAGGGCAGCTTCCGGGGCAAGGCGCACCACAAGGGCCGCCCGGCGCGCTCCCCCAGGGACCGCCGCCGGGACCGGCGCACGGTCTGCCGCCCGGCCCGCCCGGCGGTCTGCCGCCCGGCCCGGGGGCCGTGCGCGTGCCCGCTCCCGTCGTCGCGCCACCGGTCCTCGCCGGGCCGCTGCCGCCGACGACCCTGGCCCTGCACGAGGTGTACCAGCGCCACCTCCGCGCGCTCGTCCTCCCCGACGACGTCCGGCGGCGGTGGTCGGAGGCGTTCGACCAGCTCTACTCGCGCCTCGGCCGGCACACCACCGTGGCGGAGCTGAAGGTGTTCTACGACCAGGTCTTCACCAGCGGTCTGAGCATGTGACCCGACCGGGCCTTTCCGTCCCCGGAACGCCCGTCGCCCATCATACGAATGGGTGAAAAATGCGGTCTCCGGCGCGCAATTGCGTGCCGGGACCGCAATCCCGTCTTGCTACACTCGGAAGCCTATCTGAGGGGGCAGATGTGGAACGAGCCATGGGGTCCGTCGACCCGATAAAAGTGCTGATCGGCATTCGGAACGAGTTGGCCCGGTACGGGCTGGAGCGCCTGCTCGCGACCCTGCCGCGGGTCGGGCGGCTCGACGTCCGGAATTCGCCCGAGGAGGCCCTGCGGGAACTCCGCGGCGGCGCGTTCGACGTGGTCGTGGTGGCGCTCGGCGAACTCGACCAACCCCTGGCGACCGACGACGCCCGGTCCGCGGCGAGGCGGCTCGTGATCATGGGCGGGCTCGGCCCCGAGGACATCCTGCGGGCCGCTGACGTGGGCGGACACGGTTTCCTGAGCCTGCCCGAGATCAACGCGGTGACGTTGGACGAGACGTTGCGCCGGATGGTGGGCGGCGAGGTGCCGATGCCGGTGAAGATGGCGAACAGCCTCCTCGCGGAGGTCCGCGGCGGCGCGCGGACGGGCGTGGTGCCGTTCCCGGCGAGTTTGACGCCGCGCGAGCAGCAGGTGCTGTCGTTGCTCGTGCTCGGCCTGACCAACAAGCAGATCGCGCGCAAGCTCCGCATTTCCTCGCACGGGGTGAAGAGGTTGGTCGCGAACATTCTGGCCAAGCTGAACACGCCCAATCGCACGTTGGCCGTCGCGAAAGCGCTGCGGGACGGTTGGGCGCCCGTCCCGGCCTGACCGGGGTCACCTCACAGGACGCTTCCCCCGTCCACCACGAAATCGTGCCCGACGAAGAAGGACGCCTCGTCCGAGCACGCCCAGAGGATCGTGCGGGCCACCTCCTCGATCGCGGCGACCCGGCCGGCGGGGACCACCGCGGCGAACCGCTCGTCGCGCTCGGCGAGGCTCTCGCCGGGCGCGAACGCCATCGCGGTGTCGGTCGGGCCGGGGCTCACCGTGTTGATCCGGATGCCCTCGCGCGCGTACTCGCGGGCCGCCGTCCGGGTCAGCGCCTCGACCCCGGCCTTGGTCGCCGCGTACGCGCCGAAACCGGGCAGCACCGAGTGCCTGCCGACGGTCGACGCGACGGTGACGATCGCCCCGCCGCGCCCGCGCATGGCCTCGACCTCGGCGCGCAGGCACCGCCACGTGCCGGTGAGGTTGGTGCCGACGACCCGCAGCCAAGCCTCCTCGTCCAGCTCGCCGACCGGTCCCAGCTCCCGCACGCCCGCGTTGTTGACCGCGACGTCCAGCCGCCCGAACCGGTCCCCGACCGCGGCGAACAGCTCGGCCACGGCGTCCGCGTCGGCGATGTCGGTCGGCACGGCCAGCGCCGTGCCGCCCCGCTCGCGGATGCCGCGCTCGGTCTCCGCGAGCCGGTCCGGGTCGCGGCCCGCCAGCACGACGGCCGCGCCCTCCCCGGCCAGCGCGATCGCCACCGCCCGCCCGATGCCGCTGCCCGCGCCGGTGGTCAACGCGACCCGGTCGGCGAACCGCCCCGTCACCGGCCCACCGCCACGATCACCGAACCGCCCACCACGGGCGCACCACCACGATCCCCGAATCGTCCCGCCACCGGCCCGCGACGACGGCCCGCGAACCGCCCCCTCACCGGCCCACCGCCGCGGTCGCCTCCGACGGGCGCGGTGTGGTGCGGTGCGACCGCAGCAGCTCCGGCACGATGCTCGCGAAGCCGAGCACGGCCAGCGCCACCCCGATCCACAGCGGCGCGCGCAGCCCGTACCCGGCGCTGATCGCGAGGCCGCCGGTCCACGAGCCGATCACCACGCCGAGCGTGATCACCGAGGTGTGGACGGTGTTCACCAGCGGCCGGCCGTTGGAGGTCCGGATGACCCGCGCCGCCATCGCCGGGTTCATCGTCACGCCGACGAGCCCGATCGCCACCAGCGCGGCGACGGCCACCGCCGGGACGTCGGCGAACAGCCCGAACACGGCCAGCGCCGCGGTCAGCGCGACCAGGCCGACGGCGAGCACGGCCATCGTGTGCCGGTCGGCGAACCGGCCGACCACGGCGTTGCCGACGACGGTCGCCACGCCGTAGCAGGCCAGCAGGACCGGCACGCTGCCCGCGTCGAACCCGCTGACGTCGGTGAGGATCGGCGTGAAGTAGCTGAACGCCACGAACGTGGCCCCGATGATCAGCATGCTGGTGGTGTACGCGGCCCACAGCCTGCCGTCGCGGAACGCGGCCAGCTCCTGGCGCACGCCCGGTTCGTGGCCCGCCGGCGCGGCGGGCACGGCGCGCAGCGTGATCAGCGCGACCACCAGCGCCAGCACGGCGACCGCCCAGAAGGCGGCGCGCCAGCCGAACGCCTGGCCGACGAACGTCGCCGCGGGCAGGCCGAGGACGGTGCCGATCATCAGGCCGCCGATCACGATCGACGCGGCCCGCCCGGTCCGCTCCGGCCCCGCGCTGTCCACGGCGATCGCGAACGACATGCCGAACACCGACGACGCGGCGATCCCGGTGACCACGCGGGCCACCAGCATCACGCCGTAGTCGCCCGCCAGCGCGCCGATCACCTGGCCGACGATGAACACGCCGAACAGCGCGACCAGGGTGTTGCGGCGCGGGAACCGGAGCAGGCCGACGGTGAGCAGCGGCCCGCCGACCGCCATGCCGGCCGCGTAGACGGAGATCAGGTAGCCGACCGCGGGGATGGACACCCCGAAGTCCGCGGCGAGCGCGGGCATCAGCCCGGACACCATGAATTCGCTGGTGGTCACGGAGAAGATGCCGAGACCCAGCACGTAGACGGCGATGGGCATGGGTCCGTCCTCGTCGGTCGATGAGCGGTTTTGTACTGATCGGTTAAAAACGCGGGCATAACGCTGTGACCACGGCCCTCCCCCCGTGGTCACAGCGCCGCGAGCGTGCCTTCCATGACGTCGACGAGCGTTGCGCGGTCTCGAACGACCTTGGCCAGCACGCGCAGTCCGTAGTACCCGGCGAGGAAACCCCGGGCCAGCTGCCGCGCGTCGCGGTCCGCGGACAGCTCCCCCGCCTTCTGCCCGGCGAGGATCACGTCGTGCAGCAACGCCTCCACCCGGGCGAACTGGCGGCGCACCTCCGCGGCGATCTCGTCGCTGCGGCCCGCCGCCTCGGAGGCGGCGTTCATCGCGAGGCAACCGCGGCGCTCCGGGTCGCCCAGGTCCAGCTCGATCACGGCGGTGAGCAGGGCCCGCAGCCGGTCCTTGGCGCTGCCCGGACCGCACAGGATCTCGACCTGCGTGGCGAACCCGACCTCCGCGTACCGCACCAGCGCCTGCCGGTACAGGTTCGACTTGCTCCGGAAGGCGTGGTAGAGGCTGCCCCGGCCGAGGCCGGTGCGCTCGCACAGGGCTTCCGTCGACGTGGCCTCGAACCCGTTGGTCCAGAACACGTCGAGCGCGGCATCGACGACCGCCACGTCGTCGAACTTCTTCGGCCTGCCCATGGGAGGACGCTAACCCGTTCTGTATCGGTCGGTCAATTACTCAGCGTTCATCCGATCGGGGGAACGAGCCGAAGCTCGCGCCCACCTCCAGCAGGCGGTCGAGCGGGACCGGCGCGGCCGGCGGCGGGGGCGCGCCGGGCACCGCCGGCTCGCCCAGCGCCCGGAAGAAGCCCTCGAAGCCGCCGGGCGTGAACAGCAGCAGTTGCCGGGCGACCCGCGTGGTGGTGTTGCGGAACGAGTGGGGGATGCCGCGCGGCACGAACACGAAGTCGCCCGCGCCCGCCGTGTACGTCCGGCCGCCCGCGTCGATCTCCAGCTCGCCCGCCAGCACGTAGAACGCCTCGTCCTCGTGCAGGTGGGTGTGCGGCGGCGGACCGCCGCCGGGCGGGACGTCCGCCTCCAGCACGGTCAGCGCGCCGCCGGACCCGGCGTGGTCCAGCTTCACGGCGTACACGTCGCCGTTGAGCCACACCGCGTCCCCCTCCCCCGCGCCCACGTGGACCGGCTCGACCCGGCCGCGGCCCTGGGCCATGTCGCCTCCTCGGGACGTCGCGCCGGTCATCGGTGGTGCGGGTGCACGATGGCGTAGTGCAGCTCGTCGGCGAACGTCCCGTCGCGGTTGCGCAGCCGGGACTTCCGCTGCCCCTCGAACTGCCAGCCCGCCGCGACGAGCCCGCGTGACGAGGACGCGTTGGCGACCTTCACGCCCGCCTCCAGGCGCGCGTAACCGCCCTCGGCGAACGCCCACTCGGTGACGATCCGCAACGCCCGCGCCATGTACCGGCGGCCGCGGAACGCGGGCAACACCCCCACGCCGACGTCGGCCACGCCCGGCGGCACCACGGGCCGCAGCACCACCTTGCCCGCGACCTGGCCGGTCTCGTCGTCGACGATCGCCAGCAGGGCCCGCGACCCGACCACCCACTCCAGCGTGGCGCGCTCGGCCCCGGCGGCCGTCTCGCTCTCCGGCACGGGGTCGAACAACGACCAGCGGCGCGCCTCCGCGTTGCTCTGCTCCAGGTGCAGCGCCACCGCGTCGGCGGCGGTGGCCACGCGCAGCGTGAGCACCCCGTCGCCGATGCCGTCGCGGGGCAGGGCCGGCAGGGCCGGCGCGATGGGTTCCGCGCCGTCGCCGGGCAGCCGGGCGAAGACGGCCCCGTCGGCCGGGCCGCGGGCGGTGACCACGGAGCACCGCTGCACGCCCTCGTAGCGGAACCCCGCGCCGAGCGCCGCCCTGGCCAGGTCGAGGTCGTCCAGCGGGCACCGCAGCTGCGCCCGCGCCGTGCCGCGTCGGAACGACCAGCCGGCCAGCGCCCGCACCGCGTCCACGGCCAGGTCCGGGTCGTGCCGGTGCAGGGTGAGTCCGAGGTCGGCCGACGTGAGCGGCCCGGACGACAGCCGCACCGCCGCCGAGCCGAGGTCGTGCCCGCTCGCCCGCTCCACGAGCGTGAAGACGCGCACCCCCGCACCGGCGTCGTCCGCCGCGGCGGGGACCAACCGCACCCTCGGGAAGGTGGTCGCCCCCGGTTCCGTTCTCGTGCTCTCGGTCATCTTCTCGAGCCCCCCAGCGTCGATTCGGTGTCAGAGGAACGGGTTGGCGGGTGTGCCGCCCAGCAGCAGCTCGCCCGAGGCCCGCACGATCGAGTGCTGCGCGACGGCGTGCTGGCACATGGTGGTGAGGTCGCGCAGCCACCGGTCCAGCGGCGACGTCCTGCGGTACACGGCCGCGCCGCCGACCAGGTCGTACAGCCGGTTCACGATGGACCTGGCGGTGCGGAACGCGTGGTAGCGCGCCAGCGCGGTGGCGGCGCGCTCGTCCGGGGTGAGCCGCGCGCCCTCGGCCAGCCGCGCCCACTGCCGGTCGAGGGTGGCGTAGACGGCGTGCCGGGCGGCGGCCAGCTCCATCTCGGCCGCGCCGACCGCCGCCTGCACGTCGTGGTTGGCCGACCACCGCTCGCCGGTGGCGCGGTCGACGCGGGTCTCGGCGAGCGCGCGCACGTGGTCGATCGCGGCGCGGGCCACGCCGAGCGGCACGCCGGGCATCTTGCGCACGGTGGCGTCGGGCGCGGCGTGCAGCGGGCCGTCCCGGCGGGGCTCGGCGAAGCTGAACGTGTGCTCCTCGGGCACGAAGAGGTCGGTCGCGCGGTAGTCGCCGCTGCCGCTGCCCGCGAGGCCGGTGGTGTGCCAGGTGTCCACCAGCTCGAACTGCTCGGGGTGGGCCAGCACGACCCGCCAGTGCACGGGTGCGCCGTCCGGGCCGGGCTCCGGCTCGCCGTCGCGGTGGACCGCGCAGCCCGCGGCCAGCCGGTCGCAGTGCGTGCTGCCGCTGCCGAACCGCCACTCGCCGCTGACCAGGTACCCGCCGGGCACGCGTTCGGCCCGGCCCTGCGGGTGGATCCACCCGGCGGTGATCATGTCGAGCCTCGGGTAGAGCCGCCGGGCCACGGCGTCGTCCAGGTACCCCGCGTAGATGCCGGAGTCCGTGCCGATCATGGCGCACCACGCGGCGGACGCGTCGCCGGTGGCCAGCACCTCGACGACCTCGGTCTGCTGGGCGGAGGTCATGCCGGGTCCGCCCCACGACGTCGGCACGGCCATCCGGAACACGCCGGCGGCCCGCAGCAGCTCCACCACGTCGGCGGGCAGCCGGCGGGCCTGTTCGATGTCGGCGGCGCGTTCCCGCAGCACGGGCGCGAGGTCCCGCGCCCGGTCCAGGATGTCTCGGGCGGTGAGGTGCGTTTCGAGCGTTCCGGTGCCGGTCATCCGCTGTCGTCCCCCGTTCTGGCGGTGGTGGTCCGGGGTCACGCGTAGCGCCCCGGCGCGATCGTCCCGGCGGGGTCGATCGCGTGCTTGAGCCGGCGGGCGAGCGCCCGTGCGGCCGGGTCGGGTCCCAGGCGGTCCAGCCAGTGGGCGTGGTCCACGTCGAGCCGGTACGGCACGTAGCCCGCGTCGGCGAACAGCTCGTAGGCCCGGTCCAGCGCCAGGTGGGCGCGGCCCGCGCCCTCGGGCGTGCGGTCGAACCTGATCGGGACGACGAAGTCGACCAGGTCCGGGCCGAGGGCGTTGAGCGTCGCGCCGGGCCGGGCGCCGGTCTCGGCCCGCACCCGGTCCAGCAGGGCGAACGCGTGCGCGATGTCCCGGCCGGTGAAGGGCACCAGCGGCAGGAAGAACAGCCAGCCCCGGCCGAGGCGGTCGACGTGCTCGGCCGGTTGGCCCAGGGTCGCGGCGAGGAGGTCGTCGTTCGCCCCCGGGTCCCCGGCGTACAGCTTCGCCACCGTGCGCGCGACGGGGTCGGTCGGCTCGCCGGGGTCCTCGGTGAACAGGTCCGCCGCCTCGGCCCGCAGCACGGCGGTCAGCGCGGCCACCGCGGCGCGCGTGCCCTCGACGCACACGTGCGCCTGGAAGCCTTCGCCGCCCCCGCCGTAGATCCGGGCCGCGGTGCGGTCGAAGACCTTGACCACGCCGCCCACGAGCCCCTGCGCCGTCCACCGGCGCAGCCGGTCCACCGCGCGCGGCAGCGCGTCCGCGGTGAAGTTGAGCCGCAGCACGCGCTGCGCCTCCGGCCGGGGCGCGAGGTGGACCGCGGCGGCGGTGACCACGCCGAGGTCGGACTGGACGAACAGCGGGGCGAGCGACGGGCCGAGGCCGTGCCGGTACACCGGGGTGCGCCGGCCAGGCCGCGGCCACCAGCCGACGCGCACGAGGTCGCCGTCGGGCAGCACGACCTCCAGCCCGAGCACGTCGTCCACCCGCTGCCGGCGCAGGCCCACGCCGCGGTCGAGGGCGTTGCCGACGACGCTGGTGTGCGCCGACGACGCGGTCACGTTCAGCACGCGCTCCGTGCCGTCGAGCAGCGCGGCGAGCCGGCCCTGGGTGACGCCCGGCTCGACGACCGCCCACCCGTCGGCCACGTCCAGCTCGCGCACCCGGTCGAGGCCGGCCAGCCGCAGCACGACCGCGTCGTCGCGCGCGGGTTCGCCGGAGCCGAGGCCCCAGTTGCGGCCGGTGCTGATCGCGTGCAGCCGCCCGACGCCGGCGAAGGCGCGGACGACGCGGCGGACCTCGCCCGCGGTGCGGGGCGAGACCACGCCGTGCACCCGGCGGGGGCGGAACTCGCCGACGTTCGGCCGGGGCGACGGGTCGGGGTGGACCTGGACGCGGTCGGCGCCCACGATCCCGGCCGCGACGCCGAGCGCCGCGCGCAGGGCCTCGCCGGTGCGCTCCTCGTCGTGCACGGGTCGTTCTTCGGAGATCGTCATGGGTTCCTCACTGCCGGTCACGGGACGGCGTGGCCGATCGGGTTGGGAAAGCGTGACGGCGGCGGCGGTGGCCGGGAAGGCCCGTGGGGTGCGGCGCGGTGGCGACCCCGGGGCCGGCCGGCCGGCCAGGTCGGGTGGCCTGGCCAGGTGGTGCGCCGTTCACCCGTTGGAGCGATCATCGCGGCGGTCGGGCGGTGAGCGGCCCGGTTCGGCCGGCGCGCGGACCGCGCGTGCCCCATAACTCTGGGCGGGTTCACCGCACGAGAGAGGTCGGGGATGGCACAACCGAGGCGGCTCCTGGTCCTGGCGGCCGTGATCTGGACGACCGTGGCCGGCACGCCGCTCCTGTCGCCGGTCGCCGGCGCGGCGGCGCAGCGCGGCGGCGACGCGCTGCGGGTCGAACTGGACGGCGAGTCGATGACGTGGGAGCGGATGGTGGGTGTGCTGGAGGCCGACGCGGTGGAGGTCCACCTGGGGCTCAAGGCGCGTCGGGCCATGGCCGCCTCGCGCGAGGGCGCGGTCGCCGCCGTCGAGGGCGGGCAGCGGGTCTACGGGTGGAACCAGGCGCTCGGGCCGTTGAAGGACGAGCCGCTGCCGGCCGGGGAACGGGTGGAGTTCCAGCGCCGGGTGCTGCGCTCGCACGCGGCCGGGGTGGGGCCCGCGCTGTCGGACCGGGTGGCCCGCCTGGCGCTGGTGCTGCGGGCCAACACCATGGCCCGCGGCGCCATGGGCGTGCGGCCGGAGTTCGTCGACCGGATCACGGCGCTGGTCAACGCGGGCGTCACGCCGAGGATGCCGGAGATCGGCTCGCTCGGGACCGGGGACCTCCAACCGATGGCGGCGGCGGGCCTGGTGCTCACCGGCGAGCCCGCGCCCGCCCGGTTCCGGGGCCGGGAGGCGCCGGCGCCCGAGGTGCTGGCCGCCGCCGGCCTGCCGACCGCGTTCCAGCTGGAGCAGGGCGAGGCGCTGCCGCTGATCAGCGGCAGCAGCGTGCTGACCGCGCGGTACGTGGACGCGGTCGTGCGCGCCGAACGGCTCGTGGACGCGTTCGACGCGGCGTTCGCCCTGTTCCTGGAGGCGACCAGGGCCGAGCAGGGCGCGTTCGACCCCCGCACGCACGACGAGCGCCGCATCCCGGCCGAGGTCGAGGCCGCCCGCCGCACCAGGGCGCTGATCTGCGGCACGGGCTGGATGACCGAGGAGGGCAGGCGACGGCTGGGCGAGGAGAGCCCGCGCATCCAGGACGCGGTGTCCGTCCGCGCGACGCCGCACATCCTCGGCGCGCTGCGGCAGACCCTGGCCGACGCCCGCGGCCACGTCGAGCGCGAGGCGAACGCCTCCACCTCCAACCCGCTCGTGTTCCCCAAGCCCGGCGGCGGGTACGAGTTCGTCATGGGCGGCAACTGGGACGCCGCCCTGCTCGGCCACGCCATCGACGCGCTCAACGCGCAGGTGGCCGACCTCGGCGTGCTGTCGCAGGAGCTGTCGGGCCGGTTGCTGGCGGACAAGTGGAGCTACCACCTGCCCGCCAACCTGGCGGGTGGTGAGGTCGGCCTGAACTCCGGCATGGTGCAGGCGCAGACCGTGGCGGTGGCGCTGGTGCCGGAGATGCAGGCGCGGGCCACGCCCGCCGGGACGCTGTCGCGGCCGGCGAAGTTCGGCCAGGAGGACCACAACACCATGGCGATGGCGTCGGTGCGCGGGCTGCACGAGAACCTGGACCGGCTGGAGACCGTGCTGGCGGTGCAGGTGATGATGGCCGCGCAGGGCATCGACCTGATCAAGGACAGGATGTCCGGCCTGCCGCTCGGCGCGGGCACCGCGACGCTGCACGAGACCGTGCGGCGGCACGTCGCGCCGCTCGGCGACGACCGCTACCTGACGCCGGACGTGGAGAAGTCGGTCGAGCTGGTGCGCGGCGGCGAGCTGAGCCGGGACGTCCGGGCCGCCACCGCGCCGTCGGCCGACGAGTGCGCGGCCTGACGGCCGACGGGCGCACGCCCGACCTCGGACCGGCGCACGCCCGACCGCGCCGTCGGCCGGGCGTGCCACGCGGCCGGGGTATGCCCGGCCGTGCGATCGGCCGACGTGTGGCCTGGCGGGGAACCAGCGCGCCCGGCCGCGCCGTCGGCCGAGGACCGCACGACCCGACCACCGACCGTCGCACGCCGACCGCACCGCCGGGCGGTCGGCGTGCGACGGTCCCGAGTGGACGTTCGGGGTCCCCGACGCCCTCGCGCCCGACCTCCGTCGTGGTGGCGTGACGGCGCGGTTGCGCGTCGTGCGCACCAGCGGCTAGCATGCCCGGTATCGCGTTCTCGTGGACGTAGGCGGCGGTCAGCCCCCACCACGAGTCCTCTCGAAATCCCCGCACCGACCGGACGTGGCTCGCGCAGCCTTACCCGGGTCGTCGGCGGGTCGTACCGCGGCACGTCCGCGTCCTCACCCACCCAGGGAGAAACCCTTGTCCCACAACGACACCGACGCCCGGCTCGGCTCCGGCGTCCTCGACCTGACCGACCGCCGCGCGGTGCTGCGCGCCGACGGCTGCCTGCCCGGACCGCGCGACATCACCGTCCCGGCGCGACTCGTGGCCGAACACGGGCTGCGGCGCGGCGACGAGGTCCACGGCCGCGTCTCGGCGGACGGCGCGCGGGCCGCGTCGCTGCTCACCGTCGACGCGGTCAACGGCGCGCACCCGCGCCACTCCCGCGCCCGGCCGACCTTCGCCGACCTCGTGCCCACCCACCCGGACCGGCGGCTGCGGCTGGAGACCGAGCCGCACGAGCTGACCACCCGGGTGATCGACCTGCTCATGCCCCTCGGCAAGGGGCAACGCGCGCTGGTCGTCGCGCCGCCCAAGGCGGGCAAGACCACCGTGCTGCGGTCGATCGCCCACGGCATCGCCAAGAACCACCCGGAGTGCCACCTGATGCTCGTGCTGGTCGGCGAACGGCCGGAGGAGGTCACCGACCTGTCCCGCGCCGTGCCCGCCGAGGTCGTCGCGGCCACGTTCGACCACCCGCCGCGCGACCACACCGCGCTCGCCGAACTGGCCGTCGAACGGGCGAAGCGCCTGGTGGAGCTGGGCCGTGACGTCGTGGTGCTGCTCGACTCCGCGACCCGCCTCGGCCGCGCCTACAACCTGGCCGCGCCCGCATCCGGGCGGATCCTGTCCGGCGGCGTGGACGCGGGCGCGCTGACGCCGCCCAAGCGGTTCCTCGGCGCGGCGCGCAACGTCGAGGGCGGCGGTTCGCTCACGATCATCGCCACGGCGCTGGTCGACACCGGCTCGGCGGGCGACGCGGTGCTGTTCGAGGAGTACAAGGGCACCGGCAACGCCGAGCTGCGCCTGGACCGCAGGACCGCCGCCCGCCGCGTGTTCCCGGCGGTGGACGTGCACCAGTCCGGCACCCGCCGCGAGGAGCTGCTGCTGGCCCCCGGCGAGGCGGCGGCGGTCCGCCTGCTCCGCCGCGCCCTCGCGGGCCAGGACGACGCGGTGGACGCGCTGCTCGACGGCCTGCGCCAGACCTCCGACAACGCGGAGTTCCTCGCCCGCCTCACGACGCGCCGCTGACGGCATCCCTCCCGGTTCGTCCCCGCCACCGACACACGGCGACGCGCCCGACCGCGTCCTGCCACACCCCTGACGCGCGCCGGTCGCGTGCGAAGGCCCGGCGGCGTGGGCGCACCGACCACGGCCGGCCGAAGGGCAGCCGCGAAGCCGGTCACCCCGCGGCGTCGCTGAGCGGCACGGGGCACTCGCCCCCGGGTTCGGTGGACAGCTCGAAGTGCCACATCTCGTTGGCATAGGTCTGGCACAGGCCGTAGTCCGCGCCGTGGCGCACGAGCCAGTCGGCCGCGTCGGTCGGGCCGATGTCGATCGCCTTGCCGGTCACGTGCGCCGACTTCTCCGGCGTGCTGACCAGGCGACGCGCCTCCGCGAGGCTCCCATGGACGGCCACGGCCTCGTCCAGCAGGCGTTGCTGGTACTCCCTGCTGCGCCACCCCGACGTCACCCTCAGCTCCACGCCCGCCGCACGGGCGTCCCGCGCCGCCTCCCGCACGGCCGCCAGGAGGTCGGGGTCGAGCCCGCGGATCGCCGCGTGCTCCGAGTCGAACGGCGAGATGGTGCCGTGCTCCGGGATGCTGCCGTCCTCGCCGACACCGCCCCGGTTCCCCGGCGGACCGCCGGGCACGGGATCGGACGCGCAGGCGGACAACGCCACCACGAGCGCGCCGAGCACCGCCGTCACGGTGCGCCGGCGGTGGACGTGGTCGTGGACCGGTCGACAGGCCATGGTTTCTCCCCATCGGGTGTGTCGGAGCGGGACGCCCCCGACACTGCCGACGCGATGTCCGCGGCCGATGCGCGTGATGTGCGCGTTGTGTGACAGCCGCTCAGGGCGCGACGCCGCGCGGCACGGTGAGCGTGAACACCGCGCCGCCGTCGTTGACGACCTCCAGCCGGCCGCCGTGCAGGTGCGCGTTCTCCCGGGCGATGGCGAGCCCGAGGCCGCTGCCCTCCGTGCGGCTGCGGGCGCGGTCGCCGCGCACGAAGCGGTCGAACACGACGGGCGCGAGGTCGGCGGGCAGGCCCGGTCCGGAGTCGGCGACGGACACCCGCACCCGCTCGGGCTCCGTGCCGTCGACGGTGACCGTGATCGGCGGTTCGCCGTGCCCGACCGCGTTGGTGACGAGGTTGCGCACGATCGTGTGCAGCCGGCGCGGGTCGCCGTGCACCGTGGCATCCCCGGTGCGGCGGACCGGGACGTCCGCGCCCGGCGCGGTCACCTGCACGGCGTCGATCGCCAGCGCTTCGAGGTCCACGGCCTCGGGCCGGAACTCGACCGCGCCGGCGTCGAACCGCGACACCTCCAGCAGGTCGTCGACCAGCCTGCCCAGCCGGCGCGCCTGGCTGCCCAGCAGTTCCGCCGACCTCGCCCGGTCGGCGGGGTCCGGGCTGTGCAGGCCGTCCGCCGCGGCGACCATCGACGCCAACGGCGTGCGCAGGTCGTGCGCCACGTCGGCGACGAACCGCCGTTGTTGCCGGTCCTTCAGCCGGAGCTGGTCGATCGACTCGCCGAGCCGCTGCGCCATCGCGTTGAACGAGCCGGCGAGGTCGGCCAGCTCGTCACGGCCCTGCACGGGCAGCCTGGTGTCCAGCGCGCCCTCCCCGAACCGCCGGGCGGCCAGCGCGGCCGTGCGCACGCGGCGCTGGATCGTCCGCGCCGCCGGCACGCCCAAGCCGCCGCCGAGCAGGGCGATCACCGCCGCCACGCCGGCGAGCCGGTCGCGCAGGAGGGCGAGTTCCCGGTCGAGGCCGCCGGTGTTGTAGAACTCGGCCAGCAGCAGGCCCGGCTCGACCTCCCCGACGATCACGAGCTGCGGGCCCTCCGGGGTGGTCGCGGTGTAGCTCACCGAGTGGCCGTGCCGACGTGCCGCGTCCACCGCGTCCGCGGGCAGTCGGCCGCGGACCGCTCCCCCGGTGCCCGCCACGGGCAGGTACCCGCCGTCCGCCACCCCGGAGACCGGGCCGGAGGTCGGGGTGAAGTTGACCAGCGCCCAGGTCAGGCCGAGCCGCCCCCGCATGTACTCCGCCACACCGGACACGGCGGAGTCGAACGCGGTGGCGCGGACCAGGAACTGGTGCGCCTGCTGGGCGTCGGAGTCGAACGCCGCCTCGGCGGAGGCGGCGAACCGGTCCCTGGTCGTCGCGGCCTGGAGCCGGTAGGTGACCAGCGCCATCGCCACGGTGGTGACGAGCGTGACGGCCAGGACGGTGAGCACCACGGCCGCCCGCAGGCTCGGCCGCCACGTCACGGCTTGACCAGGCGGTACCCGAACCCCCGCACGGTGCGCAGCAGCACGGGGTTGGCCGGCTCCCGCTCGATCTTGGCCCGCAGGCGCGCCACGGCGGCGTCGACCAGGCGCGAGTCGCCCGCGAACCCGTAGTCCCACACCCGCTTCAGCAACGTCTGCCGGCTCAGCACCTGGCCCGCGTGCTCGGCGAACTCGGCCAGCAGCCGCAGCTCGGTCGAGGTCAGGTTCAGCTCCTCGCCGTTCCTGGTGACGACCATGGCGGCGACGTCGAGCCGGAGGTCGCCGATCAGGTACACGTGCGACTTCGGCGGCAGCGCGGGCACGGCGCGGCGCAGGATGGCCTTGACCCGGGCGTCGAGCACCCGCGGCTCGACCGGTTTGACCACGTAGTCGTCCGCGCCACACTCCAGGCCGACGACGACGTCCACGGCGTCGCCGCGGGCGGTCAGCAGGATCACCGGCACCGTGTCGTCGGCGCGGATCCGGCGGCACACCTCGAACCCGTCCACGCCGGGCAGCATCACGTCCAGCAGCACCAGGTCGGTGTCCGCCCGCCGCCGCGCCAGCGCGTCCAGCGCCTGCTCGCCCGTGGCCGCCACCGCGACGTCGTGGCCCAGGCCGCGCAGGGCGCGCGACAACGCCTCGGCCAACATCGCGTCGTCCTCCACGAGCAGCAACCGCGACACCGGTGGGACCCCTCGCTCTCGGCACGGCTTCCGCCCCACCGTATACCAGCGGTTACGCCGAACGGCCCACCGTCACGCCGGGTGGGTGTAACAGGCGTGCGACGAACTGTGACGAACGCGCACGACGCAGGTCAGCCGCCCAGCAACCGGCCCTCCTCGGCCCCGTAGAACAGCAGTCGACCGGCCGGCGCGGCCACGGTCAGGCGGTCGCCCGGGGCGGGTTCCCGGTCCTCGGGCACGGTGAAGCCGACCAGCGCGCCGCCCGGGCAGTCGAGCGTGACCAGCGAGGACACGCCCAGGTTCTCGACCGCCGCCACCCGGCCGGTGATGCCGTCCCCGGCCGGGACGAGGTACTCGGGCCGCACGCCGACCACGACCGGTGTGCCGTCGGGCTGCCCCGGCGGGCCGGGCAACCGGGACCCGGCGCACTCGACGTGCCCGTCGCGGACCACGCCGTCGAGCAGGTTCATCGGGGTCGAGCCGATGAAGTTGGCCACGAACGTGTCCGCGGGCCGTTGGAACACCTCGCGCGGCGTGCCGAGCTGGCGGATCCGACCCCGGTCCATCACCGCGATCCGGTGCGCCAGCGCCAACGCCTCGGCCTGGTCGTGCGTCACGAAGACGGTGGTGAGCGCCAGGTCGTGCTGGAGCCTCTTGAGGAACGTCCTGGCCTCCAGCCGCAGCCGCGCGTCCAGGTTGGACAGCGGCTCGTCCAGCAGCAGCACGTCCGCGCCCGCCGCGACGGCCCGGCCCAGCGCGGCGCGCTGCTGCTGGCCGCCGGAGAGCCGCCCCGGCCTGCGGTCGAGCAGATCGGCCAGGCCCAGCCCGGCGGCCACCTCGGCGGCCACCTCCCGCCGCCGCGCCCCGGGCACGCGGCGCACCCGCAGCGGGTAGGCGATGTTCTCCGCGACGGTCATGTGCGGGAACAATGCGTAGTCCTGGAACACCATCGCGACCCCGCGACCGCCGGGCTCCACCCGCGTCACGTCGCGGGAGCCGATCGCGATCGACCCCTCGGCAGGCCGCTCCAGGCCCGCGATCGTGCGCAGCAACGTGGTCTTGCCGCACCCGGACGGCCCGAGCAGCGCGAACAGCTCGCCGTCCGGCACGCGCAGGTCCAGCCCGTCCACCGCGCGGACCCCGTTCGGGTAGACCGTGGACACCCCGGTGATGTCGATGCCCGCCATCAGCCCTTGATCCCCCCGTGGAAGCGGAACCCGTAGGCCCGGTTGACGACCAGGTACAACACCACCACCGGCACCGAGTACAGCAGCGAGAACACCGGGATGACGGTCAGGTCGGCGGTGCCGCCCTCGTCCTGCAACGTCCGCAGCAGCACCGCCGCCGGCTGCCTGCCGACGTCGCGCAGCAGCAGGAACGGCAACAGGAAGTTGCCCCACGCGTTCACGAACGACCACACCAGGATCGTCGCGATGCCCGGCCGGGCGATCGGCAGCACCACGTGGCCCAGCACCTGCCGGGGCGACGCGCCGAACACCCGCGCGGACTCCTCGTACGAGCGGGGCACGGCGTCCACGAAGTCCTTGAGGATGAAGATGGCCGCGGGCAGCATGCCGCCCGCGATCACCAGCGCCGTGCCGAACCGGGAGTCGATCAGGCCGAGCTGGAGCATCAGCACGAAGATCGGCACCATGGCGGCCGTGCCCGTCACCACGCTGGACAGCAACAGCAGCACGTACAGCAGCACGTCACGGCCGGGGATGCGGACGCGGGACAGCGAGTAGGCCGCCAGCGCCGCGAACGCCGTCGTGACCGCCGACGCCACCACGCACAGCACCAGCGAGTTGACCAACGACCGCACCGCGTACGGGTGGCGCAAGGTGGCGTGGACGTTCGACAGCGTCCACTCCGGCCACCGCAGGCCGAACCCGGGCCGGGCGTCGAACGGCGCGCCCGCCAGCCACAGCATCGGCACCGCGAAGAACGCCAGCACCGCCGCCACCAGCACGGAGGAGCCGATCCGGCGGACCACCCACCCCGGTGTCACGCCCGCCTCCCGCGCAGCAACCGCAGGTACACCAGCGCCACCACCAGGTTCGCGACCAGCAGCAGCGACGACATCGCCGACGCGTACCCGAGCCGGCCGCTCTCCAACGCCTGCCGGTAGATCAGCACGGGCAACACCTCCGACTCGTGGTTCGGGCCGCCCGCGGTGAGCAGGAACGGCGTGAAGTCGTTCGCCGTCCACAGGCTGATCAGCAGGGTGTTGGTCAGCACGTGCCCCCGCAGGCGCGGGAACACCACGTCCCGGACGGTCTGCCACCCGCTCGCCCCGGCCAGCCGGGCGGTCTCCAGGTGCGACGGCGGCACGGTGGCCAGCGCGGAGGCGTACAGCAGCATCGAGAACGCCGTGCCCCGCCAGGTGTTGAACACGATCAGGCTCGCCATGGGGTGCTCGACCAGCCACGCCGTGCCCGGTTGGCCGAGCAGGACGCCCAGCGTGCCGCCGTCGCGGCTGAGCACGGCGAACCACAGGTAGGCGACGACCGGGCCGGGCAGGATCCACGCCGGCAGCACGAAGCCCTCGACGGTGTGGCGGAGCACCGGGCGGGCGCGGCGCAGGAGCCAGGCCAGCCCGAAGCCGAGGGCGTTCTGGCCGACGACGGCCGAGCCGAGCACGAACAACGCGGTCAGGCCGAGCGAATTGGCGAACAGCGGGTCGTCCAGGGCGGCGGTCAAGTTGTCCGCGCCGACCACCCGCGGCGCGGCGGCGGACGGCCCGGTGAGCTGGTAGTCGGTGATCCCGATGTAGAGCGTCCACAACGCCGGGAAGACCAGGAACACACCGATCAACACCAACGCCGGCACCACGAACCCGACCGCCCGCGCGGTCCCCAACCCGACCGTGTCGCGCCCGACCGCGCCCCGTCCGCCGTCGTCGCGGTCATCCCCCGGCAACGTTGCCCTCGCCGACCGCCCTGACGACCGCCTCGTGGTACGACCGCGCGGCCTCCTCCGGGCTCCGCCCCGACACCACGTCGGCGGTCGCCTGCTGCAACGCGGCGGACACCCGCGGGTAGTCCGCGAGACCCGGCCGGTACCGGGTGATCGGCAGCACCCGTTCGGCGACGAAGCGGAGCATCGGGTCGCCCGCCAGCACCTCGTCGTTGACGTCGGACCGCTGCGTGACCTGCGCGCCACCCGCCAGCGCCGCCTTGACCGCCTCCGCGGAGTTCATGAACTCCACCAGCTCCCACGCCTGCCGCGGGTAGCGGCTGTTCGGGTTGACCACGCGCACCCCGCCGCCGGACATGCTCACGAAGTCCTGACCGCCCACCCCCGCACCCGGCACGCGGGCCGGGATCAGCGCCCAGCCCACCACCGCGTCCCGGTCGGCCATCTTCGCGACGCCGTTGCGCGGCTCCACCACCGAGCGCCAGAAGTAGTCGCTCTCCGGCAGGATGCCGATCCGGTGCTCGGCGAACAGCGCGAACGACCGGTCCCGCCCCTTCGCCTCCTGCTGCACGACCGGATCGCCGAGGCCGTCCGCGTAGACGCGCCGGTAGAGCGACAGCACCTCCCGGACACCCGGCGTGGCGCCCTGCCACTTGCCGTCGTCGTGCACGAGCGCCCCCGTGCCCGCCAACGCGGGCAGCACGCCCTGCATGGTGGTCGCCTCGCCCATCGCGGTGCCGGCGTTGAGCTGGAGCGGTGTCACGCCGGGCAGCGCCTTCAGCTTCGCGGCGGCGTCCAGGACGTCGTCCCAGCTCCGCGGCTGCCAGTCGGTCGGCAGACCGGCCCGCGCGAACAACTCCTTGTTGTAGAACAGCACCCGGCCGTCGGTGCCCATCGGCACGCCGTAACGCCCGCCCTCGAACTCGCCCAGACCGTGCACGGCGGCCGGGATCTGCCGCCAGCCGTCCCACGCGTCCACCACGTCCGCGCCGACGACCTCGGCCAACGGCCTCACGTGACCGGCCTGCGCGAACTCGCCGAGCCAGATGCCGTCCAGTTCCACGACGTCCCCGCCGCCGCCGGTCTTGAAGTCCAGCGCGACCTTGGTCTTGTAGTCCTCGTCGCCCGCGCCGTTCTGCTCGAACCGCACGGTCGCGGTGACCCCCTTGGCGCGTTGCGCCTCGGTGAACCTCGGGATGACCCAGTTCGTGATCCAGTCCGCGCCACGCGCGTTCTTCCCGCCCGCCACCGCGTTGGCCGTGATGGTCAGCGTGACGTCCTTGGCGTCGGCGTTGCGCCCTGGGTCCGCCTGCCGGTCCTGGCCGAGGCACCCCGCGAGCACACCGGCCACCGACAGCAGGACGATCGTCGTCCGCCGCATACGTGCCCCCACGAGAGTGCCCGTCGCTACGTCACCCCTCAACATGGCACCGGGGCCGCGCGAGCGCAGCACGTCCGGTCGGCATCACCCGTTTGACGGCCGCGGACGGCCATCACCGACCGTCGCCTCGGGGTTCGCCACCGTGATCGCGTGGCATGATGGCCTGTTGCAGGGTTGGAGCGGTAGGCCGGGAGGCGCGTTCATGAGCGGTCGGGGCGAGGCCGGCGGGCCGGTCGCGGTGCGGTCGGTGCGGAGGGGCGACGCGCTGGTGGTCCAGGTCGAGGGCGAAGTCGACATGGACACCTGCGACGACGTGCGCGCCGAGGTCGTGCGCGGCCTGGGCGAGCGACCGGCGGCGGTGGTGCTGGACCTCAACGGCGTCGTGGTCTTCGGCTCGATCGGCCTGTCGCTGCTGATCGAGGTGCGGCACCGGGCGGAGGCGCTGGGGATCGGGTTCGCCGTCGCGGTCGACCGGCGCACCGTCCTGCGGCCGTTGGCCGAGACCGGGGTGGCCGACCTGCTGCTGGTGTTCCCCGAGGCGGACGAGGCCGTCGAAGCGGCGCTGACCGCACCGCGCCTGCACGCCACCCCCTGACCGGGGAGACCGGACGGTTTGCGCTCGGGGAAGGGCGGGCACCCCAACGGTGACCGCCCCGCCGCCGACGCCGTGCGGATGGGGTGTCTGGGGAATCGCCGGGATGGCGCGGTGACCAGTACCTCCCGCGCCATCGCGGGCCCCACCAATCTTCGTCCACACAGGACTGATCAATGGTGACTTTCAGTCCACACTGAAGTGATTGAGGTTATCGAGTAGGTATTCCTTGCAGGTTGAGGAGCAGGTCGCGGACGACGGTGGCCGGCAGGTGGCCGTCGCGTTCGACCACTTCGGGTGCGTGGGGGTCGGAGCAGAGCAGGACGGGGCCGTCCTGGGGTCGGTCGGGCAGGCGGCCGTGGGTGCCGCGCACGCAGCCGGGGTCCAGGGGCACGGTCCGCATCGTGTAGCGCAGGCCGAGTTTCTTGCGCACGAGGTTGAGCCCGGCCTTGGCCTTGGCCAGGCGGTCGGCGGGGTCGAAGAACAGCTCGGCGGGGTCGTAGCCGGGTTTGCGGTGGATGTCCACCCCGCGGGCGAAGTCGGGCGCGCGGTCGTCGTCCAGCCAGTAGTAGTAGGTGAACCACGCGTCGGGCTCGGCGACCACCACGAGTTCGCCGGAGCGTTCGTGGTCCAGGCCGACCGCAGCCTGGGCGTCGCGGTCGAAGACCTCGTCCACGCCCGCCAGCTCGCCGATCACCGCGCGGGTTTTCGCCAGGTCGGCGGGGTCGCGGACGTAGACGTGGGCGATCTGGTGGTCCGACACCGCGAACGCGCGCGAGGTCCACGGGTCGAGGTATTCCATCCCGGCCTGCGTGTGGACCTCCAACAGTCCCGCGCGGCGCAGGGCGCGGTTGATGTCGACCGGGCGACGCGCCCCGGTGATCCCGTACTCCGACAACGCCACGATCGTCGCGTCGAGCTCCAGCAGGGGCTTGAGCGCGCGGTCCACGTCGGCGGCGGCCCGGATCGCCTGCGGCGAGTCGGGCCCGAAGCGTTGCAGGTCGTAGTCCAGGTGCGGCACGTAGACCAGCAGCAGGTCGGGCCGCTGTTCGGCGAACACCTTCAGCGCCGCGCCCACGATCCACTCGCTGGACCGCAACGACGCCGTCGGCCCCCAGTACTGGAACAACGGGAAGTCACCGAGGGCACCGGTCAGCCGATCGTGCAACTCGGGCGGCCGGACGTACGCGTCCGGAGACTTGCGCCCGTCCGCGTGGTAGATCGGCCGCGGCGTCACGACGACATCGGTCGACGCCCCCATCGCATACCACCAGCACACGTTCGCCGCCCGATAACCCGGACGGAACCGCCGCGCCGTCTCCCACACCTTCTCACCTCCCACCAACCGGTTGTGCTGCCGCCACAAGTGCACCTCGCCCAGCTCACGGAAGAACCACCCGTTCCCCACCACCCCGTGACCCGACGGCGCCAACCCCGTCAACCACGTCGACTGCACCGAACACGTCACCGCCGGCAACACCGTCCCCAACCCCGCCCG
>NZ_JBSGBG010000049.1:0-70591 GCF_053601135.1 Actinosynnema sp. NPDC004786 | reverse complement strand
TCCAGCCTAAGGCACCCGAACCCATGTCAAATCGAGCCTCGGTGGGGTGGCTGCGGGTCCGTTGGGGGTGGGTTGGTGGGGTTGTTGTGGGTGGGGGGTGGGGAGTGGTGGTTATTGCATTGGGGGGCGGGAGGCGGCTAGGCGGAGCCACTTGACCAGGATGACGACGACGGCGACCACGGCGAGGATCAGGCCGATGCCCGGGCCCGGGCCGGGGTGGTGGCCGGTGGTGGTTTGGGTGGTCCAGATCGACAGCACGCCAGCGACGGAGGCGGCGAAGGAGGAGAGCGCGCACACCCAGGCCAGGGCCCAGCGGCGCACGGCCAGGGTCAGTGCCGGCAGCAGAACGCCCACGACCACGGCCGCGTAGGCGAACACGCGGGGCAGGCCGGGGCCCTCGCCGGTCAGGATGGACAGGCCCGTCGTGCCGTCGACCCACGGCAGGATCAGCGAGACGAGGATGGCCAGGGCGGCGATGGCGATGGTCAGCGCGCCGGCGCCGGGGTCGAAGCGGCGGGCCGCCGAGCGGCCCACGTCGTCGATCTCCTCGCGCAGGCCGGCCAGGTCGTCCGGCTCGTTCTGGCTCATCCGACCGAGCACCCGCCGACCGCCGCGGGCAGGGGGGCGGGCTTGCCGAAGGTCGGCAGGCCCAGGGTCACGCCCGGCGTCTTCGGGGTGACGCCCGCTTCCGAGCGGTCGCCCGCCTTGGTCCGGCGGTGCGACAGGAGCGGGCCGTCGGCGATCAGGTTGTGCGGCGCGCCGTAGGTGACCACGGTCTCCACGACGTCGCCCGGGCGGACGGGGGCGTCGCCCGGGGTGAAGTGGACCAGGCGGCCGTCGCGGGCGCGGCCCGTCATCCGGTGGGTCTCGGCGTCCTTGCGGCCCTCGCCGGCGGCGACCAGCAGTTCGACCCGGCGGCCGACCTGCTCGCGGTTCAGCTCGTGGGCGATCTCGTTGACCAGGGCGACCAGTCGGTCGTAGCGCTCCTGCACGACCTCCTTGGGGAGCTGGTCGGGCAGCTCGGCGGCGGGGGTGCCGGGGCGCTTGGAGTACTGGAACGTGAACGCGGAGGAGAACCGCGCCTGGCGGACGACGTCCAGCGTGGCCTGGAAGTCCTCCTCCGTCTCGCCGGGGAAGCCGACGATGATGTCCGTGGTGATGGCCGCGTCCGGCATGGCGGCGCGCACCTCGTCCAGGATGGACAGGTACTTCGCGGTCCGGTAGGAGCGGCGCATCTCCTTCAGCACGCGGTCCGAGCCCGACTGCAGCGGCATGTGCAGGGAGTGGCACACGGCGGGCGTCTCGGCCATCGCGGCGATCACGTCGCCGGTGAAGTCCTTCGGGTGCGGCGAGGTGAACCGGACCCGCTCCAGGCCCTCGATCGCGCCGGTGGCGCGCAGCAGCTTGCCGAACGCGTACCGGTCGCCGAACTCGACGCCGTAGGAGTTCACGTTCTGGCCGAGCAGGGTGACCTCCAGCACGCCCTGGTCGACGAGCGCCTGGACCTCGGCCAGCACGTCGCCGGGCCGGCGGTCCTTCTCCTTGCCGCGCAGCGACGGCACGATGCAGAACGTGCACGTGTTGTTGCACCCGACGGACACCGACACCCAGCCGGAGTAGGCCGAGTCGCGGCGCGCGGGCAGCGTGGAGGGGAAGGTCTCCAGCGAGTCCAGGATCTCGACCTGGGCCTCGCGGTTGTGCCGGGCGCGTTCGAGCAGCACGGGCAGCGAGCCGATGTTGTGCGTGCCGAAGACCACGTCCACCCACGGCGCGCGCTTGACGATCTCGCCCTGGTCCTTCTGCGCGAGGCAGCCGCCGACGGCGATCTGCATGTCGGGGTTCGCGGACTTGGCAGGCGCGAGGTGGCCGAGCGTGCCGTAGAGCTTGTTGTCGGCGTTCTCCCGCACGGCGCAGGTGTTGAAGACCACGACGTCCGGCGTGGCGTCGCCCGTCGCGGGCGTGTAGCCCGCGTCCTCCAACATGCCGGCCAGGCGCTCGGAGTCGTGCACGTTCATCTGGCAGCCGAACGTGCGGATCTGGTAACTGCGAGTCACTGCACCTAGTCCTTCCGTCGGCTCCAGCGTAGAGCGTGGACGTGCGACGATGCGCAGGTGTCGGGAAGGCTGGTGCGGTTGCGCGCGGTCGGGGTCGTGTTGGCCCTGGCCACCCTGTTGTCGACGGCGTGCGGCGACGACTTCGACCAGGTCCGGCTGACCATCGCGGCCGGCAGCCCCGGCGGCGTCTACCACGGGCTGAGCGTGGTGCTGGCCGACGCGTGGACGCGCGACCCGGGCATCCCGCGCCCGGAGGTGGCGAGCACGGCGGGCTCGGTGGACAACCTCGACCGGTTGCGGTCGAACCAGGCGCAGGTCGGGTTCTCCGCGGCCGACGCGGCGGAGGAGAAGCAGAAGGCCGAGGGCGGGCACAAGCTGTACGCGCTGGCCCGCATGCACGACGACTACCTCCAGCTGCTCGTCCGGGACGACGTGCCGGCGACCAAGCTGGCCGACCTGAAGGGCCTGCGGGTGAGCGTGGGCGCGCGCGACTCCGGGGTGTGGCTGATCGCGCAGCGGCTGCTGAAGTCGGCGAACATCTCGCCGGAGACCGACCTCAAGGTGCGGTACATGGACCTGCCGACCAGCGCGGACGCCATGCGGGACGGCGCGCTGGACGCGTTCTTCTGGTCCGGCGGCGTGCCGACCGACCGGGTGGCGACGCTGGCCTCGACGGTGAAGCTGCGCATGCTCGACCTGGGGGACGTGCTGCCGGAGCTGCGCCGGGCGTACCCGGTGTACGGGTCGGCGACCCTGCCCGCGTCGGCCTACCAGCAGCTGGAGGGGGGTCCGGTGGTCACGCTCGTGGTGCGCAACTTCCTCCTGGTCAACGACACCATGGCCGACGACGTGGCCGAGGGGCTGGTGAGGGGCCTGTTCGCGGCCCAGCCCGCGCTCGTCGCGGCGAGCCCGGTGGCCAGGTCGATAGAGGTCAGGTCCGCGATCGAGACGACACCGATCGAATTGCACCCCGGCGCGATGCGCTATTACCGGGACGTCAAGGTTTAACGCCGGAACCGTCATTCCCCCGGTGGAAACCCCACGCCTGGCGGCTCGCCCAAGTCGGGGTCAAGCGGTCTTTTCCCGATCCTCGCGGGTACTAGGCCGTCAGTGTGACGACAAGCGCGGGACCAGGAAGGACCGCGCGGAATCCGGTAGTCGAAACGGGGATCTCCCATGTCCGTTCATTCGGCACGCGCGCGTTTGTGCGCGGCATCTTCTCCATTTTTACCCGATTGGGCCGATGCGCTCGCACGGGGGTGGTCGTCGCGGTGCTCGCCGTGGTCGCGGGCACCGGTTTCGACGTTTCGCCCAAATGGCCGACCCGCGTCCAGGTGTTCGTGGCCAACAGCGGTTCGGACAACGTGACGGTGTACGACACGCGCCTGGGCGAGGTGGTGGCCACCATCGGGGTCGGCGACTACCCGACCGGCGTCGGCGCGCACCCGTCCGGCCACCGCGTGTACGTCGCGAACGAGTCGTCCAACACCGTGTCCGTGATCGACACCCGCACCCGTTCGGTGGTCGCCACGGTCCCCGTCGGGGCGAACCCGTTCGGCGTCGCGGCCACGCCGACCCACGCCTACGTGACGAACTTCGGCTCCCACGACGTCACGGTCTTCGACACCGCGACGAACGCGCCGGTGAAGACGATCCCGGTCGGGCGGTTCCCGCACAGCGCGGTCGCCGCCCCGGACGGCTCCCGCGTGTACGTGACCAACAACGGCAGCGACAGCGTCACGGTCATCGACCCGACGGCGCAGGCGCCCGTGCAGACGATCCCGGTCGGGGTCTTCCCGTCCGGCATCGCCATCTCGTTCGACGGCAAGCGGCTCTACGTCGCCAACACCGGCGACGACACGGTGACCGTGATCGACACCGGCGGCAACCGGCCCACCGCGACGGCCAAGGTCGGCAACGCGCCCCTCGGCGTGTCGGTCACCCCCGGCGGCCGGGTCCACGTCGCCAACACCGGGTCCGACACGGTCAGCATCCGCGGTCCCACCGGCAAGCTCCTCGACACGGTGAAGGTGCAGCGCATGCCCGAGGGCTCCGCGGCCGCGCCCGACGACAGCTTCGTCTACATCACCAACACGGGGTCCGACACGGTGTCGATCCTCGACGCGGAGAGCGGCAAGCCCGCCGGCTCGTTCGGCGTGGGCCGGCAGCCCGAGGGCGTGGCCGTGACGTCCTGACCGGTTCAGACCGGTTCAGACCGCCGGGAACTCGACGGTCACGCACAGGCCGCCGCCCTCCGGTGACTCCAGCCGCACGGAACCGTCCACGCGTTCCACGATCTGCCGCACCAGCGCGAGCCCCAGGCCGGAGCCCTGCACGTTCTGGTGCGCGGGGCTGCGCCAGAACCGGTCGGTGGCGCGTTCCAGCTCGTCCGGCGCGAGGCCGGGGCCCTCGTCGCGCACCGAGAGCCGCACGACGCCGTCGCGCCGGCGGACGTCCACCCGCACCAGCGTGCCGTCGGAGGTGAACTTGAGCGCGTTGTCGAGCAGCGCGTCCAGCACCGTCTCCACGCCGCGCGGCGGCACGAGCGCCCGGCCCGCGGGCTCGCCGTCGAGCACGAGGTGCACCTCGCGGGCCGCGGCGGCGGGCTGCCAGGCCGACAGGCGGCCCGCCACCGCGCGGTCCACGTCCACCGGCACCGGGTCGACCGACGGCGCGCCCGCCCGCGCCATGGACAGCAGCTCGTCCAGGATCCGGTTGAGCCGGTCGGCCTCCTCCAGGGCCGCCGCCTGGTGCGCGACGCCCTCGCCGGTGACGTGGCCCTCCAAATTGGACAGACGGAGCTTGAGGGCGGTCAGCGGGTTGCGCAGCTGGTGGGAGGCGTCGGCGACGAACGCGCGTTGCGCCGCCAGCACGTCGCCCACGTTCGCGGCCATCTGGTCGAACGACCGCGACAGCTGCCGCAGCTCCGGCGGCCCGTCCGACGATCCGACCGGCTCCACCGGCTGCCCGGACACCACCGCCGCCAGCAGCCGCCCGGTCGCGTCGTCCAGCCGGCGCACCGGCCGCAGCGTCCACCGGACCAGCGGCAACGCCGCGAACACGCCGACCGCGAGCACCAGCGTGCTCGCCGCCAGCAGCACCGACCACCACAGCAGGATCTCGGCCCGCGTCTTCGACGTCGGCGAGAACGTCACCACCGCGCCCCGGACCTCGCCCGCCTCCAGCACCGGCCCGGCCAGCACCAGGTCGGTCGACTCCCACGGCATGACCTGCTCCGGCGCGACCGGCTGGCGGCCCGCCAGCGCGCCGCGCACCAGGTCGGCCGCCTCCGGCCCGGACACGTCCACGCCCGGTGACGACGCGGCCACCACGCGCCCGTCCGTGTCCACCAGGGCGACGCGGATCCCGTACAGCTCCTCGTAGCGGGCCAGTTCGGCTTCCAGCACCTCCGGCTGGTCGTCGATGAACGGCCGCTGGGCCACGGACGCGAAGCGCGTCGTGTCGGTCAGCCGGTCCAGGAACATCTCCTGCTGCTCGGTCTGGGCCACGCCCCGCCCCAGCGGGACGCCCATGCCGACCAGCACGAGCACGACCAGCGTCAACACGATGCCCAGCAGCCGCGACCGCACTCAGCCCCCGCCCAACCGGTACCCGACCCCGCGCACCGTCTCCAACAACGAGGGCCGCCCGAGCTTGGTCCGCAACGTGGCCACGTGCACGTCCAGGGTCCGGTTGGCCCCCGCCCAGGTGCGCCCCCACACCTCGGCCAGGATGCGCTCACGGGTGCACACCGCGCCACCCGCGGCCACCACCAGCGCCAACACCTGGAACTCCTTGCGCGACAGCGCCACGGGTTCACCCGCCACGGTGACCTCGTGCCGGGCGAGGTCCACCCGCACGTCGGCGACCTCGAACACCTCGGTGCCGGTGCCGCCCGCGCCGACCGGGTCGCCGCGCCGCCGCCGCACCGCGTGCACCCGCGCCACGAGTTCGCCCACGTCGTAGGGCTTGACCAGGTAGTCGTCCGCGCCGGCGTGCAGGCCGAGGATCCGGTCGTCGATCTCGCCGCGGGCGGACACGACGATGATCGCCACGTCGCTCGCCGCGCGGATGTGCCGGCACAGCGTGACACCGTCCACATCGGGCAGGCCCAGGTCGAGCAGCACCACGTCGACGCCTGTCAGCCGATCGAGTGTCCCCCGACCGGTCGCCTGTCGGTCTACCGTGAAACCGCGCCTGGTGAGCGCCGGCACCAGCGCTTCCGCCACGCGGTCGTCGTCCTCGACCAACAGCACCCGCACCGTGGAGCCTCCCGATAAGTGTCGCCACCCTGTGACAGAGTTGAGACCCTAAGTCTTGCTCAACCGCCTGGACTGGTGTGGGGATTCACACCTAGGTTTCCGCCATCGCTCAGGAACCCCTACTGGAGGACTGATGACCGCCGCCACTCCTGCCCCGCCGATGATCCGGATGGCCGGCGTGGACAAGTTCTTCGGGCCCCTGCACGTGCTCAAGAACGTGTCGCTGGAGGTCCCGAAGGGGCAGGTCGTCGTGGTGCTCGGGCCGTCCGGCTCGGGCAAGTCCACGCTGTGCCGCACGATCAACCGGCTGGAGCCGATCGATTCCGGGGTGATCGAGGTGGACGGCCAGCCGCTGCCCGCCGAGGGCAAGGAGCTGGCCCGGCTGCGCGCCGACGTCGGCATGGTGTTCCAGTCGTTCAACCTGTTCGCCCACAAGAGCATCGTCGACAACGTGATGCTCGCGCCGGTGAAGGTCCGCAAGACCCCCGCGGCCGAGGCCCGCAAGACCGCCATGGAGCTGTTGGAGCGGGTCGGCATCGCGAACCAGGCGGAGAAGTACCCCGCTCAGTTGTCGGGTGGGCAGCAGCAGCGCGCGGCGATCGCCCGCGCCCTGGCGATGCGCCCCAAGGTGATGCTGTTCGACGAGCCGACCTCAGCGCTGGACCCCGAGATGGTCCAGGAGGTGCTGGACGTGATGACGACGCTGGCCAAGGAGGGCATGACCATGCTCGTGGTCACCCACGAGATGGGCTTCGCCCGCAAGGCCGCGGACCGAGTGATCTTCATGTCCGACGGCGAGGTCGTCGAGGACTCGACGCCGGAGGAGTTCTTCTCCGCGCCGAAGTCCAACCGCGCGAAGGACTTCCTTGGCAAGATCCTGACCCACTGAAGTCCCACGACCGCGGCGCTGAGCCTGGCGCCGCCACACCCGAAACAAGAGCAGGAGAAGGACGATGAGGGTTCGCACCCTTGCGGTGGCGCTGCTGGCCGGCGGCCTCGCCCTGACGGCATGCGGCAAGGAGGGTGGCCCCGGCGACTCCCCGGCCACCTCGCAGCAGGTCGCCAGCGACGTGACGGTGGAAGGCTCGCCGACGTTCGACAAGATCAAGGCCCGCGGCAAGGTGATCATCGGCGTCAAGGAGGACCAGCCGGGCCTGGGTTACAAGGACCCGACCACCGGCAAGTTCACCGGCTTCGACATCGAGATCGCGAAGCTCGTCGCGGCCAAGCTCGGCTACGGCGACGACAAGATCGACTACAAGGCGATCCCGTCGGCCGGCCGCGAGCAGGCGCTGATCAACGGTGACGTGGACTACTACGTCGGCACCTACACGATCAACGCCAAGCGCAAGGAGCAGGTCGGGTTCGCCGGGCCGTACTTCACCGCGGGCCAGGGCCTGCTGGTGAAGAAGGACGACAACTCGATCACCGGCCCCGAGACGCTCAAGGGCAAGAAGGTCTGCTCGGTGACCGGCTCCACCCCGATCCAGAAGGTCAAGGCCG
Source organism: Actinosynnema sp. NPDC004786 (assembly GCF_053601135.1). Taxonomy (NCBI): domain Bacteria; kingdom Bacillati; phylum Actinomycetota; class Actinomycetes; order Pseudonocardiales; family Pseudonocardiaceae; genus Actinosynnema; species Actinosynnema sp. NPDC004786. The sequence continues at coordinate 62,772 of NZ_JBSGBG010000049.1, read as the reverse complement.
ATGGCCTGACCGAGCCGGAGAACATCGTCGAGCTGCAGAACTACTCGCAGTGCGTCGAGCAGCTGGAGCAGGGCGCCATCGACGCCGTCACGACCGACGACGCGATCCTGAAGGGCTACGCCTCGCAGTCCCCGGAGACGCTGAAGGTCGTGGGCAAGCCGTTCTCGAACGAGCCCTACGGCATCGGCCTGGCCAAGGACGACAAGGCGCTGCGCGACAAGATCAACGACATCCTCGAGGCCGCCATCAACGGCGGTGAGTGGCAGGCCGCGTACGACGCCACCCTCGGCAAGTCCGGCTCCACCTCCGAGAAGCCCGTGATCGACCGCTACTGACGTGCCACCGCGGCCGGCCGTCGGCGTCCCCGGCGGCCGGCCGCACCACACCACCCCACCTAGCCGAGGAAGCCGATGGACGTCCTGCTCGACAACCTCGACCTGTACGGGCCCGGGTTCCTCAACACCGTCGAGCTGTTCCTGATCTCCGCGGTCGGGTCGCTGGTGTTGGGGACGATCCTGGCGATGCTGCGGGTCGCGCCGGTCCCCGTGATGCGCGCCATGGGCGCGGCCTACGTCACGATCCTCCGCAACACCCCGCTCACGCTGGTGTTCTTCTTCTTCGCCTTCGCGTTCCCGCTGCTCAAGATCGTGGACGCGGACACCTTCGGCGGGTCGGCGGCCAGTTACTACTTCAACGCCGCCCTCGCCGCGCTGATCCTCTACACGGCCGCGTTCGTGTGCGAGGTGGTGCGGTCGGGCATCAACACGGTGCCGGTGGGGCAGGCGGAGGCGTCCCGCGCGCTGGGGCTCACGTTCGGCCAGATGCTGGGGTCCGTGGTGCTGCCGCAGGCCACCCGCGCCGTCGTGCCGCCGATGATGAGCACGATGATCGCGCTGCTGAAGAACACCACCATCGCGGCGGGCTTCTCGGTGTTCCAGGCGGGCTCCATCAGCCTCAACCTGTCCGAGCGCGGTGAGAACCAGCTGATCGGCCTGCTCTGGGTCGCGGCGTTCTTCGTGGTGCTCGTCATCCCCATGACCCTGCTGCAGCGCAGCCTCGAGAAGCGGTGGAGCATCGCCCGATGAGCTCGGTCCTGTTCGACGTCCCCGGGCCCCGGGCCCGGCTGCGCCACCGCCTCTACGCGATCCTCGGCATCGTCGTGCTGGTCGCCGTGATCGGCTTCGTGCTCTACCGGTTCGCGGAGAGCGGGCAGTTCGACGGCGCGAAGTGGTCGTGGATCCAGTACGAGAAGGTGCAGCTCGACCTGATCGACGCGCTGGTCAACACGCTCAAGGCGTTCGCCGCGGGCGCGGTGCTCGCGCTGCTGTTCGGCGCGGTGTTCGCGGCCGGCCAGCTCTCCGACCACAAGGTCATCCGCGTGCCGTCGATGGTGGTCGTCGAGCTGTTCCGCGCGGTGCCGCTGGTCGTGCTGATCTTCGTGTTCCACTACGGCCTGTCGCTGGGCGCGCCGTTCTACTCGGTGGTGCTCGGCCTGACCCTCTACAACGGCTCGGTGCTGGCCGAGGTGTTCCGCGCCGGCGTGCTGTCCCTGCCACGCGGGCAGAGCGAGGCCGCCTACGCGGTGGGCATGCGCAAGACCCAGGTGATGGTCCACGTGCTGCTGCCGCAGGCGGTGCGGGCGATGCTGCCGGCGATCATCAGCCAGCTGGTCGTGCTGCTCAAGGACACCGCCCTCGGCTTCCTGATCACCTACAACGAGCTGCTGTACTACGCCCGCTACCTGGGCAGCATCTTCGAGTTCGGCCGACCGCTGGTGCCCGTCACGATCGTGGTGGCCGCGATGTACATCGTGATGTGCCTGCTGCTGACGTGGCTGGCGACGTACCTGGAGAAGCGCAACCGGCGCGACAAGAAGGTCGTCGCGCTGGACAAGAAACCGGCCGAGGACGTCGTCGCGGCGGCCGTCTGACCGCGCACGGGATCGACTGGAGGGGGAGTGCCGGACGGCACTCCCCCTCGTCGTCCGTCGTGCTTTCGCTTAGTACCGCAGCAGCGCGCCGACGCCCTCGCGCAGACCGGTCACCTCGGTGACCACCACCTGCGCGCCGGTCGCGGCGGCGGCGGTGCCCAGGGCCTCGTCGGCCCGGTGCTCGCCGACGTGCTCGACCCCGAGGCCGCGCAGCTCCTGCTCGCGCAGCGCCAGCTGCGCCGGGTCGTCGCCGGACCACACGGTGCGGTCGCCCAGCGCCGGGTCCGTCACCAGCAGCGCGGCCACCTTCGCCTCGCGCAGCGCGGCCACCACCGGGGCCAGGCCCTGCACCGCGCGGCCGTCCGGGCGGCCCGCCTCGGCGGTGAACTCCTCCACCACGTCGTTGTCCAGGTCGAACTGGTACTGGGCCACCAGCGACTGCACGGCGTGGTCGAACGCGGCGTCGTCCGCGCCCTCGGCCAGCGTCGCGCCCTCGACCTCGACCAGCACGTCGCGGCACCGGGGGCTGAGCTGCTCGCGCACCTCGGCCCGGGCCTGCACCTCGCCGCCGAGCACCAGCAGCCGGGCGTCCAGGCCCGTGACCAGCCGGTCCACCTCCTCGGCGACCAGCGCCGCGTTGCGCTTGGCGTTCTCCTCGACCGCGTTCTGCATCCGCCGGTGCGACCACCCGCCGCCGCGGACCTTGTGCAGCGGGTGCTCCTCGCCCCGGACCTCGTCGTGCACCTCGCCGGTGCGCTCACCCCGCCCGTCGTACCCGTGCAGGTCCGCGCCCGCCCGGTCGACCAGCACGACCACGTGCGGCACGGCCGGTTCCATCCAGGTGGCCAGCGGCAGCACGTGCGGCAGGTCCGACCAGCGGGCGGTCTCGACGGCCGGCGGGCGGGGCAGCACGCGGTCCAGCAGCAGCGTGCCGTGCGCCGCGATCAGCGCCCGGCCCGACTTGCCGGGCACCGGCGTCAGCACCGCCTCCTGCAGCGCGTCGAGCGTCGCGTCGTCCGCGCCCTGTCGCGCCAGGTCCTCGCGCACCCCGCGCCAGCGCAGCTCCATGGCCTTGGCCGCGTCCTCGGTGTCGTGCGAGGCGTCCAGGTAGACCGACGCGAACGGGCCGCGTTGCCTGACCAGCTCTCCCAACGAAGACATGTCCATTGGCCTCGGCTACCCGATCGCGCGCCGCGTAACCTCGTGGGCATGGTGGACGAACCGGGCGCGATCGCCAAGGCGCAGCAGAACGCCGTCGACCACCTGCTGAGGGTCGGCATCGACGGTTTCGGGCCGTTCAAGGGGGCCCGGCAGATGGCCGTGGAGGCGCTGGAGAAGGGGCTGACGCCGGAGGAGGCGGTCCGGCACCTGATCCGGACGCACGTGGCGGCGGCGGGCGTGCAGGGGTTCGCCACGAACGTGGGCGGCCTGATCACGCTGCCGATCACGCTGCCCGCCAACCTGACCGCGTCCTACCTGGTGCAGACGCACCTGATCGCCTCCATCGCCGCGGTGCACGGGCACGACCTGCGCAGCGACGAGGTGCAGACGGCGATCCTGGTGTGCCTGCTCGGCAACGCGGGGACGGAGCTGCTGAAGAAGGCGGGCATCCGGGTGGGCTCGCGGCTGACCATGAACCTGATCGAGCGCATCCCCGCGCAGCTCATCCGCGAGATCAACAAGCGGGTCGGGTTCACCCTGCTGGCCAAGTACGGCACCACCCGGGCGACCGTCACGCTGGCCAAGGGCGTGCCGCTGGTCGGCGGCGTGATCGGCGGCACGTTCGACGCCGTCACGACCCGCGCGGTGGGGGCCTTCGCGTCCCGCTTCTTCGCCGACCACGACCAGCCGCCGGCCGTGGTGGACGGCACCGTGATCGACGGCGAGGTCGTGGACGTCCGCGAGTGAGTGGCTCCAACGCCTTTGACCAGGAGTTTTACGCACCGTTCCGCCCGCCGCGCGGGGGGCGGAACGGTCGGGTTCGATAAATCGGTTGGCGTCGCCGTCCGCCCGCGCTAGGGTTCGGCTCATGTTCTTCCAGATCTACCTCTGAGGACTCTTCCTCCACCGCGCCGCACCGGGCTCGTAGCCGTGCCGCGCGCTTCTCCTGGTGGCCTTAGCGGCTCTTCACGACCCTGTCGACGCACGGGTCGAAGCCTTTTGCACGCCTCGAACACCGAGGAGGCGATCGCATGCCCACCATGCGCAACGAACCGCCACACGACGGTCAGCCGACCAACCGCGCCGCCCGCCGCGGCGCCCGCTCGTCCGGCGCGGTGCAGCCGCGCTTCGGCGGCGGCCCGGCTGTCGTCAACCCGCGCCGGTACGCCATGCGGCGTCGCTGACCGGCGACCCGCACCACCCTCAGGAGGTAGACATGACCACTCAGGACGTCCCGCCCGTCGAGGACGGCGAACCCGACCGGCCGGAGGCCACCGAGGTCCCGCTCAACCGCGCGGCCCGGCGCGGTCACGCCAACAAGAACGCCGGCGTGCAGAAGGTCCCGGGCCGCCCGCACCAGAACGCGTTCGTCGGACGGCGCGTGTTCCGGCGGATGAGCGGCGGCTGATCGGCTGAACAGGGCGGTCCTCCGGGCGCGCGATCTATCGGTCGCGTGCCCGGAGAACTAGCCTGAACTGGGTAGCACCGGGTCCGGCGGAGATCGGGAGGCGCCCATGAGGATCGCTGACGTCCTGCGGAACAAGGGTTCGGACGTGGCCACGGTCGCGTCGGCGGCATCGGTGGCGGACCTCGTCGCCGCGCTCGCCGAGCACAACGTCGGGGCGATGGTCGTGCTCGGTCCCGAGGGCGGTATCGCCGGGATCGTGTCGGAGCGCGACGTCGTGCGCCGGCTGCACGACCGGGGCGGCGACCTGCTGGGCGCCCCGGTGTCGGAGATCATGACCAGCGAGGTGTTCACCTGCGCGCCGCACGACCCGGTCGACAGCCTCACCGTGCTGATGACCGAGCGGCGCATCCGGCACGTGCCCGTGGTCGACCACGGGCGGCTCGTCGGCATCGTCAGCATCGGCGACGTGGTCAAGAGCCGGATCAGCCAGCTGCAGGAGGACCAGCAGCAGTTGACGGCCTACATCGCGCAGGGGTGACCGCCGGCCGCGCGGGCGCCCCCGGGGTGTCCGCGCGGACCCGTCAGCCGACCCGGCCGCGCCGGTAGTGCCTGCTCACCCTGGCCCGGTTGCCGCACGACGGCTTGCACCACTCCTGCCTCGGGTGGGCTTTGACGAAGTACCGGATGCACCGCGGCGCCGGGCAGGCGCGCAACTGCGCCCGCGCGCCACTGGCCAGGAACTCGATCGCGGCGGTCGCCAGCGTCGCCAGCAGCCGGTCGCCGTCGTCGGCGGAGTCCAGGTGGCGCAGCCGCGGCTCGTCGTCCCACTCCAACCGCGCCGCCCGCGGCACCCGCGCGGCGGCCGCGTTCACGATCTCCAGCGCGCGTTCGAAGTCCATCAGGTGCGGCGAGTCCATGCGTTCGACCGCGTGCGAGGCCCGCGCGAACAGCGACCGCACCGCCCACCGCAGCTCCACCACGCGCAGGCGCAGGTCCTCGTCCGCCTCGACGCCCGACCACGCCGTGACGCCCTCCGGGGTGGCCAGGTCGTCCGTGAGCCCGCCGTGCCCGTCGTGCCGGACCGTGCTCGCGAACTCGAGTGCCAGTGCCACCCGGCCCAGTCTAGTGATAGGTTCCCTAACGGACTGAGGCCAACAAACCATTAGGGGGAGTCGTGACGATCCAGGACCGCGCGCTGGAGGCCCACCGCGAGCTGGCCGCCGTGATCGAGGACCTCACGGACGAGCAGGTGGCGCAGCCCTCGGTGCTGCCCGGCTGGACGCGCGGCCACGTGCTGGCCCACCTGGCGGGCGTCACCGCGGGCCTGGCCGGGCAGGCGGAGAACGAGGGCAGGAACGTCGAGGTCTACCCCGGCGGGCGGCCCGCCCGGGACGCCGCGATCGAGGCGAACGCCGGGCGCACCGCCGCGGAGCACCGCGCCGCGATCGCCGAGGCCGCCGCCCGGCTCGCGAAGGCGTGGGCCGGCGTCCGGGACTGGGACTCCCCGGTCTTCTACCGCGACGGCACGCTCACCGACACGGCGTACGCGGTGTGGCGCGAGGTCGTCATCCACACCCGTGACCTGGACCTCGGACCGGTCACCTGGACGCCCGAGTTCTGCGACCACGCGGTCGGGTACCTGGCCGAGCGGGTGCCCGAGGGCATCCGGCTCACGCTCCGGGCGCCGGACCGGCGGTGGACGGTCGGCGAGGGCGAGGACGTCACCCTGACCGGCTCCGCCACCGACCTGGTCGCGTGGCTGGCGGGCCGCGAGCCGGACGGGCCGGTCACCGGCGAGCGGCCCGAGCTCAAGCCGTGGCCGTAGACCGCACGGGCAGCTCCAGCCCGAACTCCTCGCGGAGCACCCGATCCCGCTCCCGGGGGGTCAGGCCGCGCTTGGCCACGGCGCCGTCCGGGCGGGTCTCGGTCAGCTCCAGGTCGGTGAGGTTGTGGCGGGCGTGGTCGTCGGTGCGCTGCACCAGCAGCCTGCCGACGAACGGCGACGCCGGGTGGTTGGCCAGGTAGTAGCTGACGATCTCGTAGTCGGCGCGCGTGCGGGCGTCCTCGGTGAAGTCGTACAGCGGCAGCCAGCCGCCGTTCTGGAACGACCGGAGCGTCCACACGCCGTCGGCGTGGTCCAGCCGCAGCGTCCAGTCGCCCTGGCGCTCGGACGCGCCGTCGACCAGGGGCAGCGGCTCCAGCAGCCCGCCGCCGCCGAAGCCGACGTCGACCAGCCAGCGCCGGTCCACGCGCAGCACGGCGTGCGTGCGGGGGAGGTCGCCGGTGCGGCCGAGCAGGACGCGCGCGGCGAGCCCTGTCACCTCGTGACCGAGCCGTTCGAGCACGGCGGCGAACAGCAGGTTCTGCTCGAAGCACCACCCGCCGCGCCGCCGGGCCACGAGCTTGTCCTGCAACGACGGCACGTCCAGCGCGATCGGCACGCCGTCGCGCACGTCGGCGTTCTCGAAGCAGATGGCGGCCAGGTGGGCGCGGTGCAGGCCGCGCAGCGTGGTCGCCGGGTCGGCGGCGGGGTCGGGGGTGAAGGAGACGCGGTCGAGGTAGGCGTCCAGGTCGAGGAGTTCACCATTCCACACCAGGACAGCATGTCAGCCCGGCCGGCGCGTAGATTCGGGAGAATGCTGCACGAGCTGGCGGAAGCCACCCGGGGCTTCCTCGACCTGCTGGACGACGCGCAGCGCGCGGCCGCCCTGCGGAGCATGGCGGACGACGACCTGCGCACCCGATGGGCGTACACACCGGGTCCGCGACCGGGCGCGTGCTACGGCGACCTCACGCGTGACCAGCGCAAAGCCGTGCACCGGTTGCTGTCGTGCGTGCTCAGCCCGCACGCCTACGCGCAGGCCACCGCGATCATGGCGTTGGAGGACGTGCTGGACGACCGCGAGGGCGGAACCCGCGACCGGCACCAGGGCGACTTCTGGACCGTGCTGCTGGGCGAGCCGGGCGACGAGCCGTGGGGGTGGCGGATCGAGGGCCACCACCTGTCGGTGAACGTCGTGGTGGCCGAGGGCCGCGTGTCGGCCACGCCGCTGTTCCTCGGCGCGCACCCGGCCCGCGTCACCTACCGGGGCCGCACGGTGTCGCAGCCGTTGCGGCTGGAGGAGGAGTTGGCCCGCGAGCTGCTGGACCGGATGGGCCGGACGGCGCGCGGGTTGGCCGTGGTCGCCGACGCCCCGCCGGCGGACCTGAGGACCGGCACCGCGCGCCGGGTCGGCGAGCCGGACCCCGTCGGGGTGACGCCCGCGCAGCTCGACCGGTCGTCCCGGGGGCTGCTGGTCGGGCTGGTGCGCTACTACCTCGACCGGCTGACCGGCGACCTGGCCGACGAGGAGTTCGACGCGCTGGACCTCGACCGGCTGCACTTCGCGTGGGAGGGCTCGGACAAGCGCGGCGCGGGGCACTACTACCGCATCCAGGGCCCGGAGCTGCTGATCGAGTACGACAACACGGACAACGACGCCAACCACGCGCACACGGTGTGGCGGCGGCGCTCCGGGGACTTCGGCGAGGACCTGCTGGCGGCCCACCGGGCGGCGGTGAGCCACGGGTGACGCCCGAGGAGGCCATCGCGGAGCAGGAGCGGCTGCGCCCGCTGGTGTCCACGCGCACGGACCCCGGGCTGGTGGTGCGGCACGTCGCCGGGCTCGACGTGTCCTACGCGGACGACGACCGGCTCGCGGCGGCGGTCGTGGTGTTGGAGGCGGAGACGTTGCGGACGGTCGACTCGGCCGTGGTGACGGGTCGGGCGGAGTTCCCGTACGTGCCCGGGCTGTTCGCGTTCCGCGAGCTGCCGCCGCTGCTGGAGGCGGTGGAGCGGCTCACCGTGACGCCGGACCTGCTGGTGTGCGACGGGCAGGGGTTGGCGCACCCGCGCCGGTTCGGGCTGGCCTGCCACCTCGGCGTGGTGACGGACCTGCCGAGCCTCGGCGTGGCCAAGACGCCCATGGGGCCGTACGCCATGCCGGACGACGCGCGGGGCGCGCACACCGACCTCGTGGACGACGGCGAGGTCGTGGGGCGGGCGCTGCGGACGCGGGAGGGCGTGAAGCCGGTGTTCGTGTCCGTGGGGCACCGCATCGACCTCGACCGGGCGTGCGCCGAGGTGCTGCGGCTGTGCGTGACGCGGCTGCCGGAGACGACGCGGCGCTCCGACGCGCTGGGCCGGGCTCAGCTCAGGTAGGCCAGCTCCGGGTGCCGCCGGACGTAGGTGTCCAGCAGGCTCCGGGCCGTGGCCACCGAGTCGACCAGCGGGTGCAGCGCGAACGCCTTGAGGGCGGCCGCGCGCGTGCCCTCCATGACCAGCCGGTCCACGGCCTTGACCGACGTGACGAGACCCGCCGCGTGGTCGGGCAGCGGGCTCACCGGCAGCGGGCGCGCTCCCGCCGCGTCCACCTCGCACGGCACCTCGACGACCGCCGTGTCGTCCAGGGTCGACAGTGTGGAGCCGTTGGGCACGTTGAGGATCAGCGTCGTCGTCCCGTTGTCCGCGATGGCGCGCATGAGCGCCATGGCGACGTGCTCGTACCCGCCGCCTTCGAGGGTGTCGCGCTCGCGTTCCTGGGCCATGTAGGTGGCCTCGCGCTCCAGCCGCGTGGTCTCCCAGTCCACTTCGCCGTCGTAGAACCGCCGTTGTTGGTCGAGCAGGAACGCACCGCGGTTGTCACCGAGCGCTTCACGGGTCGAGTAGTAGTAGTGCAGGTACTCGTTCGGGATGACGCCGAGCGCGCGCAGCCATTCCGCGCCGAAGAGCCGCCCTTCCTCGAAGCCCTCCAGAGCCCGGTCGTCGGCCAGCAGGGTCGGCAGCAGGTTCTCCCCGCCCACGTGGACGCCCTGCAACCAGCCGAGGTGGTTGAGGCCCGCGTAGTCGAACGTCGGCTCGTCCGGGTCGAGGCCCAGCGCGCGGGCGGCGCGGCGGCACAGGCCCACCGGCGAGTCGCAGATGCCGATGACGCGGTCGCCCAGGTGGCGGGCCATGACCTCGGTGACGAGCCCGGCCGGGTTGGTGAAGTTCACGACCCACGCCCGCGGCGCGACCTCGGCGATCCGCCGCGCGAGCGCGTCGGCCACGGGCGCGGTGCGCAGGCCGTACGCGATGCCGCCCGCGCCGACGGTCTCCTGGCCCAGCACGCCGTGCGCGTGCGCCACCTCCTCGTCGATCGCGCGCCCGGCCAGGCCACCCACCCGGATCGCGGAGAACACGAAGTCCGCGCCGCGCAGCGCCTCGTCCAGGTCGGTGGTGGCGGTGACCGGCGGGCCGCCGCGCAGCACCCGGCGGATCGCCTCCAGCCGGCGCGCGTCCACGTCGTGCAGCACGAGTTCGGTGATGTGCTCGTCCAGCGCCTTGTGCACGAGCGGCACGCGGAAGCCGCCGCCGCCCAGGATGACCAGCCTCATGCGTGCCATCCTGCCCGGGCCTGCAAGATCACGAAGGCCGCCGTGCGCCGGTGCGGCTCGCGGTGGGCGTGGGCGACGAGGGTCCGGGCGCAGGACCGCGCCGTGATGGTGGCGGGCACCGGCGCGGGGCCGAGCCCGGACGCGGTCGCCACGGGCGCGGCGGAGGGCTGCCCGGTGCGCCCGGCCGGAGGCCCCGCGCCGCGCGGGCGGCGTCGGCGGAGGGCATCGCCGCGTTCGACCTCGGCGGCGCGGCGGGAGCGCGGCCGGGCGGCGCGTCGCGCGCGTGCACAGGTCTCCGCCGCTGGTCAAGGGGCCGATCGTCGGGTCTTGATCTCTGTCCACAGTGGACTCGGACCGCCCTTGACAGGGGTGGTGGCGCGGGGGATGGTCAGCGCCAAACCTGTCCTACACATGATGGGGGTTCGGTCGTGAAGGGTGCACGGAGAGCCGCGGTGCTCGCCGCTCTGGTGACGCTGCCGCTGGGGGTGACCCCGGCGGTGGCCGGCGCCGCGGCGGAGGGGCCCGTGTTCGTCGGCGGCGAGGCGCAACCCGTCTTCGACCCGAAGGACGTGGTGCGCGAGAGCCTGTGGGTGCGCGCCCCGGTCGACAGCGACCGGGACGGGCGCGACGACGAGGTCTACACCGAGGTCGTGCGCCAGAAGGCCACCGACCGCGGGCTGAAGGTCCCGGTGGTGTTCTTCAACAGCCCGTACTTCTCCGGCGGCAACGACGTGGCCAACCACGACGTCGACGTGGAGCTGTACGTGCCGAACCGCCGCGGCGGGTACGACAAGCGCGACGGGTCGCTGCTCAAGGCCGAGGCGGACGAGCGGATCGCGGCGGCCGTGGGGCCCAACCCGGGTCCGATCCGGTCCGGCCGCTACGAGGACTACTTCCTCGCCCGCGGCTTCGCCATGGTGTACGCCGAGTCGCTGGGCACCGGCCAGTCGACCGGCTGCCCCACCTCGGGCGGGCGCAACGAGACCATCGGCTCGAAGTCCGTGGTCGACTGGCTCAACGGCCGCGCGACCGCGCGCGACGCCGCGGGCGCGCCGGTCGTGGCGGGCTGGACCACCGGCAAGGTCGCCATGATGGGCGTGTCGTACAACGGCACCCTGCCCAACGCCGTCGCCGCGACCGGCGTCGAGGGCCTGGAGGCGATCGTGCCCATCGCGGCGATCTCCAGCTGGTACGACTACTACCGGGCCGACGGCGCGGTGGTCGCGCCCGGCACGTTCCAGGGCGAGGACCTCGACGTGCTGGCGGAGTACGTCTACACGCGCGCGGACCGGGAGATCTGCAAGCCCGTGATCGCCGACGTGGCGGCCCGCCAGGACCGCGTCACCGGCGACTACAGCCCGTTCTGGGACGAGCGGAACTACGTCAAGGACGCGTCCAAGGTCCGGGCCGCGGTGCTCGCCGTGCACGGGCTGAGCGACTGGAACGTCAAGGTCAAGCACGTGGCGCAGTGGTACGAGGCGCTGCGGCGGCACGGCGTGGAGCACAAGATCTGGCTGCACCAGTCCGGGCACACCGACCCCGACACGCTGCGGTCGGCGGAGTGGCGGCGCACGGTCAACCGCTGGTTCAGCCACTACCTGTACGGCGTGGACAACGGCGTGGAGCGCGAGCCCAAGGCCACGATCCAGCGCGAGGACAAGACCACGTGGGTGGACGAGGCCGACTGGCCCGCTCCCGGCACGTCGACCGCGCGGGTCTACCCGTGGGCGGGCGGCTCGGAACGGGGCGCGCTGCGGTTCCAGCAGGTGCCCGGCACCGCGGTGGTGGAGTCGTTGCGCGACGACGCGACCAAGCTCGCCGAGGACCTGATCGACCTGCCCGGCTCCGGCAACCGCCTGTCGTACGCGACCCGGCCGACGTCCGAGCCGGTGCGGTTCTCCGGCACGGCGCGGGTCGACCTGGCGCTGTCGTTCGACCGGCCCGCGGCCAACGTGACCGCGTTGCTGGTGGACCGGGCCCCGGACGGCACGTCCCACGTGATCACGCGCGGGTGGACCGACCCGCAGAACCGGGTGTCGCCGTCGCGCACCAAGCCGATCGAGCCCGGCAAGCGGTACCGGGTCGAGGTCGAGCTGGAGCCGAACGACTACGTGGTCCCGGCTGGTCACCGCGTCGAGTTCGTGCTGATCTCTTCTGACCACGACTACACGTTGCGGCCGGCGCCGGGCACGGGCCTGTCGCTCGACCTCACCGCGACGGTGGTGGAGCTGCCCGTGGTCGGCGGGGTCGCCGCGTTGCGCCGATCGGTGGGTTAGAAAGTAATCCACGAAGCGTCTACTCGGAAAGTCTTCCACTGAACGGTGCGGGTGTGGTCGGATCTGCGCCACAGCCGTCAAGGAGGTGGCAGATGAGCCGAGTCCGGCGCGCGTTCGTCACGGCCCTGGTCGCGCCGCTGGTCGGCCTCGTCCTCACGCAGGGCGAGGCCGCCGCGGCGCCCGCGTTCCAGATGCCGTTCCCGTGCGGCCAGGTGTGGGAGGGGCAGACCCGGACGGGGCACAGCCCCGCCAACGCGGTCGACCTCAACCGCGCCAACGACCTGGGCGACCCCGTCGTGGCGTCCGCGGCGGGGACCGTGACGCGGGTGGAGAACGAGGGCAGCACCAGCTACGGACGGTGGATCGAGATCGGTCACGGCGGCGGGTGGCGCACCCGGTACGCGCACCTGTCCGTGCAGCGGGTCAGCGTCGGGCAGGCGGTGTCGAAGGGGCAGCGCATCGGCGACGTCGGCTCGACCGGCGGGTCGACCGGGCCGCACCTGCACTTCGAGCAGCGGCTGGACGGCGTGGCGCAGAAGATCACGTTCAACGGCTCGCAGATCCTCTACTGGGGCACGCGCAGCTACACCAGCCGCAACTGCTGAGCGTTGCTCCGTTCGGGTTGGTTAGGGATTAATTCACCAACTCAAAACCTGGTAAGTCTTCCACTGAAGCGGCCGCGCGTGATCGGATGACCACCCGCAGTCGTCAAGGAGGTGGCAGATGAGCCGACGCGTGTTCGTCACGGCCCTGGTGGCGCCGCTGATCGGCCTCGTCCTCACGCAGGGCGAGGCCGCGGCGGCCCCCAACTTCCAGATGCCGTTCCCGTGCAACCAGGTGTGGGAGGGCCAGACCCGGACCAACCACAGCCCCGCGAACTCGGTCGACTTCAACCGCGCGAACGACGACGGCGACCCGGTGGTCGCGTCGGCGGCGGGCAGCGTCACGCGGGTCGCGAACGAGGGCAGCACGAGCTACGGCCGGTGGGTCGAGATCGACCACGGCGGTGGCTGGCGCACCCGGTACGCGCACCTGTCCGCGCAGAGCGTGTCCGTCGGCCAGTCCGTGCGGATCGGCCAGCGGATCGGCAACGTGGGCTCGACCGGCGGGTCGACCGGGCCGCACCTGCACTACGAGCAGCGGCTCAACGGCGTCGACCAGAAGATCAAGTTCAACGGCACGCAGATCTACTACTGGGGCACGCGCAGCTACACCAGCCGCAACTCGTGCGGCACGAGCGTGACCGGCACCGTGGGCACCGACAGCGGCGCGTCGGTCACCATCCGCTCGGGTCCGGGCACGCAGTACGCGGCCGTGGGGTCGGTCGCGAACGGCGCGACGGTGACGATCAGCTGCCAGACGCGGGGCGAGACCATCACCGGCAAGTACGGCACCACCAGCCTGTGGGACAAGATCGGGTCCGGGTACATCTCCGACGCCTACGTGTACACAGGTTCGGACGGCCAAGTGGCACCGAGCTGCTGAGTTTTCCCAGGTGACGGGTCGCTGCGGCACGCGCCGCGGCGACCCGTTCCCGAGTTGTCCACAGATCCGCCCCGGCCGCCGGCCCTCACCGCCGCCGTCCGCCACAGTCGGACCCATGACCAACTCGCTCACCCGCCCCGGCCTGCGCGACCCGGGCGACCTGATCGCCGCCGTCCCCCACCTGCTCGGCTTCCACCCGGACGACTCGATCGTCGTGCTCCTGGTGCGGGGCCACGACGTGGCCGTGACCCTGCGCGTCGACCTGCCGCCGCCGGACGCGCCGACCCGGTCGTCCCGGAAGCTCCTCGCGCCGCTGGCCCGCTACGGCGGCGATGCCGCCGTGATCGTCGTGGTCGGCGGCGGGTCGGGCGACCCGCCCGAGGACCTGCCGCACGCCGGCCTGGTGGACGAGGTCGGCGCGTCCCTGGACGCCGTCGACGTGCCGCTCGTGCTGGCCGTGTGGACGCGCGCCACGGCCAAGGGGGAGCGCTGGTTCGACTACCGCGACGTGGGCGGCTCCGGCACGGTGCCGGACCCGTCGAGCACGGTGCTCGCCGCGTCGTCGGCCGCGGCCGGCCACGTCACCTACGCCAGCCGTGACGCGATGCGCGACCTGCTGACCCCGGACCCGCCGGAGGCCCTGGCCCGCCGGACCGCGCTGCTCAACCGCCTGGCCGCCGACCACCCGCCCCCGGAGGACGTCGTCCCGACCCGGCACCGCGACCTGGTGCACGCCGAGGTGGTGCGCGCGGCCGCCCGGAAGCGCCTGCTGACCGACGAGGAGGTGGCCGACCTGGCCCACGCCCTGTCGCACCCGCTGACCCGCGACTCGGCGCTGGCCTACTGCGTCGGCGAACACGCCCGCGGCGCGGAGGTCCTGTGGACCGAACTGACCCGCGCGAGCCCGGTCCCGGAACGCGCCGAACCGGCCACCCTGCTCGCGTTCTCCGCCTACGCGCGGGGCCTGGGCAGCCTGGCCGCCGTGGCCCTGGACCGGGCCGAGGAAGCCAACCCGGGCCACCGCCTGGCGGAGCTGCTCCGAACAGCCCTGACCACCGGCCTCCCACCAGAGCAGATCCGCGACCTGGCCGAACGCTCCGCCGCCACGGAGTGGACCGCCCCACCAACCACCGGCGACCCGTTCGGCTAGAACGCCGCTGGCGCGACCCGAACCGCCCCCGGCTCCCGGGGCGACCGACTTCACCGGCTGCGGTTGCCGGGGCGTGCGGCCGTGCCGGTTGCCGGGTAAGCGGCTTCGCCGGCTACTCGGGCGGGCCGGCTCTGCCGATTGCTCGGGCGGGGCGGGCCTTGCCGGTTGCTCGGGGCGTGCGGCTTCACCCGCTGCCGAGGCGTGCGGCTTCGCCGGCTGCTGAGGGGTACGGCCTTGCCAGCTGCCGGGGAGGGCCTGCCGGCTGTGAAGGTGAGTGGCTTCACCGGTTGCTCGGGGCGTGCGGCCTGGCCGGCTGCTGAGGCGTGCGGCCTTGCCGGCTGCTGGGTGAGTGGCTTCGCCGGCTGCCGGGGCGAGCGGCCTCGCCCGTGTTTCAAGGTGAGGTGATCGGCGGCGTGTCGGTGGCCGGAACGTGGCGAGGTCTCCGGTAAGTGGGTTAGCGACCAAGCAAACCTGCGGTACCGGAGACCTCGTGGCCAGCGGGGCGGCAGCGGGGCGGGCCGACCTGACCGACGCGCAGTGGGCAATGCTGCAACCTCCGCTGCCCGTCGGCGTCAAGCCTGGCCGCCCGCCGAAGTGGAGCAAGCGGCGGTTGATCGACGGCATCCGGTGGCGGGTGCGTGTCGGTGCCCCGTGGCGGGACGTCCCTCCCGACTACGGGCCTTGGCAGACCGTCTACGGGTTGTTCCGGTGCCAGCAGCGGACCGGTGTCTTGGTGCGGATCTTGACCGCGTTGCAGGCCCGGGCCGACACCGCCGGGTCGATCGTGTGGGCTACCTCGCCGGCCACGACGCCGACCGCGCCCGCGCGGTGGAACGGGCCTGGCTCGACCCGGCCACGGCCGGGGTGCTGTGCGCCCGCGGCGGCTACGGCAGGCGGGTGCGCGTAAAAAGGGATCTGCAGGTCGAGCCGCCCGACACCGACGCGGGCGGGGCGGAGTCCGACGACCACGGGCTGGGCCGCTCGCGGGGCGGGTGGACCAGCAAGCTGCACCTGGCCTGTGAGCAGGGACGACGGCCGTTGTCGTTCCTGCTCACCGCCGGACAGCGCGGTGACAGCCCGCAGTTCGTGCCGGTGATCGAGGGGATCTCGGTGCCGCGCGTCGGGCCCGGCCGGGCCCGCACACGACCGGACCGGGTCCTGGCCGACAAGGCCAACCGCGCCTACCTGCGCCGACGCGGGATCAAGGCGACCATCGACCAACCCCGTGACCAGGCCGCCCACCGCAAGGCCAAAGGCTCCGCCGGCGGGTGGCCACGCACGATCGACAGGGAGATCTACAAGCAGCGCCATGCCGTCGAGTGCGGCATCAACCTGCTCAAGCAGCACCGCGCGGGGGCCACCCGGTACGACAAACTCGCCGTCCGCTACCAGGCCACCATCGACATCTGGCTACGCCACATCTGAAACACGCGCTAGCAGGCTGCCGGGCGAGGCCGCTCGACCCGGCACCGGTCCGGCCGTCGGTCACGGGCCTGTCCGTGATGGCCGACCCAGCTCGTGTTCGGCATCCACCCGACCGGCCGGCTCGGTCCGGGCCTGAACGGTGCCGGGTCACTGCCCGGTGTCGCCGACCCCGCCCTGGCAGGCGCTCACAGCGCACCTGCCACGGCACACGAACGCACCACTTGGAGGTGATGCCCCTGGCGACCAACCCGCTGTCACCAACCCGCTGCCGACGACCCGAGACGCGACCGGACCGGACCCCGGACCAGCCGGCCCCACCCTGGGAGGCCGCGCACCCGAGGAGGCGTCTCCGCGGAGGCGTCCCGGGACGCCTCCGCGGGATGGCACCGAAGGGCAGGCCGTACCCCGGGGGAGTCCGCCCCGAGCGGGCACCGCGTCGGAGCCCGGTCAGACCAGGTCGGGCCGCCGCCAGGGTTCGCCCAGCACGTGCTCGGCCAGGAACGCGAACACGGTCTCGTACCAGACCTTCGCGTTGCCGGGCGTGAGGATCCAGTGGTTCTCGCTCGGGAAGTACAGGAACTTCGCCGGCACACCGTGCCGCACGAGGTCGAAGTACAGGCGCTGCCCCTCGCCGATCGGGACCCGGTAGTCCTTGTCGCCGTGGATCACGAGCATGGGCGTCTTGATGTCGGCCACCCGCAGGTGCGGCGAGTTCGCCCGCACCGTCTCCTCCTGCCGCAGCGGGTCGCCCATCTCGCGGATCCAGTAGTACGAGTCGTCCGTGGTCCCGGTGAACGCGTCCAGGTGCCACAGCGACGCGTGCGTCACGATCGCGTTGAACCGGTCGGTCTGCGTGGCGATCCAGTTCGCCATGTACCCGCCGAACGACCCGCCCATGGCGGCCGTGCGCGAGTCGTCGATGTCGTCGCGCCGCACGGCCACGTCCGTGATCGCCATCAGGTCCGTGTACGGCTTGCCGCCCCACGAGGCCCACCCGGCGCGCACGAAGTCGTGCCCGTACCCGGTGGACAGCGCCGGGTCCGGCAGCAGCACCGCGTAACCCCGCGCGGCCATGAGCCACGGGTTCCAGCGCCAGCTCCACCCGCTCCAGCTCATCACCGGCCCGCCGTGCACCCACAGCAGCAGCGGCGCGGGCCGGTCGGCCGACGCGCCGGCGGGCAGCACCAGCCACGCGCGCACGGTCCGGCCGTCCTCGACCACCGTGTCGATCTCGGTGAGCGTGCCGGGCAGCGACTCCACCGCGCCGGGCGCGGGCAGCGGGGTGGCCTGCTGGTCCACGCCGTCGGCCGACAGGCGCACCGGCTGCGGCGGGTGGTCCCACGCGCTGCGCAGCGCGTACACGGTCGTGCCGTCGGGGCTGACCCGCACGTCGGTGTACGCGCCGGTCGCGGTCAGCTTCACCACCGAGCCGGACGCGAGGTCGAGCTTCCAGATCGGCTGGTGGCCCCGGTGGCTGCTGGTGAAGTACACCGCGTCACCGGCCGGGCTCACGACCGGGTGCTCCGGTTCCTCCGCGAAGTCGGCCGCCAGCTCCTCGACCGCGCCCGACTCCAGGTCGATGCGCACCAGCGTGTTGCGCCACGGGCTCTCCGGCGTGGAGTCGAACGCCCGCACCGCGACCACCCCGGACGAGTCCGGCAGGAACACCGGCTGGAGGAACGAGTGCCCCTCCCGGTCGGCGAGCACGCGGTCCACCGCGCCGTCGGTCGACGTCAGCCGCAGCCGCACCCGCTTGCCGTACGACGCGCTCACCACGACGCCCTCGGTGTGCACGACCCACCGCCCGTCCGGGCTGATCGCGGGGGAGTCGTCCAGCCGCGACGCCGCGTGCGGGGTCAGGTCGACCAGGTCCTCGGCCTGGTCCACGCGCTCGCGGTCCACGTCGACCGGCGCGGTGGTCACCAGCAGCCGGGGGTAGCTCGGCCCGAGGTCGGCGTCCCAGTACCGGACCGGGTACGACTCGTGCAGGATCGCGGTCACCCCGGCGTCCTCGCGGGCCTTGCGGTGCTCCTCGTCCTGCTCGCCGAACTCCACCGTGGGGTGCGCGCCCGCCGCGAACAGCACCGTGCCGGCGTCCCGCGCCACCGCGAACTCCGACACCCCGCCCGCGGGCCGGTACAGCTCGCGCGCCTCGCCGACGGGCGGCAGCAGCCACAGCGCGGTCTTGTCCTTGGCCTTGCCGTCCGCCGGCTTGGCCTCCTGGTCGGGCCGCGCGGAGAGGAACAGCAGCGCGCCGTCGGGCGTGAACGCGGGCGCGGACTCGCCCTTCGCGCCGCGCGTCAACCGCCGCGCGGGGCGCTCGCCCGCCGGGTCGACCTCCCACAGCGCCGCCTGCCACGCCTTGCCGTCCGGCGAGAGCGTCGCCACCGCGGTGACCAGGCGCGTCCCGTCCGGGGACAGCGCGAGCGACGAGAGCCTCGGCATCTCGGTGAACGCCGTCAGGTCCCCGAACGCCGCTTCGGTGATCTTGCCTGCCATCACGCCCCCTGCCGCGACCGGGTGAAGTCCCACGCGTCGCGCACGATGCCGGCCAGGTCCACGCGCTCGGGCTTCCACCCCAGCTCCGTGCGGGCCTTCTCGCTGGAGGCGACGAGCACGGCCGGGTCGCCCGCCCGGCGGGGCGCGACGTCGGCGGGGATCGGGTGCCCGGTCACCTCGCGGCAGGCGTCGATGACCTGCTGGACCGAGAAGCCGAACCCGTTGCCGAGGTTGTAGATGCGGTGCTCGCCCGCGGTCGCGTGCTTCAGCGCCCGCAGGTGCGCGTCGGCGAGGTCCACCACGTGGATGTAGTCGCGCACGCACGTGCCGTCCTCGGTCGGCCAGTCGTCGCCGTAGACCTGCACCCGGTCCCGCACGCCGGACGCGACCTGGAGCACGATCGGGATGAGGTGCGTCTCCACACCGTGCCGCTCGCCGAACCGCCCGTACGCGCCGGCCACGTTGAAGTAGCGCAGCGACACCGCGGCCAGGCCGTGCGCGGCGGCGTAGGACGTGATCGCGTGGTCGATCGCGAGCTTCGTCGCGCCGTAGGTGTTGGTCGGGCGGGTCGGCGCGGTCTCGGCGATCGGCACCTCGTCCGGCTCGCCGTAGGTCGCGGCCGTGGAGGAGAACACCAGGCGCGGCGTGCCGTGTTCGCGCATCGCGTCCAGCAGCCGCAGCGACGTGACCACGTTGCCCTGCCAGTACTTCGCGGGGTCCTGCATGGACTCGCCCACCAGGGACTTGGCCGCGAAGTGCAGCACACCGTCGAAACCGTCGGCGAGCACCTCGCCGATCACGTCGTCGATGTTCGCGTCCACCAGCCGCGCGCCGTCGGGCACCGCGTCGGCGTGGCCGGTGGACAGGTCGTCCAGCACGACCACCTCGTGCCCGGACTCGACCAGCCTGGCCGCGCAGACGCTGCCCACGTACCCGGCGCCGCCCGTGACGAGCAACTTCACCCTGCATCCCCGCTTTCGACTAGAACGTCATTCGTCACGGCCCGCGCCCGCCGAGGGCACGGCCGTGAAGGTCCGCGGCGTGGTCCAGCCGCGCTCGGCGAACGCGGCGAGCACCCGCCGCACCACCTCGTCGTGCTCCGCCGCGGGCACCAGCGCGATCGCCGACCCGCCGAAGCCGCCGCCGGTCATCCGCGCGCCCAGCGCGCCCGCCGCCTTCGCCGCGTCCACGGCCACGTCCAGCTCCGGCGCGGACACGCGGTAGTCGTCCCGCAGCGACGCGTGCGACGCGTCCAGCAGCGGACCCAGCGCGGCCAGCTCGTCGGCCCGCAGCAGCTCCACCGCCCGCAGCACGCGGGCGTTCTCCGTCACCACGTGCCGCACCAGCGGCCGCAGCCGGTCGGGCAGCCGGTCCAGCGCCCCGTCGAGGCCGTCCGGCGCGACGTCGCGCAGCGCGGGCACGCCCAGCAGCCCGGCCGCCTCCTCGCACCCGGCCCGACGCGCGCCGTAGCCGCCGTCGGTGTGCGAGTGGCTCGCCCGGGTGTCGATGACCAGCACCTCCAGGTCGTGCGCGGAGGCGTCGAACGGCACCTGCTCGGCCTCGAACGACCGCACGTCGAGGAACAGCACATGGGCCTCGGTGCAGCACAGGGACGCGGTCTGGTCCAGCAGGCCGGTGGGCGCGCCGACGAAGTCGTTCTCCGCGCGCTGCACCCAGCGCGCGATCCGGGGCAGGTCGTCGGCGGGCCGCCCGGCCAGCCCGAGCAGCGCGAGCGCCACCGCGCACTCCAGCGCGTGCGACGACGACAGGCCCGCGCCCGCGGGCACGTCCCCGGCGATGACGAGGTTCGCCCCGCCGGTCACGCCCTGGTCGCGCAGCGCCCACGCCACGCCGGCCGGGTAGGCGGCCCAGCCGCCCACCACACCCGGTTCGAGGTCGGCGACCACGAGCGGGGACGCCTGCTGCGCCACGCCGTCGTCACCGACCGTGGTCACGTGCAGCCGCCCGTCGTCCCGCGGCGACGCGGCCACCGCGGTCCGGTGCGGCAGCGCGAACGGCAGCACGAAGCCGTCGTTGTAGTCGGTGTGCTCCCCGATCAGGTTCACCCGTCCGGGAGCGGACCACACGCCGGCCGGCGCGACGCCGTGCAGCCGGGCGAACGCCGCGGCCGCGCGCCGCGTAGGGCTCACCGGGCCTGCACCAGGACGGCGTGCGCCACGGCCGGGTCCAGCTCGGCGACCGTGCCGTTGCCGCGCACCTGGACGACCTTCGCGCCACCGAGCGAGTCGACCTCGACCGTGCCGCCCGGCACCACGCCCGCGGCCTTCAGCTCGGCCATCAGGTCGGGGTCGAGCTGCACGTGCTCGGCGATCCGCCGCACCTCCACCCGGCCGCCGCCGCGGCGGGCCACCTCGTCCACGCGCACCAGGTCCGCCTCGGCGGCGGGGGCCGGCTCGCCGTCGCCCAGCTTGTCCAGCCCGGGGATGGGGTTGCCGTAGGGCGAGGTGGTGGGGTTGCCGAGGAGCTTGACCAGCTTGCGCTCGACGGCCTCGCTCATCACGTGCTCCCAGCGGCACGCCTCGCTGTGCACGTGCTCCCACTCCAGGCCGATGATGTCGACCAGCAGGCGCTCGGCGAGCCGGTGCTTGCGCATGACCGCCACGGCCAGGTTGCGGCCCTGCTCGGTCAGCTCCAGGTGCCGGTCGTCGGCCACGACGACCAGGCCGTCGCGCTCCATCCGGCCGACCGTCTGGCTCACCGTCGGGCCGCTCTGGCCCAACCGCTCGGCGATGCGGGCGCGCAGGGGCACCACGCCTTCTTCTTCCAGCTCGTAGATCGTGCGGAGGTACATCTCGGTGGTGTCGATGAGGTCGTTCACACCCGCTCCCCTTCGTATGGCGTCAATGCTAGTCGGCCGGTCACGGGTGCAGGATGGTGCCGTGCATCCACTGATCAGCACCGAAGCCCTGGCCACCGCGTTGGACGGCGCCGAACCACCGGTCGTGCTCGACGTCCGCTGGCGGCTGGGCGGACCACCGGGACGTCAAGACTACGAGGTCGGGCACGTTCCCGGCGCCGTGTACGTCGACCTCGACACCGAGCTGTCCGCGCCGCCCGGCGCGGGCGGCCGGCACCCGCTGCCCGACCCCTCGGCGCTGCAGGCCGTGCTGCGGGCCGCCGGCGTCCGCGCGCATCACCCGGTCGTGGCGTACGACGCGGGTGACGGCTCGGTCGCGGCCCGTGCCTGGTGGCTGCTGCGCTGGGCCGGTCACCCGGAGGTGGCGGTCCTGGACGGCGGCTACGCGGCGTGGACCGCCGACGGCTACCCGGTCAACGCCGACACGCCGACGCCTGTTCCCGGCGACATCGTGGTGCGGCCCGGCGGCATGCCGGTGCTGGACGCCGACGAGGCCGCCGCGTTCCCCGCGGCCGGCGTGCTGCTGGACGCCCGCGCGCCCGAGCGCTACCGGGGCGAGACGGAGCCGGTCGACCCGCGGGCCGGGCACATCCCGGGCGCGCTGAACGCGCCGACGTCGGGCCACACCGCCGAGGGGCGCTGGCGGCCGGCCGCGGCGCTGGCCGAGCGCTTCGCCGCGATCGGCGTCACGCCCGACCGCCCGGTGGCGGCCTACTGCGGGTCGGGCGTCACCGCGTCGTCGGTGGTGCTGGCCCTGGAGGTGGCGGGCGTCACCACCCCGGACCGCCCCGCGCCGCTCTACGCGGGCTCCTGGTCGCAGTGGTCGTCGGACCCGTCCCGCCCGGCGGCGACGGGCGACGCCTGACCCTTGCCGCCGACCCCGTCCCGGCCGCCCGCGAGGGGCGACGCCTGACCTTTGCCGCCGACCCCGTCCCGGCCGTCCGCGAGGGGTGACGCGACACCGTTGCCGCCTACCCCGTCCCGGCCGCCGGCGAAGGGGGACGCGACACCGTTGCCGCCGGACCCGTGTCGTCCGGCGGCAAGGGGCGTGACCGGGGTCGCCGAACCCGTCGGGGCCACCCCGCGGGGCCGGTCAGGCGTTGGGGATCTTCTCGAACGCCTTCGTCGCGAGCTTCAGCGCGACCGCGCACGGCTCGAACTCGTCGATCGGCGTCACGGTGGTCTGGAACGCGGGCGTGATCTCGTCGGGGTCGTCGGTCAGCATGACCAGCACCGTGCACTCGCCGTCCGACTTCACCTCGTACGCGGTGTTGCCGCCCACCTCGATGGCCCGCGCCTCGCCCTCGTACTCGGCGAAGTTCAGCATGAACAGCACCACCGAGTACGGCTCCTCGGTGCTCTGCACGCAGCCCTTCTCGCCGACCTTCGCCGCGCCGACGGCCGCGCCGACCTCCTCGGGGGTGAGGAGGTCGCAGTCCTCGTAGCCCTCGGTCTTCTTCTTGGTCGTGATCTTGATGTCGCCGTTCGGCTTCTTCGCGTCCGTGGTCTTGGGCGCGGTCGGCTTGTCGGCGGACTTCGAGGACTTCGGCGACGACGTCCTGGTCGACGACGGCTCGCCCGAGGTGGTGCCGGAGTCCGCGCCCGCCGCGGCGACGGGGCTGCCGACGACCTTGGTGGCGCACCCGGTGAGGCCGAGCGTGAGCGCCAAGGCCAGCACAGCGGTCAGGGCGGGGACTCGTCGCAGCTGCATGTCTTCTCTGACCCCGTTCCGACGTGCGGGGTTCCATCCTCGATGGCCGCAATCCTGGCCCGCCGCGTCTCGGCAGACTCTAAGTCCACCCCGGACCCCCGGGCGTGCGGGGCGACCAAGCTGTGATCACACCCCCACCCGCCCGGTGGGTTAGGTTGCCGACATGGGCAAGGCAGCCGCCGTGGTCTGGGACGAGTCCTTCCTCGGCTACGACCTGGGCGGGGACCACCCGCTCAACCCGGTCCGACTGGACCTGACCGTCCGGCTCGCCGCCGGGCTCGGCGTGCTGGACGGGGTGGACCTCGTCACGCCCGACCCGGCGTCGGAGGCGGAGATCGAACGCGTCCACGAGCCGTCCTACCTCAACGCGGTGCGGGCCGCGCCGATGGCCGGCTGGGACGTCGGGCACGGCCTGGGCACCGCTGACAACCCGGTCTTCGACCGCATGCACGAGGCGTCCGCGCTGGTCGTGGGCGGTTCGCTGGCCGCGGCCCGGCGGATCGCGTCGGGTGAGGCCGACCGGGCGGTCAACATCGCGGGCGGGCTGCACCACGCGATGCGCGACCACGCCGCCGGGTTCTGCGTCTACAACGACTGCGCGGTGGCGATCTCGTGGCTGCTCGACCACGGCTTCGACCGGATCGCCTACGTCGACACCGACGTGCACCACGGCGACGGCGTGCAGGCCGCCTTCTACGACGACCCGCGCGTGCTGACGATCTCGGTGCACCAGAACCCGCTGAGCCTGTGGCCGGGCACCGGGCGGCCCGCCGAGGTGGGCGGTCCGGGCGCGGAGGGCACGAGCGTGAACCTGGCCCTGCCGCCCGGGACCGGCGACCGGGCCTGGCTGCGGGCGTTCGAGGCGACCGTGCCGTCGCTGCTGCGCGCGTTCCGGCCCCGGGTGCTGGTCACGCAGTGCGGCGTGGACACCCACCGCGAGGACCCGCTGGCCGACCTGGCGCTCACCGTGGACGGCCACCGCGCGATCTACCGCAGGCTGCGCGAGCTGGCCGGGGAGACCGCGGGCGGTCGCTGGCTCGCCCTCGGCGGCGGCGGGTACGAGCTGCTGCGGGTCGTGCCACGCAGCTGGACGCACCTGCTGGCCACCGTGCTGGACCGGGACGTCGACCCGGACGCGCCGCTGCCCGCCGACTGGGTCGCCCACGCGTCGGGCCTGGCCCCGAACCGGCCGCTGCCGTCGTCCATGACCGACGCGGCCGACACCGCGTTCGAGCCCTGGGGCGGCCAGCTCGACACGCCCGTCGACCTGGCGGTCCGGGACACCCGGCGCGCGGTGTTCCCGCTGCACGGGCTGGACCCCGACGACCCGAGGGACTGAGCGAAGCCGTGGACCCGTTCGACTACCCGAGGCACTGGGAGGCCGACGTCGTGCTCAGCGACGGCGGCACGGTCCACCTGCGGCCGATCACCCCCGACGACGCGGACAAGCTGCTCGCGTTCCACGGCCGGCTGTCCGAGCGCACCCGCTACTTCCGCTACTTCGGCCCCTACCCGCGGATGCCCCGGCGGGACCTCGAGCGGTTCAGCACCGTCGACCACGCCGACCGGGTCGCGTTCGCCGCGCTGCTCGGCGACGACATCGTGGCCGTCGGCCGCTACGACCGGCTCGGCACGAGCGGCTCGGCGGAGGTCGCGTTCGTGGTCGAGGACGCCCACCAGGGCCGCGGCCTGGGCTCGATCCTGCTGGAGCACCTCGCCGCCGCCGCGCGGGAACGCGGGCTGAGCCGGTTCACCGCCGAGGTGCTCGCCGAGAACGGCCAGATGGTGCGGATCTTCCGGGACGCGGGCTACGGCGTGAGCCGCGCGTTCGAGGAGGGCGTGGTGCACCTGGAGTTCGACATCGACCCCACCGAGGAGTCGGTGGCGGTGGCCCGCGCCCGCGAGCAGGCCGCCGAGGCGCGCAGCGTGCACAACCTGCTGCACCCCAGGTCGGTGGCGGTGATCGGCGCGTCCACCGACCAGACCAAGATCGGCCACGCGGTGCTGACGAACCTGCTCGGCGCCGACTTCGCCGGGCCGGTGTACCCGGTCAACGCCGAGCACCGGTCGGTGCGCGGGGTGCGCGCGTACCCGTCCGTGCTGGACATCCCCGACGACGTGGACCTCGCCGTGGTCGCGGTGCCCGCCGCGGGCGTGGACGAGGTGATGGACGCCTGCCTCGCCAAGGGCGTGAAGGCGCTCGTCGTGGTCACGTCCGGGTTCGGCGAGACCGGGCCGGGCGGGTTGAGCGCGGAGCGCCGGCTCGCCGCCGAGGCCCGCGCGCACGGCATGCGGGTGGTCGGCCCGAACGCGCTGGGCGTGCTGAACACCGACGCGGGCGTGCGCCTCAACGCCACCCTCGCGCCGCGGCTCCCGGCCCGCGGCCGCACCGGCTTCTTCTGCCAGTCCGGCGCGCTGGGCACCGCGATCCTGGCCACCGCCGCCGAACGCGGCCTCGGCCTGTCCACGTTCGTGTCCGCGGGCAACCGGTCCGACGTCTCGGGCAACGACCTGCTCCAGTACTGGGAGACCGATCCGGCCACCGACGTGGTGCTGCTGTACCTGGAGTCGTTCGGCAACCCGCGCAAGTTCGCCCGGCTGGCCCGCCGGCTCGGCCGCACCAAGCCCATCGTGGCGGTGAAGTCGGGGCGGCACGCGGTCACGCCCGCGTTGGCGGCCACCTCGGTGCCGGTGGACGAGTCGAGCGTGCAGGCGTTGTTCGAGCGGGCCGGCGTGATCCGGGTGGAGTCGCTGGCGCAGCTGTTCGACACCGCGCTGCTGCTGGCGCACCAGCCGCTGCCCGCCGGGCCGCGGGTCGCCGTGGTGGGCAACTCGACCGCGATCGGGCTGCTGGCCGCGGACACCGCGCTGGCGCAGGGCCTGGAGCTGGCGGGCGAGCCGGTGGACGTGGGCTCGCAGGCCGGGCCGGAGGCGTTCGCGGCGGCGGTGCGGGAGGCGTTGGCGAACCCGGCCGCGGACGCGCTCGTGGTGGTGTTCGTGCCGCCGCTGGCGGTGCCCGGCGCGTCGTTCGCCCGCGCGTTGCGCGAGGTGGTGGAGGAGGCCGGGCAGGGCAAGCCGATCGCCTCGACGTTCCTGGCCGTGGAGGGCGTGCCCGCGGAACTGGCCGTGCCCGGTCCCGGCGGCGCGCCCGGACGCGGTTCCGTGCCGTCGTACCCGAGTCCGGAGCGGGCGGTGGCCGCGTTGGCGCGGGTGACGCGCTACGCGCGGTGGCGGTCCGCGCCGCAGGGCACGTTCGCGCGGCCCGAGGGCATCGACCCCGCCGCCGCGCACGCCCTCGTGGCGTCGCTGGAGCTGGACGGCGAACGGCGGTTGGACGACGACACCGCCGTGCGGCTGCTCGCGTGCTACGGCGTGGAGATCGTGCCGTTCCGGGTCGTCACGTCGGCGGACGACGCGGTCCGCGCGGCGGAGGACCTGGGCTACCCGGTGGCGTTGAAGTCCACCGACGAGCGGCTGCGGCACCGCACCGACCTCGTCGGCGTCCGGCTCGACCTGACCGGCGCGGAAGCCGTCCGCACGGCGTACGCGATGCTCGCCGGCATGTCGGACCGGCCCGACGTGTACGTGCAACGCATGGCACCCAAGGGGATCTCCTGCGTGCTCGGGCTCCAGGACGACCCGTCGTTCGGCTCGCTGGTGTCGTTCGGCCTGTCCGGGCTCGTCAGCGACCTGCTCGGGGACCGCGCCTACCGGGCGGTCCCGCTCACCGACGCGGACGCGGCGGCGCTGGTCCGCGCGCCCAAGGCCGCGCCGCTGCTGGCCGGGTACCGGGGCGACGAGCCGGCGGACCTGACCGCGTTGCAGGACCTCGTGCTGCGGCTCGCCGCCCTCGCCGAGGACCTGCCGGAGGTGCGGGAGCTGTCCCTGGAGCCCGTGCTGGCCAGCGCCGCCGGCGCGTACGTCGGCAACGCGCGCGTCACGCTCGGCCCGCCGCCGTCGCGGCATGACACCGGTCCCAGGCAGCTCAGGTCGGTGCACCAGCGCCGGGCTTGACCGATCAGGTGCCCGTTTCCTCCCCTCGGCCCTGGACCGGACCCCTTGCGCCGCCTAGGTTTCCCGCATCCGAGAGGGAACCTCCCGAAAAGGGGAAGAATGGCTCTGGCACTGTCGCGCGCCCTCGTTGTGGCGTGCTCCGCCGCGCTCGTCCTCACCTCGTGCTCCTCCGGCGACGACACGACCGTCGCCGGCAAGGCGGACAGCTCGACCGGGCTGACCATCGCCGTGGCGTACGACCAGCCGGGACTCGGCGTGCGCCGCCTGGACGGCACCTACCGGGGCTTCGACGTCGACGTGGCCCGGTACGTCGCCCGCGAGCTGGGCGCCGCAGACGAGGACGTCCGGTTCATCGAGGCCACGCCCTCGGAACGCGAGAAGCTGCTCACCTCGGGGGCCGCCGACCTGGTGGTGTCCAGCTACTCGATCACCGACAAGCGCAAGGAGGTCATCGACTTCGTGGGTCCGTACTTCGTGGCCGGGCAGGACCTGCTGGTCCGGTTGACCGACGAGCGGATCACCGGACCGGAGTCGCTCGACTCCGGCAACCTCAAGCTCTGCTCGGTGGCCAACACCACCTCGGCGCAACACGTGAAAGACCGGTACGCGCAGTCCGTCCAACTGGTGGAGTACCCGAACTTCAGCGACTGCGTGACCGCGCTGCTGGCCGAGCAGGTGGACGCGATGACGACCGACGACGTCATCCTCGCGGGCTACGCCGCGCAGAACCCCGAGCTGCTGAGGGTGGTCAACAAGCCGTTCAGCAAGGAGGAGTACGGCATCGGGCTGCGCAAGGGCGATCCGACCAGCAAGGCGAAGGTCGCCGCCGCCGTTCGGAAGATGATCGACACCGGCGAATGGCGCAGGTCGCTGGAGGCCAACGTGGGTGCGTCCGGTTACGCCATACCGGATCCGCCGCAGCTCGCGGCGTGATCTGCGACCCACCCCGTCAGCGGTCCGACGGGCGGCGACCGGCCCGTAGGCTCGAACCGTGCATGCCTCGTATTACGCGCCCCACTACCGCGCGGACGGGCCGGTCCGCGCCGGCATCCCGGACCACGGCCGCATCCCGCGCTACTACGCGGTCAAGACGGAGCTGCTGTGGCTCGTCGACGCGCTGGGGGAGGGCACGGCGCTGCCGTCGGAGCGGGAACTGGCCGAGCGGTTCTCGGTGTCGCGGGTGACGCTGCGGCAGGCCGTCGGCGAGCTGGTGCTCGAGGGCAAGCTGCAACGCCGCCAGGGCAGCGGCACCTACGTCGCGCCGCCCAAGCTGGAGCAGCCGCTGTCGCTGCTGAGCTACACCGAGGGCATGCGCCGCCAGGGCGTCGAGCCGTCCCGCGGCGTGATCACCGTCGAGCACCTGCCCGCGGACGACGTGCTGGCGCGGGACCTGCGGGTCGGGCGCGGCGACCCGGTGATCCACCTGGAACGGGTGCTGCTGGCCGACGGCGAGCGGGTCGGGCTGGAATCGACCTACCTGTCGCAGGCGCGGTTCCCGACGCTGCTGGACGTCCTGGACCCGACCACGTCGCTGTACGCGTGCCTGACCGACCGGTTGGGCGTGGTGTTCGCCGAGGCCGAGGAACGGGTGGAGACCGTGCTGGCGACGCCGCGGGAGGCGTTGCTCATCGGCACGAACCCGGCGCTGCCGATGCTGCTGCTGCACCGCGTGTCCCATGACAACGTTGGCGAACCGATCGAGCGGGTCCGCTCGCTCTACCGGGGCGACCGGTTCAGCTTCCGGGCGCGGCAGCGGGCGGAGTGAACGGGCGCGCCGGCCCCGGCCGGGACCGCGCCGCCGCCCTCGGTCGGGCCCGCCGGCCGAGGGCGTCCGCCGCCGGTCACCGGCTGTCCACAGAGGACGTTCGCGGGCCGGGTCGGCGGTCGGGCGGCCGAATGTTAGCGAATCTTGTTCTGGAACCGCCCATTGGCAGTAATTTCTCCGTGCGTCGGCGGAGGTACCGTGGACGGGCTGGGACGTGAGTCCTCCTCACCCGCGAGGTCGCGGGGGAAGCGGGGGTGGCGGCGTGACGTTCAAAGAGGAGTTCCTGACGGAACTGGAGGACTGCCTGCGCGGGTACGGCGCGGTGCCGGTGGCCGACCCGGACGCGCTGGCCAGGTTCATCGACTACGTCCGCCGGCTGCCGGACGACGACACGCGGCTGCGCTGCCTGGAGGGCGTCGACCAGGGTTCCGGCTCGTTCTGGAACAACCCGGCGGTGTGGTGGGAGCAGGTGCCCCGGTTCGGCGTCGGGTCGTCGGACTGCTCGCAGCTGCTCGACCGGATGCTGGACGAGGCGATCAGCGACGAGATCGACGTGCTGGAGATGGAGATCCGGGAGCTGCCCGGCTGATCACCCGCCGGGCCCGGACGCCGTGGAACACCCGTTGTGCACCCGGGTCGCCGGATGCACAACGGGGAGCCTGCACGGCTCGGCGATCACGTCCCGGTGATCAGACCGACAGCAGCCGGTCGAAGAACGTGCGGTAGCGCTTGAGGGCCTGCCGCAGCTCCTCGGTCTGCGCCTCGTCACCGCGCTGCCACTGCTCCTCGAGCGAGTGCTTGTGCTCGGTGAACGTGGTGGCCAGGGACTGCATCACCTGGGCGACCAGCTCGTCGGCCCGCTGCACGGCCTCGCGCGGGTCGTCGACGAAGTCGGCCTGCAGGGCGCGCCACTCGGCCTGGTAGTCCGCCGCGTCGTCCGGGGTGAACAGCGGCGCGTCACCGGCCGTCGTGTCGACCGCGGCCGGCTCCACCGGCTCCTGGCGCGCCGTCGACCGGTCGTGCGCCGGGTCGTCCTGGGCCGTCTCGTCGTACGCGGTCCCGTCGTGCACCGGCTCGTCGCCCGCGGTCCCGTCGTGCGCCAGGCCGTCCTGCGCCCACGCCTCGTCGCGCACGGTGTCGCCGTGAGCGGCGCCGTCACGCATGGTCCCGTCGCGCATCGCGTCGTCACGCAGGGTCTCGTCGTGAGCGGTGCCGTCGCGCATCGTCTCGTCGCGCACGGCCCCGTCGCGCGCCGGTTCCCCGTGCGCCAAGGGCTCGCCCGTCAGGGCGGCCTCGCCGTGCAGCGACTTGTCGTGCGCCGGCTCGTCGAACACGGTCGGCTCGCGGTCGAGGCCGTCCCGGTCGGTCGCGCCGGACCCGATCCGGCGGCCGTCCACCGGCCCCGACCCGGTCGACGCGCGCTCGGCGAAGTCCTCGGTGGTGAGGTGGTGACGTTGGTCGGTCATTACCGCGCCCCTTCCCGGTCGTCGGCGAGCAGGTCCTCGAACACGGTGCGGTAGTGCACCATAGCGGCGCGCAGGTCCTCGGTGGACGCCTCGCCGCGCTCGCGGCGCTCGGTGATCGAGTGCGCCTCGCGGTAGTGGTCGAGCGTGCGGGCGTGGCCGACGGACAGCAGCTTCTCGCGGCGCTCGAACCCCTCGGTGGGGTAACCGCGTTCGGCCATCAGGTCGGTCACCAGCTCGTCCGCCTGGCTCACCGCCTCGTTCGGCTCGTCGACGAAACGCTCCTGGACCAGCGTCCAGGACCGGCTGTACTTGTCGCGCGTCGCGTCGTCGAGCGTGCGGAGCTCCAGCTTCGCGTGCTCCCGCTCCCGTTCCGCCAGTTCGCGTTCCGCCGCCATCCGGCTGCCGTTGCGCTCCAGGGCCCGCTCGTACTCCGGGCCGAACTTCGAGCGCAACCTCTTGCGCTGCATCAGGAACTTCAGCAGCACCGCGATAGCGGCCAGTACGACCAGCACGACGACGATCACGCCGATGGTGGTACCGGTGGACATCTGCGCCTCCTCGGGCTCTGTTGCCCACCGGCTACCCGTACCACGATCGGGCTGAAACCTGTTCGCCTCTTGACAAAGTGGCGCGGTGACGCTCGGCTACCGCGCGACCGCCTTGCGGTACTGCCGGATCGCCAGCGGCACGAACACGAGCAGGAACACCACGACCCAGATCAGGGTCATCAGCACCGGGTGCCGCAGCGGCCACACGTCCGCCACCGGGGCCATCGGGTTGGTGTTGCCGAACAGCTCCCGCGCGGCGGCCGTCACCGCCGACACCGGGTTCCACTCGGCGAACGTCTTCAGCGGCCCCGGCAGGTTGCTCTCCTGCACGAACGTGTTCGCGATGAACGTCAACGGGAAGATCGCGATGAACGAGGCGTTGTTGAACACCTCGGGGCTGCGCACCATCAACCCGACGATCGCCATCCCCCACGACACGGCATAGGCGAACAGCAGCAGCAACGCGAACCCGGCCAGCGCCTCCAGCGGCGAGGAGTGGATCCGCCAGCCCACGATCAGGCCGGTCACCGACATCACCAGGATGACGATCACGTTGTTGGCCAGGTCGCTCGTGGTGCGCCCGATCAGCACCGCGGACCGCGCCATGGGCAGCGACCGGAACCGGTCGATCACGCCCTTCTGGATGTCCTCGGCCAGTCCGCTGCCGGTGATGGTCGCGCCGAACACCACGGTCTGCGCGAAGATCCCCGCCATCAGGAACTCGCGGTAGTCCATGCCCGGGATGGCGATCGAGCCGCCGAACACGTACGCGAACAACAGCACGAACATGATCGGCGACAGGGTCGAGAACACGATCAGGTCCGGGACCCGCTTGATCTTGATGAGGTTGCGCTTGGCGACGACCGCGCCGTCGCCCAACGCCTGCGTGAACGCGCTCATGCTCCCTGTTCCCCCTGCTTCGCCTGCCCGTCCCCGCCGCCGTTCCCGGCCGCGTGGCCGGTCAGCGCGAGGAACACGTCGTCCAGCGTCGGCCTGCGCAGGCCGACGTCCAGCACCTTGACCGACTCGGCGTCCAGCCGGCGGATCCCGTCCACCAGCACGTCGGCCCCGCCCGACACCGGCACGGTCAGCCGGTGCCCGCGGTCATCCAGCGCGATGTCGCCGATCGCCAATGGCGCGAGCGCCCGCCCGGCCGTCTCCGCGTCCTGCGCGGAACCGACGGTCAGCTCCAGCCGCTCGCCGCCCACCTGGTCCTTCAGCTCGTTCGCGGTGCCCAGCGCGATGACCCGGCCGTGGTCGATGACCGCGATCCGGTCGGCGAGCCGGTCGGCCTCCTCCAGGTACTGCGTCGTCAGCAGCAGCGTGGTGCCGCCCGCGACCAGCTCGCCGATCACGTCCCACATCCCCAGCCGGCTGCGCGGGTCCAGGCCCGTGGTCGGCTCGTCCAGGAACAGCACCCGCGGCTTGGCCACCAGCGCGCCCGCCAGGTCGAGCCGGCGGCGCATGCCGCCCGAGTAGCCCTTCACCGGCCGGTCGGCCGCCTCCACGAGGTCGAACCGCTCCAGCAGCTCGCGCGCCCGTTCCCGGCTGCGCCGCTTGCCCAGGTGGTAGAGCCGCCCGACCATGTCCAGGTTCTCGAACCCGGTCAGGTTCTCGTCCACGGCCGCGTACTGGCCCGACAGCCCGATGCGGCGGCGCAGCTCCTTGGCGTCGGCGATGACGTCCAGCCCGGTCACCGTCGCCCTGCCCTCGTCGTGCTCCAGCAAGGTGGTGAGCACGCGCACCGTCGTGGTCTTGCCCGCGCCGTTCGGCCCGAGCAGGCCCATGACGGTGCCTTCCGGCACCACGAGGTCGAGGCCGTCGAGAGCGACCACCGATCCGTAGCGCTTGATCAGCCCTTCGGCCACGATTGCGTCTGCCATGCGGGCCATGATGGACCGGGGGACCGACAATTTCAGCCGGATTTGCCGACCCGGCTGCGGGCGCCGGCCGCGATGAACCTTGGAGCGCGCTCCAACCTCCGGCCGATCATCACGTCACACCCCCTTGACGTGCCGGGGCGGACGCGGCGAGATGGTACGGCGGGCGCGGATCGGCGGGGAAACCGGCCGGACCCGTCCAATGGGGGGTATATGCACCGTGAGAACGGTGCACGATCGAGTGAAAACGGGCAGGACGCGGGACCGCACTAGGGTGTTCGCAGTTCTTTTCCAGCGAGGAGAGATCCGCATGGCAGCCGTCCAAACCCGACGCAAGCGCAAGCTCGGCCAGTTCCTCAACGGCCTGCGCAAGCGCGCGGGCAAGACCGAGGCCGACTACCACGCGCTGACCCGGAAGACGCAGTCGACGCTGTCGCGGATGGAGAACGGCTACATCAGTCCGAGTTGGACCGAGCTGGGCGCGCTGCTCGGCCTCTACGGGGCCACCGACGCGGAGCGGCGCGAGGCCGAAGCGCTGTGGGAGGACGCGAAGCAGGACGGGACGCGCCTGGTGTACGCGGCCGCGTACACCCCGGAGGCGCGCACCTACGCCCGGCAGGAGGCCGACGCCACCGAGGTGCGGACGATCGAGATGATCGTCATCCCGGGCCTGCTCCAGACGCCCGCCTACGCGGCCGCGATCAGGCTCGCGGGCCGGCGGTTCATGGACCCGTCCGTCTCGGTGGAGCAGGTGACGGCCGCGCTGGCGAACCGGCAGCGGAGGCTGCCCGGATTACGCCTCCACGCGGTGATCGACGAGGCCGCGCTGCACCGAATCGTGGGTGGCCGGGAGGTCATGCGCGAGCAGTTGTCGCATTTGCTCGAGAAGGGGAAGCAGGACAACATCACCATCCAAGTGGTTCCGTTCGGCGCCGGTGCACACGGAACCATGTCCGGTGGTGGCGCGACCGCCCTCCGCTTCGAGGACAGCGATCCTTCGGCCGTGTACCTGGAGTACGCGGGTGGCGGGAAGTGGGTGGACAATCGCGCCGACGTGCAGAAGTACCTGCTGCACTTCGAGGAAATGGTGAGCGAGGTCGCCCTGACGCCCAAGGAGTCGGCTTCGCTGATCAGGAAACTGGCAACGGCACTGAAGGACACATGAACATCGACAAGACGTGGCGCAAGAGCACCTACTCCGGCGCGGGCAACAACTGCGTCGAGCTGGCCGTGGGACGGAGCACGACCAGCGTCAGGGACAGCAAACGACCGGAACCCAGATTGACCTTCGGGGAACGCCCGTTCCGGGCGTTCCTCACGTCCCTGCGGCAAACCTGACCGCGGCCGTCGAGCCGTTCCGCTCCCGGTGCGGCGGACACCGCCGCACCGGGACGGGCCGGTGACGGCACGCGGT
Source organism: Actinosynnema sp. NPDC004786 (assembly GCF_053601135.1). Taxonomy (NCBI): domain Bacteria; kingdom Bacillati; phylum Actinomycetota; class Actinomycetes; order Pseudonocardiales; family Pseudonocardiaceae; genus Actinosynnema; species Actinosynnema sp. NPDC004786. The sequence goes on along the minus strand of NZ_JBSGBG010000049.1, from coordinate 28,347 downwards.
CGACAACCCCAGGTCCGGGCCTCGCACACCGGCGCGTGGCCCGGACGACGACGAAGGTCCGGCAGCTCGATGTCGAGCTGCCGGACGTCCTCCCGGGGCACCCGGTCGAGTGATCAATTCCCCGGTCCCCCGCCGGCGGCGGTCCCGGCGAACCCGTGCCGAACGATGCGAGGCATCCTCGCGTGTGTGGCGCTCACGCGGTCCGGTCGGCGGCGGGAATTCCTTGCGCGCATGGAAAATGTCACTTGATCGGGTGATCTTAAGACCGTCCATTGTGGACGTTCCGGTGGGTCTCCCGGTCGACCAGCCCGGCCGCCGCGAGGGCCACCGGGTCCAGGGACTCCGGGGCCTCGGCGACGTGGCGCTTCAGGTCGGCGCGCATCCGGGGGTCCCAGAAGCGCTCGACGTGGTCGGCGACGGCGGCCGCCGCCAGGTCCGGCGGCCGGTCGTGGAACTGGCGGGCGATCTCGTTCACCAGCCGCACCGCGGGAGGGGGCGCGCCGCCCACGTCACTCGACCACCGCGGGCTCGCGCAACGCCACCTGCACGGCGGTCACCTTGTACTCCGGGCAGTTGGTGGCCCAGTCGGAGTTGTCGGTGGTGACCACGTTCGCCCCGGTCACGGGGTGGTGGAACGTCGTGTAGACGACACCGACCGGCATCCGGTCGGAGAGCACCGCGCGCAGCGACGTGGCGCCCACGCGGCTGGCCAGCGTCACCGCGTCGCCGTCGGCGATGCCGCGCACCTCGGCGTCGTGCGGGTGGATCTCCAGCACGTCCTCCGGGTGCCAGGCGATGTTGGCGGTCCGCCGGGTCTGCGCGCCCACGTTGTACTGGCTGAGGATCCGGCCCGTGGTCAGGATCAGCGGGAACCGGCGGGTCGTGCGCTCGGTGGTCGGCACGAACGACGTGGGCACGAACCGGCCCTTGCCGCGCACGAACGAGTCCACGTGCATGGTCGGCGTGCCCTCGGGCGCGTCGTCGTTGCACGGCCACTGGACGCTGCCGAGCCGGTCGAGCTTGGCGAACGACACCCCGGCGAACGTCGGCGTCAACGACGCGATCTCGTCCATGATCTCCCGCGGGTGGCGGTAGGACATCTCGTAGCCCAGCGCCGCGGCCAGCTCGCACGCGATCTGCCACTCGTGCTTGCCCGTCTTCGGGGCCATCACCGGCCGCACCCGGTTGATGCGCCGCTCGGCGTTGGTGAACGTGCCGTCCTTCTCCAGGAACGACGTGCCGGGCAGGAACACGTGCGCGAACTTCGACGTCTCGTTGAGGAACAGGTCCTGCACCACCACGAGGTCCATGGCGGTCAGCGCCGCGGTCACGTGGGCGGTGTTCGGGTCGGACTGGGCGATGTCCTCGCCCTGCACGAACAGGCCGCGGAACGTGCCCGCGATGGCCGAGTCGAACATGTTCGGGATGCGCAGGCCCGGCGTCGGCAGGATGTCGCGGCCCCACACGCCCTCGAACACGGCGCGCACCGCGTCGTCGGACACGTGGCGGTAGCCGGGCAGCTCGTGCGGGAACGACCCCATGTCGCACGACCCCTGCACGTTGTTCTGCCCGCGCAGCGGGTTCACGCCCACCCCGTCCCGGCCGACGTTGCCGGTGGCCATGGCCAGGTTCGCCATGCCCATCACCATGGTGGAGCCCTGGCTGTGCTCGGTGACGCCCAGCCCGTAGTAGATCGCGGCGTTGCCGCCGGTCGCGTACAGCCGGGCGGCCGCGCGGATCTCCGCCGCGGGCACGCCGGTGACCGACTCCACCACCTCGGGGCTGTTCTCGGGCCGGGCGATGAACTCCGCCCACTCCTCGTAGCCCTCGCAGCGGGCCGCGACGAAGTCGGCGTCCACCAGCCCTTCGGTCACGACGACGTGCGCGAAGGCGTTCACCACGGCCACGTTCGTGCCGGGCCGGAGCTGGAGGTGGTGGGTCGCCCGGACGTGCGGCGAGCGCACCAGGTCGATCCGCCGGGGGTCGATGACGACCAGCTTCGCGCCCTCCCGCAGCCGCCGCTTCATCCGCGACGCGAACACCGGGTGCCCGTCGGTCGGGTTCGCCCCGATCACCACGATCACGTCCGCCGCGGCCACGGACCGGAAGTCCTGCGTGCCCGCCGACTCGCCGAACGTCTGCTTCAGCCCGTACCCGGTGGGGGAGTGGCACACCCGCGCGCACGTGTCGACGTTGTTGTTCCCGAACGCCGCGCGCACGAGCTTCTGCACCACGTACACCTCTTCGTTGGTGCAGCGGGACGACGTGATGCCACCGATCGCGCCGACGCCGTGCTCGGCCTGGAGCGCGCGCATCCGCGCCGCCGTGTGGGCGATCGCCTCCTCCCACGACACCTCGCGCCACGGGTCGGTGATCTTCTCCCGGACCATCGGCGTGGTCACCCGGTCGGGGTGCGTGGCGTAGCCGAACGCGAAGCGCCCCTTGACGCACGAGTGGCCCTCGTTCGCGCCGCCGTCCTTGTGCGGCACCATCCGCACGAGCTGGTCGCCGCGCAGCTCGGCCTTGAAGGAGCAGCCGACACCGCAGTAGGCGCAGGTGGTCAGCACGGTCCGGCTCGGCATCCCGAGCTGCACCACGGACTTCTCCTGCAGCGTCGCGGTAGGGCACGCCTGCACGCACGCGCCGCACGACACGCACTCGGACTCCATGAACGACAGACCGCCGGGCGAGACCTTCGATTCGAAGCCGCGGCCCTCGATGGTCAACGCGAACGTGCCCTGCGTCTCGCCGCACGCCCGCACGCACCGGGAGCACGAGATGCACTTGGACGGCTCGAAGTCGAAGTACGGGTTGCTGGTGTCCTTCTCCAGCGACAGGTGGTTCTCGCCCTCGTACCCGTACCGCACCTGCCGCAGCCCGACCGCGCCGGACATGTCCTGCAGCTCGCAGTCGCCGTTGGCCGAGCAGGTCAGGCAGTCCAGCGGGTGATCGGACAGGTACAGCTCCATCACGCCCTGCCGCAGCTTCTCCAGCTTCGGCGTCTGCGTGCGCACCTTCATCCCGTCCGCGACCGGCGTGGTGCACGACGCGGGCGTGCCGCGCCGCCCGTCGATCTCGACCAGGCACAGCCGGCAGGACCCGAACGGCTCCAGGCTGTCCGTCGCGCACAGCTTCGGGACGTCGACCCCGCACGTCGCGGCGGCCCGCATGACCGACGTGCCCGCGGGCACGGTCACCGGGACGCCGTCGACCTCCACCGTCACCTCGACCGGGGACGTCGAGGCCGGTGTGCCGAGGTCCGGTTCCTTCAAGATCGTCACGAGGCGACCCTCCTTGGCGTGAAGTCGTCGGCGAAGTGCCGGAGCGCGCTGCGCACGGGGTTGGGCGTCAGGCCGCCCATCGCGCACAACGACCCGTCGGTCATCAGCTCGCAGAGGTCGCCCAGCAGCGCGAGGTTGTCGTCGACGTCCTCGCCGCCGACGATCCGGTCGACCACCTCGACGCCGCGCACCGCGCCGACCCGGCACGGCGTGCACTTCCCGCAGGACTCCTCCGCGCAGAACGCGAACGCGAACCGCGCCATCGCGGCCATGTCCACGGTGTCGTCGAACACCACGACACCGCCGTGCCCGAGCATCGCGTCCGCTTCGGCGAACGCCTCGTAGTCCAGCTCCAGGTCCAGGCCCGACGCCGGCAGGTACGCCCCGAGCGGCCCGCCGACCTGCACCGCGCGCACCGGGCGGCCCGACCGCGTGCCGCCGCCGTGCACCTCGACCAGCTCTCGCAGCGAGAGCCCGAACGCCGTCTCGAACACGCCGCCGCGGGCGATGTTCCCGGCGAGCTGGAACACCTGCGTGCCGCGTGAGCGGCCCACACCGAGCGCCTGGTAGGCGGCGGCGCCGTCGGCCAGGATCCGCGGCACGGACGCGAGCGTCAGCACGTTGTTCACCGCGGTCGGCCTGCCGAACAGCCCGGTGATCGCGGGGATCGGCGGTTTCGCCCGCACCACGCCCCGCTTGCCCTCCAGGCTCTCCAGCATGGAGGTCTCCTCGCCGCAGATGTACGCGCCGGCGCCGACCCGCACCATCAGGTCGAACCTCAGCCCGGACCCGAGCACGTCGTCCCCGAGCCACCCCCGCGCGTACGCGACCTCGATCGCCCGGCGGAACGTCCGCACCGCCTCGGGGTACTCCGACCGCAGGTAGACGTAGCCCTCGGTGGCGCCGACGGCGTGCGCGGCGATGGTCATCCCCTCGATCAGGCAGAACGGGTCGCCTTCCAGGAGCATCCGGTCGGCGAACGTGCCGCTGTCGCCCTCGTCGGCGTTGCAGCACACGAACTTGAGCGGGCCGGCCGCGTCCGCGACGGTCCGCCACTTGACGCCCGCCGGGAAGCCCGCGCCGCCGCGCCCGCGCAACCCGGAGTCCGTCACCTCCGCGACCGTGGCCGCCGGTCCGATCTCCAGCGCCCGCCGCAGCCCCGCCGTGCCGCCGTGGGCGAGGAAGTCGTCGGGCGACAGCGGGTCGGTGACGCCGACGCGGGCGAAGCACAGCCGGTGCTGCGCGCGCATCCACGGCAGCTCCTCGACCACGCCCACGTGCGGCCCGTGGTCCGCGCCGTCGAGCATCCCGGCCGCCACCAGCGCGGGCACCTCCGCGGCGGTCACCGGTCCGTAGCCGACCCGGCCGGCGTCGGTGGCCACCTCGACCAGCGGCTCCAGCCACAGCATGCCGCGCGAGCCGGTGCGCACGACCCGGACGGCCCGACCCGCGAGCGCGGCCTCGCGGGTGATCGCGGCGGCGACGGCGTCCGCGCCCACCGAGAGGGCGGCGGCGTCGCGCGGGACGTACACGGTGGTGGTCATGCCGTCCTCTTCTCGAGCTCGGCGGCGATCACGCCGTCGAGCCGGGCGGGGTCGAGCCGTCCGTGCAGCCGCCCGTTGACCTGGGCGGCGGGTCCGAGGGCGCAGTTGCCCAGGCAGAACACCTCTTCCAGGGTCAGCGCGCCGTCGGCGCCGGTCCGCCCGGTCCGCACGCCGTACGCGGCCTCGGCGTGGGCGGCCAGGGGTTCGGAGCCGACCGAGCGGCACGCCTCGGCTCGGCACAGCCGCACCGTGACGCGGCCCGCGGGTTCGGCGCGGAAGTCGCGGTAGAAGGTGACGACGCCGTGCACGTCGGCGCGCGAGAGGTTCAGCTCCCGGGCCACCAGCGGGATCACCGACGGGTCGACGTAGCCGAACTCGGCCTGGATGCCGTGCAGGACCGGGAGCAGCGCGCCCCGGTCGCCGCGGTGCGCCTCGATCACGGCCAGCACCCGTTCCTCCACGGTCATGGCGCCTCCACTGTAGTCAGAAGACTGTATACCGTATTCACGGTACGCCGGTCGTGCTTCCCGCGACAGCCCTGGCGCTCGGGTTCGACCGGGGCGGGCGACGCCGGGGCCGTTTCCCGGACGTGCCGCCTCGTTCCGGGGAGGGTTCGCGCCTGCCGCCGTCCGAGGGTGGTCGGGAACGGGTGCGGGGAGTAGGCTACGTAATACTGTATACAATCTGCAAGGAGGGTGGTCCTCATGCGGGTGCGGGAAGTCCTCGACGTCTACGGTCGCCGCCACCGGGTCGGCGAGTCGGACCGGGAACTGCTGGGCCACTCGCGGGACCGGATCGCCTGGCTGTGCGGCATCGCCATGCTCGCCGCCGGCACCGCGCAGTACGGGTTCGGCGCGCTGGTGCCGGTCCTGGCGCAGCGGTGGGACCTGGTCGCGCTGTGCTGGGCGTTCGCGCTCTGGACGGCGTGCCAGGCCGGCGTCGCGTTCCCCGCCGCGTGGCTGCGGGAACGCGGCCTGCTGGCGCCGCGCACCGCGGTCGTGCTGGGCGCGGCGCTCGGCGCGGTCGGGCTGCTCGCCCTCGGGTTCGCCGAGCACCTGCCCGTCCTGCTCCTGGGCTACTCGCTGGTCGGCGGGGCCGGCACGGGCCTGGTCTACGCGACCTGCGTCGGCACCGTGATCCGCTGGTTCCCCGACCGCGTCACCGGCCGGATCGCCCTGGTCACCGGCGCGTTCGCGGTCGGTGGCGCGCCGTTCGCGCTGGCCGCCGGGCTGTGGTTCCGGCCGGACGACCGGGCGGTGTTCCTGTCCGCCGCCGCGCTCGTGGTGCTCGTCGTGGTGACGGCGTGCGGCCTGCCGCTGCGCGACCCGCCGCGCCACTGGTGGCCGGCCGACGTGGACCCGCGTCGGCGCGAGACCGGCGCGCACCGCAGCAACCGTCCCGCGATCCGCCACTTCCGGCCGGGCGAGGCGGTGCGCAGCGGCGTCCTGGCGCTGATGTGCGTGACGGTGGTGTTCGCGGCGGCGGTGTCGTTGTTCGACCTGGTGTTCCTGGCGGGCCTGGTGGTAAACGCGGTACCGGGCGGCCGGGTGGTCGCGGCGGTGGCGTTGGCGGTGCTGGCGGTGGCGACGGGCGCGGGCCGGATCCTGGCGGGCCGGATGTCCGAGGCCGTCGGCAGGCGGCTCACGCTGCGGCTGGCCATGGCCACCGGCGGCGTGGCCCAGGTGGTGCTGCTGGTCGGCGCGCAGCGGCAGGACGCGGTGGCCCTGCTGGTCGGCGCGGGCGTGGCCGGCCTCGGCACGAGCTGCTGCTACTCGCTGCTGGTGGGGCTCGTGCGCGAGTACTTCGGCGAGGACACCGCGCCGCTCAACTTCGCCGTCATCTACAGCGCCAAGGCGCTCGGCGGGGTGCTGGGCGTCGGGGTGGCGTCGGCGGCCGTCGTGTCGCACGGCCATGCCGGCGCGTTCCTCGCCGCCGCCGCGCTGGGCGTGGCGGGTGCGGTGGTGGGCGGCCGGTTCAGCCGGCCGGGACGCCCGCGCGGGCTGTTGCCGCAGCCGCGCGAGGCGTCGTGACGACCCGGCTGCCCCGCTTGGCGGCGGGGCGGCACGTCACCCCGGCGCACGGCTGCTGCCTGCTGGAGCTGGTGTCGCTGCTGGCCGACGAGGAGTGGACCGACCGGCCCGCGGCGGTGCACCCGGTGCTCGCCGCGGTGGCCCGGTGCGTGAACGACCTGAGCACGCCGACCGGGCGGCGCGCGTTGCCGGCGCTCGCGGTGCCGCTGATCGGCACCGCGCGGGCACCGCGCACGCACGCCCTGGTCGAGCACTGCCTCCGGGCGGCGGGACTGCCGCGCGCCCGGTGGATGACGTGGTGGCCGGCGCTCGCCGCGCACCGGGCGACGCGTGCCGTGGCGGTGGCCGCGGGCGGGCGGCGCGACGAGGCGTTGCGGCGGTTGCTGGCCGAGTGCACCGCCCTGTGCCGAGCAGAGGAGTGTCCACATGGGACGAGTGACGAGCAGGCGACGCGTGGTGCGGGTGGTGGACGGGGTGCCCGACGCCCGCGCCGACACCCTCACCGTGGAGGAGCCGCTGGAGATCAGGGTCGCGGGCCGCTCCCTGTCCGTGACCATGCGCACGCCGGGTGACGACTTCGACCTGGCCGCCGGGTTCCTGGTCGGCGAGGGCGTGGTGCGCGGCGCCGGTGACGTGACCTCGATCCGGTACTGCGCGGGCGCGACCGCCGACGGCTCGAACACGTTCAACGTGCTCGACGTGGGCCTGGCCGAGGGCGTGCCGCCGCCCGACCCGTCGATCGAGCGCAACTTCTACATGACCTCGTCGTGCGGGCTGTGCGGCAAGGCGAGCCTGGACGCCGTGCGCACCAGGACCACCTGGCCGGTGGCGGACGACCCGCTGGCGGTCGACGCGGAGACCCTGGCCACCCTGCCGGACGGGCTGCGCGCCGCCCAACGGGTCTTCGACCGCACGGGCGGCCTGCACGCGGCCGGCCTGTTCGACGCGCGGGGCCGGCTGCTGTGCCTGCGGGAGGACGTGGGCCGGCACAACGCGGTCGACAAGGTCGTGGGCTGGGCGCTGCGGGGCCGGGGCCTGCCGCTCGCCGGCACGGTGCTGATGGTCAGCGGCCGGGCGTCGTTCGAGCTGGTGCAGAAGGCGGCGATGGCGGGCATCCCGGTGCTCGCCGCCGTGTCCGCGCCGTCGTCGCTGGCCGTGGACCTGGCCGCGGAGGTGGGCATGACCCTGGTCGGCTTCCTGCGCGGCACGTCGATGAACGTCTACACCGCCCGCCACCGCCTGATCGGGCGGTGACGTCGGGCCGGGCGCCCGGCTGGGCCCGGAGGCGCGCCGCCACCTGCTGCGCGCCTCCGGTTCGGCATCGCGGTGCACGGGCACCTCCACGCCGTGCGCGGAGGTGTGCTCGTGCACGGCGTGGAGGCGGCGGTCGCGTCCGCCGGCACGGGCTTCGCGGCGGACGCGCGGTCGTGCGGGCGGCGGGTTTCGCGGTGCACCCGTCGCCGGGCTCGCGGTCGCGGGGACGGCCGGGTCCTGGTCGGCCGGGTCGCGGCCGTGCGCGGCATGGCCGTGCCGTACCGCCGCCCCCGGTCACCGAGGGGCGGCGGTACGGCACGGCGTGCCGCTCACGGTCGCGTGGTGACGGTCAGAGCCGGCCGAGCAGGTCGCGCAGCAGCCCGGCCGTCTCGCCGGGCGTCCTGCCGACCAGCACGCCCGCCGCTTCCAACGCCTCCTTCTTGGCCCGCGCCGTCCCCGTCGACCCGGAGACGATCGCGCCCGCGTGCCCCATGGTCCGGCCCTCGGGCGCGGTGAAGCCGGCCACGTACGCCACGACCGGTTTGGTGACGTGCGCGCGGATGTGGTCGGCCGCGCGCTCCTCCGCGTCGCCGCCGATCTCGCCGATCATCACGATCACCCCCGTCCCGGGGTCGGCCTCGAACGCGGCCAGCGCGTCGATGTGCGTAGTGCCGACCACGGGGTCGCCGCCGATGCCGACGGCGGTGCTGAACCCGATGTCCCGCAGCTCGTGCATGAGCTGGTAGGTCAGCGTCCCCGACTTCGACACCAGGCCGATCGGGCCGGGTCCGCAGATGTCGTCGGGGATGATGCCCGCGTTCGACCGGCCGGGGCTGATCACGCCGGGGCAGTTCGGCCCGATGATCCGGGTCCGGCCGCCCGACGCCGCCGCGTGCGCCAGGAACGCGACCGTGTCGTGCACCGGCACGCCCTCGGTGATGACGACCGCCAGGCCGATCCCGGCGTCGACGGCCTCGACCACCGCGTCCTTGGTGAACGCGGGCGGCACGAAGACGACGGTCACGTCCGCGCCCGTGGCGGCGACGGCGTCGGCCGCGGTGCCGAACACGGGCAGCACGTGGCCGTCGAAGTCGACCACCTCCCCGGCCTTGCGCGGGTTCACGCCGCCGACGACCCGGGTGCCCGCCCGGAGCATCCGCCTGGTGTGCTTCGCGCCCTCCGCCCCGGTCATGCCCTGGACGATCACGCGACTGCCCGACGTGAGGAAGACGGCCACGTCACACCCCCGTCGCGGCGAGCCGGGCGGCCCGGTCGGCCGCTTCCTCCATGGTGGCCACCACGGTCACCGAGGGGTGCGCGGCCTCGGCGAGGATGCGCCTGCCCTCCTCGCCGTTGTTGCCGTCCAACCGCACCACCAGCGGCTTGGTGTCGCCGAGCAGCCCCAGCGCGGTCACGATCCCGTCGGCCACGGCGTCGCACGCGGTGATGCCGCCGAAGACGTTGACGAGCACCGACCGCACATCCGGGTCGCCCGCCACGACGTCCAGCGCGTCGGCCATCACCCGCGCCGAGGCGCCGCCGCCGAGGTCGAGGAAGTTCGCGGGCCGCACGCCGCCGTGCCGCCCGCCCGCCAGCGCGACCACGTCCACAGTGGACATGACGAGCCCGGCGCCGTTGCCGATCACGCCGACCTGGCCGTCCAGCTTCACGTAGTTGAGGCCGCGGGCGCGGGCCGCCGCCTCCAGCGGGTCCTCGGCGGCGACGTCCGCCAGGGCGGCGCGGCCGGGGTGCCGGAACGCCGCGTTCCCGTCGAGGGTGACCTTGCCGTCCAGCGCGAGCACCTCGCCGGAGGCGGTGAGCGCCAACGGGTTCACCTCGACCAGCGTCGCGTCCTCGGCGACGAACGCCTCCCACAGCCGCACGACGACGTCCGCGACGCGGTCCGCGACCGAGGGCGGGAAGTTGGCCGCCGTGACGATCTCGTGCGCGGTCGCCAGGTCCACCGCGGTGACGGGCACGCGGGCCAGCGCGTGCGGTCTGGTGGCGGCCACCTCCTCGACGTCCACGCCGCCCTCGACCGACGCCATGGCGAGGAATGTCCGGTTTGTCCGGTCAAGGAGGGAGGAGGCGTAGTACTCGGCGGCGATGTCGGTGGCCTCGACCACCAGCACCTCGCGCACGGTGTGGCCCTTGATGTCCATGCCGAGCACGGCGGCGGCGACCTCCCGCGCCTCGTCCGGGGTGCGGGCGGGGCGGACCCCGCCCGCCTTGCCGCGGCCGCCGGTCTTCACCTGCGCCTTCACCACGACCGTCCCGTCGAGCGTCGCCGCCGCGGCCGCCGCCTCGTCCGGTGTCGCGGCGAGCAGGCCGCGGGGCACCGGGACGGCGTGCGCCGCGAACAGGTCCCTGGCTTGGTGTTCGTGCAGATCCACGGCAGGAAGTCCTCTCCGTGCGGTGGGGGCCGATGGCGGGCGAGGTGACTTCCCGTGACGCCGGCTCTGGACATCGGCCCGAACAAGGCGTCACTATATGGCTACCCCATACGGTATGCAATCTACAACGGACGGCTTCCCGGCCCCCACGTCCCCCGGCCGGGCGGGTCCGACCGCGATCGAAGGAGTTGACCAGCACATGGCGCGGACAGCGACCGAGGCCACGGGCGACGGCACGGGAGCCGCGGGCGATCCCGACGCGGGTCCGGAACTGATCTCCGGCGGGCACCTGGTGGCCAAGGCCCTCAAGGCGGAGGGCATCGACACGATCTTCACCCTGTGCGGCGGGCACATCATCGACATCTACGACGGGTGCGTGGACGAGGGCATCGCGGTGGTGGACGTGCGGCACGAGCAGGTGGCCGCGCACGCCGCGGACGCCTACGCCCGCGTCACCGGCAAGCCGGGCTGCGCCGTGGTGACGGCGGGACCGGGCACGACCGACGCCGTCACCGGGGTGGCCAACGCGTTCCGCGCGGAGAGCCCGATGCTGCTGATCGGCGGCCAGGGCGCGTTGAGCCAGCACAAGATGGGCTCACTGCAGGACCTGCCGCACGTCGACATGATGACCCCGATCACCAAGTTCGCCGCCACCGTGCCGTCGACCGCGCGCGTCGCCGACCTGGTGTCCATGGCGTTCCGCGAGGCGTTCCACGGCGCGCCCGGCCCGTCGTTCCTGGAGATCCCGCGCGACGTGCTGGACGCGTCGGTGCCGGTGCACCAGGCGCGGATCCCGGAGGCCGGCCGCTACCGGGCGTCCACCCGGGCCGCGGGCGACCCGGCGGCGGTGGAGCGGCTGGCCGACCTGCTGGTGCACGCGCGCAAGCCGGTCGTGCTGTTCGGCAGCCAGGTCTGGACCACGCGGGCGACCGACTCGGCGGTGGACCTGGTGCGGGCGCTGAACATCCCCGCCTACATGAACGGCGCGGGCCGCGGCACGCTGCCGCCCGGCGACCCCCACCACTTCCAGCTCTCCCGCCGCTACGCGTTCGACAACGCCGACGTGATCGTCATCGTCGGCACCCCGTTCGACTTCCGGATGGGCTACGGCCGCCGGCTGTCGGCCCGGGCGACCGTGGTGCAGGTCGACCTCGACTACCGCACCGTCGGCAAGAACCGCGACATCGACCTCGGCATCGTCGGCGACGCGGACCTGGTGCTGGCCGCCGTGACGCAGGCGGCGTCCGGGCGCGCGGACACCGGCGCGGTGGCGCGCAAACCGTGGCTGGAGGAGCTGGCCGCGGTGGAGGAGAAGGCGCGCGAGAAGCGGTTGCCGCAGCTGCTCTCCGACGCCACCCCGATCCACCCGTACCGGCTGGTGCACGAGATCAACGAGTTCCTCACCGAGGACTCGATCTACATCGGCGACGGCGGCGACATCGTCACCTTCTCCGGCCAGGTGGTGCAGCCGAAGTCGCCCGGCCACTGGATGGACCCCGGGCCGCTGGGCACGCTCGGCGTCGGCGTGCCGTTCGTGCTCGCCACCAAGCTCGCCCGGCCCGACAAGGAGGTCGTGGCGCTGTTCGGCGACGGCGCGTTCAGCCTCACCGGCTGGGACTTCGAGACGCTGGTGCGCTACGACCTGCCGTTCGTCGGCATCGTCGGCAACAACTCGTCGATGAACCAGATCCGCTACGGCCAGGCGCAGAAGTACGGCGTGGCGCGGGAACGGGTCGGCAACACCCTCGGCGACGTCCGCTACGACGAGTTCGCCCGCATGCTCGGCGGCCACGGCGAGGAGGTGCGCGACCCGAAGGACATCGCCCCCGCGCTGCGGCGCGCCCGCGAGTCCGGGCTGCCGTCGCTGATCAACGTCTGGATCGACCCCGACGCGTACGCGCCGGGAACCGTGAATCAGACCATGTACAAGTAGAGGAGCGGTGCGATGGGCAAGGCTCTCGAGGGCGTGCGGGTGTTGGACCTGACGCACGTCCAGTCCGGACCGTCCGCGACGCAGATCCTCGCGTGGCTGGGCGCCGACGTGATCAAGGTGGAGGCGCCGGGCCGCGGCGACATCACCCGCGGCCAGCTGCGCGACCTGCCCGGTGTGGACAGCCTCTACTTCACGATGCTGAACGCGAACAAGCGCAGCGTCACGCTGAACCTGAAGAGCGCCGAGGGCAAGGCCGTGTTCGGCCAACTCGTCACGACCGCCGACGTGCTGGTGGAGAACTTCGGGCCGGGCGTGGTCGACCGGTTCGGGTTCACCTGGGACCGGCTGCGGCAGCTCAACCCCGGCCTGGTGTACGCGTCGATCAAGGGCTTCGGGCCGGGCCGCTACGCCGACTTCAAGGCGTACGAGGTCATCGCGCAGGCGATGGGCGGCTCGATGAGCACCACCGGCTTCGAGGACGGGCCGCCGCTCGCCACCGGCGCCCAGATCGGCGACTCCGGCACCGGGATCCACCTCGTCGCGGGCATCCTCGCGGCGCTCTACCAGCGCACGTCCACCGGCCGCGGCCAGCGCGTGCAGGTCGCCATGCAGGACGCCGTGCTCAACCTGTGCCGGGTGAAGCTGCGCGACCAGCAGCGGCTCGCGCACGGCCCGCTCGGCGAGTACCCGAACGAGGCGTTCGGCGACGAGGTGCCCCGGTCGGGCAACGCCTCCGGCGGCGGGCAGCCCGGCTGGGCGGTGCGCTGCGCGCCCGGCGGTCCCAACGACTACCTCTACGTGATCATCCAGCCGGTCGGCTGGCGGCCGATCACCGAGCTGATCGGCAGGCCCGAGCTGGCCGACGACCCCGCGTGGGCCACCCCGGAGGCCCGGTTGGACAAGCTCGACAAGGCGTTCGCCCTGATCGAGGAGTGGACCGAGCGGCACACCAAGTGGGAGGTCATGGACGCGCTCAACGCCCGTGACGTGCCGTGCGGCCCGATCCTGTCCACCCGCGAGCTGATCGAGGACGAGACGCTCGCCGAACTGGGCGTCGTGGTCGAGGTCGAGCACCCCGAGCGCGGCTCCTACAAGACCGTCGGCAGCCCGCTGAAGCTGTCCGACTCGCCGGTCGACGTCCAGCGGTCCCCGCTGCTGGGCGAGCACAACGACGAGGTGCTGGCCGAACTCGGCTACCTGCCGGGGCAGCTCCGGGACCTCAGGGCCCTCGGCGCCATCTGACCACCGCGAACCGCAAGGAGACGTCATGCCGGACTACGACCGGGCAGCGGTCGAACGGATCATCGCGGCGGTCACCGCCGAGGGGCGCGCCTCGCTGACCGCCCCGGAGGGCAGGGAAATCTGCGAGGCGTACGGGATCGCGACCCCGGCCGAAGGGCTGGCCGCGTCCCGGGACGAGGCGGTCGCGCTCGCCGGGCGGCTCGGCCCGCCCGTCGTGCTCAAGATCGTCTCACCGGACATCCTGCACAAGACCGAGGCCGGCGGCGTGCTCGTCGGCCTGCGCACCGACCGCGAGGTCGCGGAGGGCTTCGACACCGTCGTCGCCAACGCCGTCGCCCACAACGCCGAGGCCGACATCGTCGGCGTGCAGGTGCAGCGGCTGATGCCCGCCGGCCAGGAGGTGATCATCGGCGCGACCACCGACCGCACGTTCGGCAAGGTCGTCGCCTTCGGCCTGGGCGGCGTCCTGGTCGAGGTGCTCAAGGACGTCACCTTCCGCCTCGCGCCGACCACCGCCGAGGAGGCCGCGTCCATGGTGGACGGCATCGCCGCGGCCGAGGTCCTGCGCGGCGTGCGCGGCGCGCCGCCCATCGACCGGGACGCGCTCGCCGACCTGATCCGGCGGGTCGGCGACCTCGTCACCGACTTCCCGCAGCTGGCCGAGGTCGACCTCAACCCCGTGCTGGCCACCCCGGACGGCGCGACCGCCGTCGACGTGCGGATCCTGGTCGACCCGGCCGCCGCGCCCGAGCCCGCCCGGTTCACCCGCGAGGAGATCCTCGCCGCCATGGACCGGATCATGAAACCGGCCGCGGTGGCGGTGATCGGCGCGTCCAACGAGCCCGGCAAGATCGGCAACTCGGTGATGCGCAACCTGGTGAACGGCGGCTACCGGGGCGAGATCCACCCGATCAACCCCAAAGCGGACGAAATATTCGACCGCAAGGCGTTCCGGAGCATCGGCGACGTGCCCGGCGAGGTGGACGTGGCGATCTTCGCCATCCCGGCGAAGCACGTGCCGGCCGCGCTGGCGGAAGCCGGCGCGAAAGGCGTGGCGGGCGCGATCCTCATCCCGTCCGGCTTCGCCGAGACCGGCGACCACGAGCTGCAGGACGAGGTCGTGGCCATCGCCCGCAAGCACGGCGTGCGCATCCTCGGCCCGAACATCTACGGCTACTACTACACACCGGAAAACCTCTCGGCGACCTTCTGCACCCCGTACGACGTGCGCGGCGGGGTCGCCCTGTCCTCGCAGAGCGGCGGCATCGGCATGGCCATCCTCGGGTTCAGCCGCTCCGCCCACATGGGTGTGTCCGCCATCGTCGGCGTCGGCAACAAGGCCGACATCGACGAGGACGACCTGCTCACGTTCTTCGAGCAGGACGACAACACCCAGCTCATCGCCATGCACCTGGAAGACCTCAAGGACGGCCGTGCGTTCGCCGAGACCGCCAAGCGGGTCTCCGCGAGCAAACCCGTCGTCGTCCTCAAAGCCGGACGCACCGCCCAGGGCGCGAAAGCCGCCGGCTCCCACACCGGCGCGCTGGCCGGCGACGACAAGGTCTACGACGACGTCCTGCGGCAGAGCGGCGTCATCCGCGCACCCGGCCTCAACGACATGCTGGAGTACGCGCGCGGCGTGCCCCTGCTGCCCACCCCCCGGGGCGAGAACGTCGTCATCATCACCGGCGCGGGCGGCTCGGGCGTGCTGCTGTCCGACGCCTGCGTCGACCACGGCCTCACCCTCATGCGCATACCGCCCGACCTCGACGCCGCGTTCCGCGAGCACATCCCCCCGTTCGGCGCGGCGGGCAACCCCGTCGACATCACCGGCGGCGAACCACCCTCCACCTACCGCGCCACCATCGCGCTCGGCCTCGAGGACGAACGCGTGCACGCCCTGGTCCTCGGCTACTGGCACACCATCGTCACCCCGCCGATGGTGTTCGCGGAACTGGTCGTCGAGGTCGTCCGGCACTACCGGGACCGGGGCATCCACAAACCCGTCGTCGCCTCCCTCGCCGGCGACGTGGAGGTCGAACGGGCGAGCGAGCACCTGTACCGGCACGGCATCGTCGCCTACCCGTACACCACGGAGAAGCCGGTCGCCGTGCTGGGCGCCAAGTACCGCTGGGCCCGCTCCGCCGGGCGGCTGTGAGCGGGCGGCACGGAAGGGAAGGACGCCTCAGCAAGCACCAACCCACCGGGAGGTCCGTTGTGGATACACCCAACTCACCCGCCGAACCGCGGTCCGGCGCGGACGTGACCGCGCCACCGCCCGAGGACCGCGTCTGGCGGGCGGGGCGGCTGGAAGCGATGCCCATCAGGAAACTGCCCGACGCCCCGCCGTCCATCCACCTCCTGGGCCCGACGGTCTTCCTCGTCGCGCTCGGCGTGGGCATGGGCGAGTCCTACATGTGGCCGCGGCTCGTGCTGCTGTTCGGCCCCGAGATCCGCTGGCTGTTCCTCATCGGCGTGACGCTCCAGGCCGTCGTCATGCTGGAGATGGCCCGCTACGCCATGGCCACCGGCGAGAGCATCTTCTTCGGCGCGGCCCGCGTGTTCAAACCGATCATGTGGTTCTTCTTCACCGTCGCGATCCTCGTCTACATCTGGCCCGGCCACCTCTCCGCGGGCGCCGCCGCGCTCGAAGAGCTGACCGGCATCCCGTGGACGGTGTCGGCCTGCGTCGGCCTCGTCCTCGTCGGCGTCGTGTTCAGCCTGGCCAAGGTGATCTACAACCTGCTGGAGAACGTGCTGTCCCTGCTCATCGGGCTGCTCGTCGTCGGCACGGCCGTGGTCGCCGCGATGGTCGGCACCTGGTCCGACGTCGTGTCCACCGTCACCGGCATGTTCCACTTCGGCTACCTGCCGCCCGAAGCGCTCAGCGCCGCCTGGTTCCCGATCGTCGTCGGCTCCATCGCGTTCGCCGGCCCGTCCGGCATGCAGCAGATGTGGTACACGCTGCACTTACGCGACAGCGGCGCCGGCATGGGCGCCCACATCCCCCGCATCCGCGGCCTGCGGCACGCCGGGGAAGAGGAGGCCATGCCGTCCCGCGGGTTCATGTTCGACACCGACGACCAGGACGAGATGCGCAAGTGGCGCGGCTGGCGGCGGTGGGTCACCTTCGACGCGCTGCTGCTGTTCTGGGGCGTCACGATGCTCGTCACCGTGTCGTTCACCGTGCTGGCGCAGGCCGCCTCCCGCACCAGCCCCGACGTGACGGCGCTGCTGCGGGAGGGGGAGCGGGAAGCCGCGCTCAACGCCATGTCCGACTCGTTCGCCGCGGCGGGCGGACCCGTCCTCGGCGGCGCGTTCCTCGGCTTCATCGCGCTCATCGGCCTCAACGCCACCCTCGGCCTGTTCGACTCGTTCTCCCGCGGCCAGGCCGACATGACCTACCACTTCGTGCCCGGCGCCAAGCGGTTCCGCATGTCCCACCTCTACGCCGGGTTCCTCTGGGGCGTCATCGCGTTCGGCATCGTCATCCTGCTGTTCGGCCCCGCCGACGGCCCCGGCGCGATCCTCGACGTCCTCGCGTTCCTGTCCACCTTCGCCATGGGCGCCTACTGCGTCGTCCTGCTCCTGGTGAACAACCGCATGCTGCCCAAACCCATCCGACCCCGGCTCGTCACCAACCTCGTCATCGGCTTCGGCGCCGTGTTCTACCTCGGCATGCTGCTCTACAGCCTGCTCAGGTTCGGCGTGGTGGTGGGCTGATGCGCGACCGACTGGAGTTGGCCGTGCCCGGCGCGGTCGTCGGGGCCACCGGCGGCCTCATCGCGGGCGCCCTCTCGGCGCTCGTCGGGCACCCCTACGGCTGGGCGGCCGCCACGGCCCTCGCCATGGCCGTGCCGCTCGGCCTGCTCGGCGCGGGCTACGCGCTCCTCGCGAGCACCGGGCGCGTCCGGCTCGGCGTGTTCGCCCCGGCGGCCCTGTACTGGCTCGCGGGCTTCCCCCTGGCCCGGCTCGTCGCCGAGACCTCCACCGGGCTCCTGCTCGGCGGCGGCCCCACCCCGCCCGACGACGTGCCCGGCTTCCTCGCCTACCAGGGCATCGTCAGCTTCGGGTGGGCCATCGGCTTCCTGTGGCTGCACGAGCGGATCGCACCCCACTGGCTCGACCGGCTGCGCGCCCGCAACCCGCTGGCACAGCGGTGGCACGAGCGCTACGCGGCGCACGCCCGCGTGCTGCGGGACGCGTCCGTCCGGGCGCGCCGCCGGCGTGCGACCGCCACCAAGCGACCGTGACCGAAGGGCGGCACAGATGGTTCTCCCCACCTGGGTGTGGATCGCGACCCTGACCGGGATCGCCCTGGTGATCGCGTTCGACTTCCACCTCGTGGCCCGCAACCCGCGCGACCCGTCCTTCCGGGAATCGCTCGTGGCGGTCACCGCGTACGTCGCGCTCGCCGTGCTGTTCGGGCTCGGCGTCCTCGTCCTCGCGGGTCCCCGGTACGGCGGCGAGTTCTTCGCCGGGTGGATCACCGAGTACTCGCTCAGCGTGGACAACCTGTTCGTGTTCGTGCTGATCATGGGCCGGTTCGCGGTGCCGCGCGAGTACCGGCAGAAGGTGCTCGTCGTCGGCGTCGTGCTGGCGCTGCTGCTGCGCGCGGTGTTCATCGCCCTCGGCGCGGGCGCCATCTCCCGGTTCGACTGGCTGTTCTACGTCTTCGGCGCGTTCCTCGTCTTCACCGCGTGGAAGCTGCTCAGGGAAGGACCAGGCGGCGACGAGGACGAGTTCCGGGAGACCGCGGCGCTGCGCGCGGTGCGCCGTGTCCTGCCCACGTCGTCGCGGTACGACGGGGCGGCGCTCACCACGCGGGTGGACGGCAGGCGGGTCGTCACGCCGATGTTCATCGTGATGATCGCGGTCGGCACCACCGACCTGCTGTTCGCCGTCGACTCCATCCCGGCGATCTTCGGCCTGACCAAGGAGCCCTACCTGGTGCTCACCGCCAACGCGTTCGCGCTGATGGGGCTGCGCCAGCTGTTCTTCCTGGTCGGGGGGATGCTCGACCGGCTCGTCCACCTCGGCAAGGGTCTCGCGGTGATCCTCGCGTTCATCGGGGTGAAGCTCGTCCTCGAAGCGCTGCACCACCACGGCGTGGCCTGGGCGCCGGAGATCCCCATCCTGCTGTCGCTCGGGGTCATCGTGGTGGTGCTGCTGATCACGACCGCGGCGAGCCTGCTCGCGTCGCGCCAGGCCCGGCAGCGCGCCGAGCGGGACGGCACGGGGGCGTGACCCGCGGGCCGGGCGGTGCCGCGGGCTCCGTCCGGCCCGTCGTCGGGTGTTCGCGTGGACCGGTTCGCCGTGGCCGCCGCATCGTGACCGGCTCGTCGTCGGGGTCAGGAGACCGTGCTGGTCTCCTCGCCCCGGCTGCGCCGGTCGTTGGCGTACCGCTCGATGTCGGCGACGGCGTGGTCGGTCCGCCGGCGCTGGGCGTCCATCGCGGCGTCGAGGCCGAGGCCCAGGCGCCGTCCGTCGGCGGAGAACCCGGCGGGGCGGGTCAGGGTGTGCTTGAGCTGTTGCCATCCAGGCATGGGCTTGCCTTCCTCGCTCGTTCTCGGGCGGGGTGCCCGCCCGCGTCGTCGGGGCGGGACTCGCTCGTCCAGTGGACCACCGGCCGGAGGTGCTACATCCAGAATACAGACTATCGTATACAAAAGGCCCGCGAGGTGAGCCCTGTCACGTGGACTCGATCCAGGCGCCCTGAGCTGGACCTCGGCGGATCGGCCGGCGACGTCCACCGGCGGTCCCGGTCACGTCGACCGCGCGGCGTCCAGGTGCTCGCGGTACGCGGCGCGCGTGCGCTCGGTGTGCCGGCTCATCAGCTCGGCCGCCCGCTCCGGCTCCCGCCGCGTGATGGCGTCGATGATCTCCGCGTGCTCGGTCCAGGCGTCCTTGCCGCGGGTCAGCGCGAGCGGGGCGTAGTACCAGCGGACGCGGCGGTCCACCGTCGCGATCATCTCGGACAGCACCGCGTTGCCGGACAGCCGCGTGATGAACGTGTGCAGCGCGGCGTTCGCGGCGACGACCCGTTCCACGTCCTTGGCCTTGAGCGCGGCGACGCCCTCCTGCTGGAGCTTCTTGAGCTGCTTGACGTCGTCCTCGCCGGCGTGCTCGGCGGCGAGCTTCGCGGAGTAGGTCTCCAGCACGTTGCGCACGGCGAGGAGCTGGTCGGCCTCTTCGTCGGTGGGCGTGTGCACGAACGCGCCCTGCGCCGGGCGCAGGTCCACCCACCCCTCGGTCTGCAGCCGTTGCAGCGCCTCGCGCACCGGCTGCCGGCTCACGCCCAGGTGCTCGGCCAGCTCGATCTCGACGAGGTGCTGACCCGGCTTGAGGGTACGGTTGACGATCAGGTCGAGCAGCGCCTCGTAGACCGCCTGGCGCAACGGGGCGGGCCGCTCGACCTTGCGCGTGGCCGCGCCGCTCAGCGACTCGCGGCCGGCGCGACGGGCGCCGCCCGCGCCGATCAGCGGCGTGTTGGACTGGCTCACGGTCGCCTCCTCGGGCACGGGTGGGGATGATGTCTGGAATGCCCGATGCTCAGCATACAGATTTTCGTATGCAAAAAGCAATCTGCCGCGCCCGGTCGTGTCGCCGCACGTCAACCGCGTGCTCGGCCTGACCGTCCCGACCTTTCGGGTTCCTCGCCGTGCCGGCCCGGACGGGCTATCGCCGGCAAGCTTCATACAACATACTGTATGCAATTACTCGGAAGGTGAGGGGACGACATGAAAGTCGCAGTTCTCGGAGCCGGGGCCATCGGCGCCTACGTCGGCGCGGCGCTGCACCGCGCCGGGACGGAGGTGCACCTCGTCGCCCGCGGCGCGCACCTGGACGCCCTGCGCCGCCACGGCGTCCGGGTCCACAGCCCCCGCGGCGACTTCACCGCCGCACCCCACGCCACCGACGACCCGACCGACATCGGCCCGGTCGACTACGTGTTCCTGGGCCTCAAAGCCCACCAATACGCCACCTGCGGCCCGCTCATCACGCCCCTGCTCGGCCCGGACACCGCCATCGTGGCCGCCCAGAACGGCATCCCCTGGTGGTACTTCCACGGCCTCGCCGGCCACCCCCTGGAGAACGCCCGCATCGAAGCCGTCGACCCCGGCGGCCGCGTCAGCGCCGTCCTCGACACCCGCCGCGCCATCGGCTGCGTCGTCTACTGCTCCACCGAGATCGAGGCGCCCGGCGTCGTCCGGCACGTCGAAGGCACCCGCTTCTCCCTCGGCGAACCCGACCGCACCGTCTCCACCCGGTGCCGCGACCTCAGCGACGCCCTCGTCGCGGGCGGCCTCAAAGCCCCCGTCGAACCGGACCTGCGCGACGACATCTGGGTCAAGCTCATGGGCAACGTCGCCTTCAACCCGCTCAGCGCCCTCACCCGCGCCACCATGGCCGAGATCTGCGAGCACCGCGACACCCGCGAACTGGTCGCCCTCATGATGGCCGAGACCGTCGCCGTCGCCCGCGCCGTCGGCTGCGCACCCCGCGTCTCCATCGAGAAGCGCATCGACGGCGCCCGGCGCGTCGGCCACCACAAGACCTCGATGCTCCAGGACCTCGAAGCCGGCAAGGCGCTGGAAACCGACGCGATCATCGGCGCCGTCGTCGAGATCGCCCGGCTCACCGGCGTCGCCGCGCCCACCCTGCGCAGCGTCCACGCCGCCGTCGACCTGCTCGCGCGCCAAGCCCTCACCGCCGCCAGTTGAGAGGACCGACATGACCCCGATCCTCAAGCCGGGCACCTCGTGGCCCGAGCTGTACGACCGGTGCGCGCACGCCGCACCCGAGGCGTTCCACCCCGACCGGCTGCTCAACCACGTCGACGGCCGGTGGCAGCGCCTCGGCACACCCGGCCACGCCACCTCACCCGTGGACGGCTCCGCCATCGCCGCACCACCCCGCCTCGACGCGGCCCAGGCCGCCCACGCCGTCGCCGCCGCCTCCGACCGGCACCGCACGTGGGCCGGCGTGCCGCTGCCCGAGCGCAAAGCCCGCACGCTCGCCGCGCTCGCCGACCTGCGCGCCCACCGCGACCTGCTCGCGTTGCTGCTGGTCTGGGAGATCGGCAAACCCTGGCGGCTCGCCACCGCCGACGTCGACCGGTGCATCGACGGCGTCGAGTGGTACGTCGAGCGGATCGACCCCATGCTCCACGGCCGCACACCCCTGCCCGGCCCGGTCAGCAACATCGCCAGCTGGAACTACCCCATGAGCGTCCTCCTGCACGCCATGCTCGTGCAGTCGCTCGCCGGCAACGCCGTCATCGCCAAGGCCCCCACCGACGGCGGCGTGGCCTGCCTGACGCTGGCCTGCGCCCTCGCCGTCCGCCACGGCCTGCCGCTCACCCTCGTCAGCGGCGGCGGCCGCGAGCTGTCGCCCGTGCTCGTCGGCTCACCCGACCTCGGCTGTGTGTCGTTCGTCGGCGGGCGCGGCGCCGGCGCCGAGATCGTCACCGCGCTCGACCCCACCCGGCGCCACGTGCTCGAACTGGAAGGGCTGAACTGCTGGGGCGTCTGGGAGTTCGGCGACTGGGACGCGCTGCGACCGCAACTGCGCAAGTCGTTCGACTACGGCAAGCAGCGCTGCACCGCCTACCCGCGGTACGTGGTGCAGCGGTCGCTGTTCGACGCGTTCCTCGCGGTGTACCTGGAGGCCGTGCGCGAGGTGACGTTCGGCCACCCGCTCGCCGTGTCCTCACCGGACGACGACCCGCCGGACCTCGACTACGGCCCGCTGATCACCGACGCCAAGGCCAAGGAACTCGCCGACGTCGTGGACGAGGCGATCGCCAAGGGCGGCGTGCCCCTGCACCGCGGCTCGCTCGACGACGGCCGGTTCCTGCCCGACCAGCGGACGTCCGCCTACTTCCCGCCGGTCGCCGTCCTCGCGCCACCCCCGTCCTCCCCGCTGCACCACGCCGAACCGTTCGGCCCCGTCGACACCGTCGTGCTGGTCGACACCGAAGCCGAACTGCTCGCCGCCATGAACGCCGGCAACGGCGCGCTCGTCGCGTCCCTGTCGTGCGACGACGAAGCCACCGCACGACGGCTCGCGCCAGAGGTCAACGCGTTCAAGTTCGGGCACAACCGGGCCCGGTCGCGCGGCGACCGCGCCGAGGTGTTCGGCGGCCGGGGCGCGTCCTGGCGCGGCGCGTTCGTCGGCGGCGAACTGCTCGTGCACGCCGTCACCCAAGGCCCGCCCGGCGAACGCCTCCACGGCAACTTCCCGTCCTACTCCCTCTACCCGCCCACCTGACGCGGAGGCACGGATGCCCGCTGGTGTGAACCGGATCGTCCGCGACGTGGTCGCCCCCGCCGCGCCGGCCGTCGACCGGGACGGCGCCTTCCCCAGGGCCGCGGTCGCGGCGCTCGGCGGACTGCTCGGCACGAGCATGTCCCGCGGCGTCGGCGGGCACGGCCGCGGCCTCGCCGAGGTGGCCGACGTGGTGGAACACGTCGCCGCCGCGTGCGGCAGCACGGCCGTGGTGCTGCGGTCGCACTTCGCCGCCGCGACCGCGGTGGACCGGCTGGGCCGCCGGGCGCTGCGGACCACCGTCGCGGCCGGCGGGCACCTGGGCACGATCGCCGTGTTCTCGCCCGGCGCGCACTTCGCGCTGCCCTCCGGCACGGCCGTGCGGCGGGGCGACGTGGTGGACCTGCGCGACCGCAAGAGCGGCGTCGTCGCGGCGGGGGAGGCCGACAGCCACGTCTGGTCGAGCACACCCCTCGGCGCGCCCGGCACCACCACGCTGTGGTCGGTGCCGGGCAACGCGCCGGGGCTGTTCGTCCCGGTCGACCGGCCGGGCCTCGGACTGCGCGGGGTGGCGGCCAACACGGTGTGGGCGGATCCCGCGCACGTGCCCGTGGACTGCCTGCTGGGCGAGGACGGGCGGTCGTTCGACACCGTCGTCCACCACGTGCTGCCGTGGTGGGTCGTGCTGGGCGCGTCGGCGGCGTTGGGCGTGATGGCGGGGGCGATCGAAGCCGTGGCCCCGCACGTCGGCCCCTCCGACTCGCTGCGCCTCCGCCTGCGCGCCGACGCGGTGCGGGTGCTGCGCGAGGACGCCGTGGCCGCGGTCGACTGGGAACCCGACCGGGCCAGGCGGAAGCTGTGCCACCTGGCCGTGCACACCGCCGAGGCGCTGGTCGTGGTCACGGACCAGGCGCTGGCCCTGGCCGCGGACCTGGGACCGAGCACGAGGGCGACGGTGGAGCGCCGCTTCCGCGAGGCGAGGGCTCTGAACACCATGAGCCCGACCGCCGACCAGTTCACCGACTTCACCGCGCGTGGGGAGCCAGGTGCCTCGGCGGTGGCCCGTCTGGGCGCTTGACCAGCGGTTTCCCCGAGTGTCGGACACTCTCCCACACCACTACCCCGACCTCGGCCCCGAAGATCATCGGACCACTACCGGGTGAACTTCGCAATCGCCATCAACCAAAACGCCGTTATCCACGGCCTCGAACGTCGGTTGAAACGAAGAGGAAACCCGAGCAACCCCGCACGCCTGAGCCGGCCCGACGGCCACCGCACCCCACCACCCGGCAACCACCGAGCCGGCCCGCAACCCCCACAGGGAGGACCACCCGACCAGCGACCCCTGACAGGAGGCCGACCAGTGACCCCCACAGGAGGACCACCCGACCGGCGACCCTCACCACCCACACCGCCAACCATCGGCCGGCAACCCGGTGCCGCCCCGACCGGCCGTCCGCCCCCGCACGAGCCTCGCAGCTGCCCGGTCACACCAGCGAACCTCCGGGCGACCGTGCTCGGCGACCGCCACCGACGAACGCCCACCGTCAGCCAACGCGCTGGGCGACCACGATCAGCGAACGCGTCGGGGTGAGCACCCGCCGTCAGCGGACGGGCCGGGCGACCGCGGTCGGCGAACGCGTTGCGGGCCGGCTCGGTCGGGGCGAACGCCGGGCTCGGTCGGGGCGAACGCCGTCAGCGGACAGGTCGGGCGACCGCGGTCGGCGAACGCGTCGGGCGACCGCGGTCAGTGGACGCCGAGCACCCCGTCCACGCGCCGCGGGATGCCCAGCGGGTTGCCCTCGCGCAGCTCGGCGGGCAGCAGCTCGTCCGGCCAGGACTGGTAGGTAACCGGGGTCACCCACCGCCGGATCGAGGTCGCGCCGACGGACGTGTGCAGCGGGTTCGTCGTGGCCGGCCACGGCCCGCCGTGGTGCATGCCCCACGCCACGGCCACCCCGGTCGGCCAGCCGTTGAAGATCAGCCGACCCACCACCGGCCGCAGCGCCTCCGCCACCCGACCCGCCTGGCCGTGCTCGCTCCCGGCCGCGTGCACGGTGCCGGTGAGCGAACCCGGCAGGCGGCGGAGCACCGGGTCCAGCTCGGCCGGATCGGTGTAGGTCACCACGATCGCCGCCGGGCCGAAGTGCTCCTCGGTGAGTTTCTCCAGGTTGTCCGCGAACGTCGTGAGCGGCACCTGGAAGAGGCGCGGCTCGACGCTCCAGCCCTCGGCGGGGGCGGTGCCCTCGGCGACCAGGTCCACCAGGCCCGACGCCGCCAGCGCGGAGGTGCCCGAGCGGTACGAGTCGCACATGCGCTCGTTCAGCATCGGCCCGCCCGTGGCGGCCTTGACGGCGTCGGCCAGGGCCGGGACCAGGGTGGACGGGGCGAACAGCAGGCCGGGGTTGGTGCAGAACTGGCCCACGCCGAGGGTCAGCGAGCCGACGAACTCCGCGGCGAACCCCTCGGGGCGCGCGGCGGCGGCGTCGGGCAGGACGACGGTCGGGTTGACGCTGCCCAGCTCGCCGTAGAACGGGATCGGGTCGGGGCGGGCGTTGGCCAGGTCGAACAGGGCGCGGCCGCCGGCGGTGGAGCCCGTGAAGCCCACCGCCTTGATCGCCGGGTGCTTCACCAGCGCCACGCCGGCCTCCTGGCCGTGCACGATGCCGAACACCCCCGCCGGCACGACCGACGCCACGATGCGCGCGGTCGCCTGCGACGTGCCGGGGTGCGACGGGTGCGCCTTCACCACCACGGGGCAGCCGGCGGCCAGCGCGGACGCCGTGTCGCCGCCCGCCACGGAGAACGCGAACGGGAAGTTCGAGGCCGAGAACACCCCGACCGTCCCGAGTGGACGGAGCATGCGCCGCAGCACGGGCCGCGGCGGGATGATGTCCGGGTTCGCCGAGTCCAGCGTGGCCTCGACGTAGCTGCCCTCGCGCAGCACCTCGCCGAACAGCCGCAACTGGTTCGTGGTCCGCTTCAGCTCCGTCGTCAGCCGCGGCACGCCCAGCGCCGTCTCCGCGTCCGCGATCTCCACCAACGGCCCGGAAGCGGCGTCCAACGCGTCCGCCACGGCCTCCAGCACCGAGGCCCGCTCGGCCGCCGGCAACGCCGCCCACGCCGGGAACGCCGCCTCACCCGCCCGCGCCACCGCGTCGACCTCGACCGCCGACGTCTCCGGCACGGCCTCGCCGACCGGCTGCCCGGTCCGCGGGTCGTAACCCTGCTCGCTCATCGACCGGCCTCCTTCACCGCGGTGTCGAACTCGGGCGTGCACCACGCGCCACCGAGGTAGGTCATGGCGGGGGAATCGGCGGCCGGCTCGCCGGCGGCGGCCAGCACCTCCTCGGCGAACACCTCCGAGTCGTCCTCCGACTTGTACCCCAACGCCTCCGCCTCGCTCAGCGAGAACCACCGGCGCGTGTTGTCCGAAACGCCCCAGATCACGCGGAACCCGGGCGACGGCGCGGACAGGCACGCCTCGAACAGCCGCGCCCCGTCGTCGGGCGACAGCCACGTCGACAGCATCCGCGCGTCGCGCGGCTTCTCGAAGCACGACCCGATCCGCACCGCGATCACGTCCATCCCGTACCGCGACGCGTACAGGCTGCCCAACGCCTCCAACGCCACCTTGCTCACGCCGTAGTACGTGTCCGGCTGCGGGAACAGGTAGTCGCCCGCCTCGCCCGACGACCGCCGGTAGTACCCGACCGCGTGGTTCGAGCTGGCCAGCACGACCCGGCGGACGCCCGCCCGCCGCGCCGCCTCCAGCACCACGTGCGTGCCGTTGATGTTGACGTCCAGGATCTCCGCCCACGGCCGCTCCAGGCTGTGCCCGCCGAGGTGGATCACCGCGTCGACGCCCGCGCACGCCTCGTCCATCGCGGCCTGGTCGGTGACCGACGCCGTGACCGGCTCCACCCGCTCGCCGTCGGCGGCGGGCGGCAGCGGCGCGATGTCGAGCAGGCGCAGGGTCCGGTCCGGCGCGGCCAGTCGGGTGCGCATGAGCGTGCCGACTATCCCGGCGGCGCCGGTGATCAGGATTCGTGCGGTCACATCGAGCCCTTTCGCGATTGCGGAATCAGCGGCCGAACTGGCGCAGCAGTTCGGTGATCGTGCGCGCGGCGTGCAGCAGCGCCTCGACGACCTGGCGCTCGTGGTCGGGGTCGAGCCTGCCCAGCGGCACCGAGCAGCTCATCGCGTCGAGCACCGGGTTGCGGTAGGGGAGGGCGACGGCGAAGCAGCCCAGGCCGGGCGTGTTCTCCTCGCGCTCGTGGGCGTAGCCGACCGCGCGGAACCCGGCGAGCTGCGCGTGCAGCGCGGGCCGTTCGACGACGGTGTTCGGCGTCAACGGCGTCAGCCGGGCGGGCAGGATCGCGTCGACCTCGGCGGGCGTGCGCGCGGCCAGCAGCGCCTTGCCCAGCGACGTCGAGTGCGCGGGCAGGCGGCGGCCGACGCGGGACACCACGCGCAGGTGGTGCTCGGACTCGCGGCTGGCGAGGTACACCACGTCCGCGCCGTCGAGGCGGGCCAGGTGGACCGTCTCGTTGATCTCCCGCCGCACCTGCTCCATCACCCGGATGGCGACCTGCACCACCGGGTCGTGGTCGAGGTAGGACGTGCCGACGAGCAGGGCGCGCACGCCGATGCCGTAGGTGCCGCGCGTCGGGTCGAGTTCGACCCACCCGCGGGCGACGAGCGTCTGCAGGAGCATGTAGAGGCTCGACTTCGGGTAGCTCAGCTCGCGGTGCAGTTCGGTCAGCGTCAGCGGGCGGTCCGACGCCGACAGCACTTCGAGCAGTTCCACAGTCCGATCGGCCGACTTGACCGCGTTCGGCCGAGCGGGTGACGCGGATCCAGTCACCAAATCCTCCACGGGAAACGTTCCGGCAACACGCACTTGACACGTCGCTGCGCCGATTCTTACAGTCCGCCCAACACGTTCACAAGTACGACCGCACTTCACATATATGAACAGTATGGCTGCGAACAGGAGACGCCGTCCATGACACTCTCCCGCCGGTGCGCCACGGCCGACGCTGTAGTGACCGTTGCGGGCTCCTCCACGCACCCGACCTGGGGGTACCGGCGTCGCGCCGGGGCCGCCCACCGGCCGGACCGCCACCCGACCGCCCCGGCCCGGACGTGCCGCGCGGCGAGGACGGCCCGGCTCCGCGTCCAGTCTCCCGGCGCGCGGCCCGCCGCCGACGCCCACCCCGCCTGCGCCGAACCGGTGAACCCCGCCGCACCGCGGGGGTTGCGCAACACCTGGACTTGGGCACCGCGGTCGCCGAGGGTGGCCCGGTGACATCGGTCGACACCGCCCTGGACGTGGGTGCGACGGCCAGTGGCGGCGGTGCCGTCGCGGCCCACCCCGTGGGGCGACCCCGACGTCGG
>NZ_JBSGBG010000048.1:0-72047 GCF_053601135.1 Actinosynnema sp. NPDC004786 | reverse complement strand
GC
The DNA here is from genome assembly GCF_053601135.1 of Actinosynnema sp. NPDC004786. Taxonomy (NCBI): domain Bacteria; kingdom Bacillati; phylum Actinomycetota; class Actinomycetes; order Pseudonocardiales; family Pseudonocardiaceae; genus Actinosynnema; species Actinosynnema sp. NPDC004786. The sequence continues at coordinate 72,045 of NZ_JBSGBG010000048.1, read as the reverse complement.
CCGGCGGGGAAGAGCGTCCCGCCGGGCCTGCCGGCTTCGTCCAGCCTAAGGCACCCGAACCCATGTCAAATCGAGCCTCGGTGGGGTGGCTGCGGGTCCGTTGGGGGTGGGGCGGGTTCGTTGTGGGTGGGGTGGGTGTGGTGGTTGAGCTGGGGTTTTCGGTTTTGGTGGGGTCGGTCTTGGGGGGTTCGTGACGACCCGTAAGATCATCAACACGCTCGGGGGTGTGAGCGGTTCCAGGGGGTGCATGCGAGAAGGACCCCGCCGGGGTGGCGAGGTCCTTCGTCGGTTGTTCTTCGGGTCAGCCTCGGGTGGAGCGGACGCCCAGGAGGACGTCTTCCCACGACGGGACGATCGGGTGGTTCTTCTTGCCCCTCTTCGGTGGCGGGTCCTTGCGGGCCGGTTGTTGCTTCGCCGCCGGTTGTGGTGGGGGTGGTGCGGGTTGGTCCTCGGCTGCCGGAGCGGGTTCCGGGGTCGGTTGTGGGTCCTGGACCGGTGGCGGGGGAGGTGGTGGGGTCGGGTCCTGGGCGAGGATCTCCGGCTCCGGTTGTTTCTCCAGCTCCAGTGCCTGGCGGGCCAGTTGGGTGACCGGGCGGACCGTGCGCAGGGTCCGGTTGGGGTTCGGGTCCATCAGTTCCATGGCCCCGTCGTCCAGCGCGGTCACCGTGCCGCCCTGCGCGCCCGGGTGGAAGGCCCAGTGGGCCAGGTTGTCCGAGCGGCCGGCGGTCCAGTGCAGTTGGACGACCCAGCGGCCGTCCTCGCCGCGCCACGAGTCCCAGCTCACGTCGGCGTAGTCCTGGCCGCGCAGGCCGAACGAGTGGGCGACGACCTCGCCGAGCGTCTGCACGTCCGGGCCGTCCTCGCGCACCGGGTGGGCGCGCTGGGCCAGCTCGGCCGTGCGGGAGCGCTCCAGCAGGACCGGGTAGGCGTAGCGCTCGACCTTGTGCGTCGGGATGCCCGCCGCGGCCGCGACCTGGGCGACCGACTCGCCGGCGCGGATGCGCGCCTGGATCTCGCGCGGCCGCATCTGGCTCTCGACCTCGATCTCGATCTGGCCGAGCCGGGTCAGGTCGCCGCGCGCCGCGGCGCGCAGGCGTTCGTCGGCGGGGAGCAGGAAGCGCTCGCCGCGATCCGGGTCCTCGAGGATGACGGACTTGCCGTCGTCTTCGAGCCCGATGACTCGCAACGCTCGCATCATGGCCTCCCGGATGGCTCACCTCGCCGAGTGCTGACGTTAATGCGGCGCGCCGCCTTGACGTCGGAGACTCGCCGTGTTCGCCGATATCTTCGTGTGATCTTGCCGTATGTCGGCCGTGTCCGCACGTCCGTTACGGAAGGTTCACCTCGTTGACCGGCCCCGTGCGGGTTCCCGAAGCGGGCAGGGGCCGGCCCGGTGCCCGGGTCGGCCCCTGTCGGTGCGGCTCGGGTCAGAGCTGGGAGACGACCCAGTCCACGGCCTTGGTCAGGGTGCTGACGTCGGCCGGCTCGACGGCCGGGAACATGGCCACGCGGAGCTGGTTGCGGCCGAGCTTGCGGTACGGCTCGACGTCCACGATGCCGTTCGCGCGGAGCACCTTGGCCACGACCGAGGCGTCCACCGAGTCGTCGAAGTCGACCGTGCCGACGACCTGCGAGCGGTGCGCCGGGTCGGCCACGTACGGCGTGGTGTAGGAGGTCGCCTCGGCCCACGAGTACAGGCGCGACGACGAGTCGGCGGTGCGCTCGACGGCCCACGGGAGGCCGCCGTTGCCCAGGATCCACTCGATCTGGTTGTTCAGCAGGAACAGGGTGGCCAGGGCGGGCGTGTTGTAGGTCTGGTCCTTGGTGGAGTTGTCCAGCGCCGTGGTCAGCGACAGGAACTCCGGCACCCAGCGGCCCGACTTGCCGATCTCGGCGACGCGCTCCAGGGCGGCCGGCGACATGAGGGCGATCCACAGGCCGCCGTCGGAGGCGAAGCACTTCTGCGGCGCGAAGTAGTAGACGTCGAAGTCCGCCGGGTCGACGGGCAGGCCGCCGGCGCCCGAGGTGGCGTCGATGGCGATCAGGGCGCCGTCGCTGTTCGCGGGACGGGAGACGGGCACCGCGACGCCGGTCGACGTCTCGTTGTGCGCCCAGCCGACGAGGTCCGCGCCCTCGGCGTAGGTGATCTCGGGCGCGCTGCCCGGGTCGGCCTTGACCACGATCGAGTCGCCCAGGAACGGCGCGTCGGAGGTGACCTTGGCGAACTTGGACGAGAACTCGCCGTAGGTGAAGTGCTGGGCGCGCTCGCGCACCAGGCCGAACGCGGCGGCGTCCCAGAACGCCGTGGTGCCGCCGTTGCCGAGGACGACCTCGTAGCCCTCGGGCAGCGAGAACAGCTCCCGCAGACCGGCGCGCACGGAGCCGACCAGGGACTTCACCGGCTTCTGCCGGTGGGACGTGCCCATCAGCGCGGCGCCCTCGGCCGCGAGGGCCGCCAGGGCCTCGGGACGGACCTTGGAGGGCCCGCACCCGAACCGGCCGTCGGACGGCCGCAGGTCGGAGGGCAGGACCAACGTGGTCGGGTCGGCGGTCTGGGTCATCGCGAAGCCTCCGGTTACGGGGAGGGGGTCGGCACGACCGGCGCCGTTGCCGGGGTACTCAGTGTTGCAGCCACGTGGCCGGGCGGTGACAACCGGGTGTCCCCGGTCACGTGGAATGACCGGGGTCAGGCGATCTCGGACCAGCCCTCGACCTCGGACGGCTTGCGCGGACCCGGGCCGACGTACTTGGCGGACGGGCGGACCAGGCGGCCGGTGCGCTTCTGCTCCAGGATGTGCGCGGACCACCCGGCGGTGCGGGCGCAGGTGAACATCGCGGGCATCATGTGCGGCGGGACCTGGGCGAAGTCCAGGATGACCGCGGCCCAGAACTCGACGTTGGTCTCGATGGCCCGGTCCGGGCGGCGCTCGCGCAGCTCGGCCAGCGCGGCCTGCTCCAGGGCGCTCGCGGCCTCGTAACGGGACGCGCCCAGCTCCAGGCACGTGCGGCGCAGCACGCGGGCGCGGGGGTCCTCCGCCCGGTACACGCGGTGGCCGAAGCCCATGAGCCGCTCGCCCCGGTCGAGGACGCCCTTGACGAACCCCTCCGCGTCGCCGGTGCGCTCGACCTCCTCGATCATCGGCAGCACGCGGGCGGGCGCGCCGCCGTGCAGGGGGCCGGACATGGCGCCGATCGCGCCGGACAGGGACGCCGCGACGTCCGCGCCGGTGGACGCGATCACGCGCGCGGTGAAGGTGGAGGCGTTGAGGCCGTGCTCGGCGGCCGACACCCAGTAGGCGTCCAGCGCCTTGACGTGCGCCGGGTCTGGCTCGCCGCGCCAGCGGGTGAGGAAGCGCTCGGTGATGGTGGTGCACTCGTCGATGCGGTGCTGCGGCACGGCGGGCCGGCCGATGCCGCGCGCGGACTGCGCCGCGTACGACAGGGCCATGACGGAGGCGCGGGCGAGCTGCTCGCGGGCCTGCTCGTCGGTGATGTCGAGCAGCGGCTGGTAGCCCCAGATCGGCGCGACCATGGCCAGCGCCGCCTGCACGTCCACGCGCACGTCGCCGGTGTGCACCGGGATGGGGAACGGCTCGGCGGGCGGCAGACCGGGACCGAAGCGGCCGTCGACGAGCAGGGCCCAGACGTTGCCGAACGTGACGTGGCCCGCCAGGTCCTCGATGTCCACGCCCCGGTAGCGCAGGGCGCCACCGTCGCGATCCGGTTCGGCGATCTCGGTGCGGAAGGCGACGACGCCCTCCAGGCCCGGCCGGAAACCGTCGTCCTCGGTCTGCACCACGCTGTGCGCTCCTTCTCCTCGGGGGTGGGAGTTGCAAGCACCTTGCTCCCGTTCCGACCTGCCGGCAATCGCGGCCGCGCGTGTCGTCGGTCACGATCAAGGAACCGATTCAGAACGGTCCCGTGATCGTTAAGCCCTTGTTTCCGTTCCGCGTTCGCGCGGTTTCCCGTGGTAGACCACGGCCATGCACCTGACACCGCACGAGCGGGACAAGCTGCTGGTCCACGTGGCGGCCGACGTGGCGCGCCGGCGGCTCGACCGCGGCGTGGTCCTGAACTACCCGGAGGCGGTCGCCCTCATCACCGACCACGTGCTCGAAGGCGCGCGGGACGGCCGGACGGTCAGCGAGCTGATGGAGAGCGGCCGGCACGTGCTGGGGCGCGACCAGGTGCTCGACGGCGTGCCGGAGATGATCGAGTCCGTGCAGGTCGAGGCGACCTTCCCGGACGGCACCAAGCTCGTGACCGTGCATCACCCCATCGTGTGAGGAGCACGCCGTGGTCCCTGGCGAGATCGTCACCGGCGACGAGCCGGTCGAGCTGAACCCCGGACGGCCGCGCACCACGCTCGTCGTGGTCAACGCGGCGGACCGCCCGGTGCAGGTCGGGTCGCACTACCACTTCGCCGCGGCGAACCCGGGGCTCGAGTTCGACCGGGAGGCCGCGTGGGGCAAGCGGCTCGACATCCCGGCGGGCACCGCGGTGCGGTTCGAGCCGGGGGTGGAGCGGGAGGTCGTGCTGGTGCCGATCGCGGGCGCGCGGCGCGTGCCGGGGCTGCGGCCGGAGTGGGCCGGGGAGCTGGACCGGTGACCGGGATCGACCGCCGCCGGTACGCGGAGCTGCTCGGGCCGACGGTCGGCGACCGGATCCGGCTCGCCGACACCGACCTGCTGGTCGAGGTGACCGAGGACCGGTCGCTGGGGCCGCGGGGCTCGGGCGACGAGGTGATCTTCGGCGGCGGCAAGGTGATCCGCGAGTCGATGGGCCAGGGCGTGGCCACCCGCGCGGAGGGCGCGCCGGACCTCGTCATCACGGGCGCGGTCGTGCTGGACCACTGGGGCGTGGTGAAGGCCGACGTGGGCGTGCGGGACGGCCGGATCGTCGGCATCGGCAAGGCGGGCAACCCCGACACCATGGACGGCGTGGACCCGGCGCTGGTCATCGGGCCGTCGACCGAGGTGCTGTCGGGCAACGGGAAGATCCTCACCGCGGGCGGCATCGACTGCCACGTCCACTTCATCACGCCGGGGATCGTGGACGTCGCGATCGCGTCCGGGCTGACGACGCTGATCGGCGGCGGCACCGGCCCGGCCGAGGGCACGAAGGCCACCACGGTCACGCCCGGCGCGTGGAACCTGGGCCGGATGCTCGCCTCGCTGGACCACCTGCCGGTGAACGTGCTGCTGCTCGGCAAGGGCAACACCACGCGGGAGGACGCGCTGCGCGAGCAGTTGGCCGGCGGCGCGGGCGGGTTCAAGCTGCACGAGGACTGGGGGACCACGCCCGCGGCGATCGACGCGTGCCTGCGCGTGGCCGACGAGTCCGGGGTGCAGGTCGCGATCCACACGGACACGTTGAACGAGGCCGGGTTCGTGGAGTCGACCCTGGCCGCCATCGCCGGCCGCTCGATCAACGCCTACCACTCGGAGGGCGCGGGCGGCGGGCACGCGCCGGACATCATCCGGGTGGTGTCGGAGCCGAACGTGCTGCCGTCCTCGACCAACCCGACCCGGCCGCACACCGTGAACACGCTCGAAGAGCACCTGGACATGCTGATGGTGTGCCACCACCTCAACCCGTCCGTGCCCGAGGACCTGGCGTTCGCGGAGAGCCGCATCCGGCCCACCACGATCGCGGCCGAGGACGTGCTGCACGACCTGGGCGCGATCTCCATGATCAGCTCCGACTCGCAGGCCATGGGCCGGGTCGGCGAGGTGATCATCCGGACCTGGCAGACCGCGCACGTGATGCAGCGGCGGTTCGGCGAGCTCGGCGGCGGCGGCGGCGCGGCCGGCAACCTGCGCGCCCGCCGGTACGTGGCCAAGTACACGATCAACCCGGCCATCGCGCACGGCATCGACCACGAGGTCGGCTCGGTGGAGGTCGGCAAGCTGGCCGACCTGGTGCTGTGGGAGCCGAAGTTCTTCGGCGTGCGGCCGTCGGTGGTGCTCAAGGGCGGGTTCATCGCGCACGCGGCGATGGGCGACGCGAACGCGTCCATCCCGACCCCGCAGCCGGTCTTCGCCCGGCCCATGTTCGGCGCGCTCTCGGCGGCGCGGAGCAGCGTGCACTTCGTGTCGCAGCAGGCGGTCGACGCGGACCTGGCCGACGTGCTGCGGCTGGCCCGGCCGCTCGTGCCGGTGCGGGACACGCGGGGCGTCACCAAGGCCGACATGGTGCTCAACGACGCCATGCCGGCGGTGGAGGTGGACCCGGACAGCTTCGCCGTGCGCATCGACGGCGAGCTGGTCGAGCCCGCGCCGGTGGCGGAGCTGCCCATGGCCCAGCGCTACTTCCTGTTCTGATGAACCTGGCGGCGCTGATGCTCGCGGACTCCCGGTTCCCGGGCGGCGGTCACGTGCACTCCGGCGGGCTGGAGGAGGCCGTCGCGCGGCGGCTCGTCACCGACGAGGCGTCGTTGCGGTCGTTCCTGGTGGGCCGGCTGCGCACGGCGGGCGCGCTGGGCGCGGTGTTCGCCGCCGCCGCCACCCGCGGCCGGTACGCGGAGCTGGACGCCGAGCTGGACGCCCGCACGCCGTCGCCGGCGCAGCGCAACGCCTCCCGCGTGCAGGGGCGCGGCATCGCGCGGGCCGCGCTGCGGGCGTGGCCGTCGGCGGCGTTGACCGAGCTGCTGCGCGTCACGCCCCGGCCCCACCACCCGGTCATCGTGGGCGTGCTGGTGGGCGAGCCGTTCGAGGCCGCGCAGACCGTGGCCTACCACGCCGTGACGGGCCCGGCGACGGGCGCGATCCGGCTGCTGGGGCTGGACCCGTTCGGGGTGAACGCGGTGCTCGCCCGGCTCGCGCCCGAGCTGGACGCCGTCGCCGCGACGGCCGCCGCGCACGCCGACACCCCGCCCGAAGACCTGCCCGCGCCGAGCGCGCCCGGCCTGGACCTGCTGGCCGAGGCGCACGACCGCCATCACACGGAAGAGGTGCGTCTCTTTGTCAGCTGACCACGTGCACCCGGTGAACTTCGACCCCACCGACGCGGGCCACGACCCGCACCACCCCCACGACCACGCGCACCGCGCGGTGCGCATCGGCATCGGCGGCCCGGTCGGCAGCGGCAAGACCGCCCTGACCGCCGCGCTGTGCCGGGCGCTGGGCGGCAGCGTGAACCTCGCCGTCGTGACCAACGACATCTACACCACCGAGGACGCCGACTTCCTGCGCGCCGCCGGGGTGCTGGACGTCGAGCGGATCGAGGCCGTGCAGACCGGCGCGTGCCCGCACACCGCGATCCGCGACGACATCACCGCGAACCTCGACGCGGTGGAGCTGCTGGAGCACCGGGTCCACGGCCTGGAGCTGGTGATCATCGAGAGCGGCGGCGACAACCTCACCGCGGTGTTCAGCCGCGGCCTGGTGGACCGGCAGATCTTCGTGGTGGACGTGGCGGGCGGCGACAAGGTGCCGCGCAAGGGCGGTCCCGGCGTGACCACGGCCGACCTGCTCGTGATCAACAAGACCGACCTCGCGCCGATGGTGGGCGCCGACCTCGGTGTCATGACGGCCGACGCCCACCGGATGCGCGGGGGGCTACCGGTGATCACACAGTCCCTTGTGGACACACCGGACGCCCCCGCGGTGGCCGACTGGGTGCGCGCTCAGCTCCGGACGCTCGCGACGGTCAGTTGAGCACCGAACGCGCTCACGTCGCCCGCGCAGCCGTACTGGTCCGACATGGCCAGGTACAGCGGCGTGGTCTCGTCCGGCGGGTACACGCGGACACCCCACACGGGCGTCTTCCGGCACACGTCCGGGTCGAAGTTGTCGACCCGGGCGAAGCCCACGTCCGAGACGGCCGCCGCGCCGTGCGGCAGGGTCAGCAGCGGTCCGCGCTCGCCGACGCGCACGGCCGCCGCGCCGACCCGCCCACCACTGGAGTCCACATAGGACACGCCCGGGAAGCCGCGCAGAACGCACGCGCCCAGGCCCCGGTTGGTGAACACGACTTCCCGGTACACCGTGCCCGCCGCGCCCTCCACGCGGCCGAACGCGACGTCCAGGTCCACCGACCGGCACGTGGCGGCTTGCGCGCCCGCCTCCTGCGCGACGGCGACTCCCCCGGTGCCGACCATCGCCGCGACGACCGCGGCGGTGGCGAGAACTCTCCTCATCACGATCTCCCCCGAGATTCGCGGGTGGCGGTTCCACCCGATGAGAGGACGTGCCGGGGGTCACAGGGGTTGCCCCGGTGAGGGCGCGGGCTCGCCTGGTCGTGGAACGCGACCCGAAAGGGCGAACGGTGGTGCGCGAGCTGGCGTCCATGGCCCCGCTGCGGCTGGTGCCGCGCGGCGGGCCCGCCGCGCCGGCGGTCGTGCACCTGGTCAGCGCGGTCACGGCCCCGCTGGGCGGCGACGACCTGGAGCTGCGGGTGACGGTCGGGCCGGGGGCGTCGCTGGAGCTGCGCGGGGTGGCGGCCACGCTCGTGCTGCCCGGCCGGCACCCCGGCGGCAGCCGCGCGGTGGTGGACGTGGAGGTGGCCGACGGCGGGTCGCTGGTGTACTCGCCGGAACCGACCGTCGTGACGGCGCGTGCGTGCCACGAGGCGGTGTTCCGCGCACGGATGGGCGACGGCGCCCGGTTGCGCGCACGCGACGTCGTCGTGCTGGGTCGGTCGAACGAGCGGGGCGGTTCGCTCACCACGACGCTCGACGTCCGGCGGAACGGCCCGCTGGTGAAACAGACTTCCCGGCTGGGAACGCCCGAAGTGGACACGAGCCCGGCGGGGCTGGCGGGTCGGCGCGTGTTCGGCACGGAGTTGCTGTGCTGGGGCGAGGACCTGCCGGGAGCGGTCTCGGAGCCGTGGTGGTCGCTGGTGCCGCTGGCGCGCGGCGGCAGCCTGTCCACCGCGATCGCCGACGACGCGGTGACCGTGGAGCGCGCGCTCGACGAGGCACGCGCGCGGCATCCCGGCACCGGCGCGTTCTGATTCGATCACGTTCTCGATTCCGAGGTCGGGGTCACACCGAAAGTCACGGATCGGGTGGCGGTCATCACCGTGCGGGCGGTTTCGCCCCGGCCGTGAAAGCCGTACGGTCGCGGGATCACCAGGTGCCACAAGCTCTTGGCCAGGTCGAAAGCAAGCTCCGGGAGGTCGGGATGTCGGAGACCGCGAACATCGCGTTGCCGTCGATGCGCGTGTCCTACGAACAAGGCTCGCTCACAGAGAGTGACCTCGCGGGCAGTTGGCACGAGCAGCTCCAGCTGTGGCTGGACCAGGCGGCGGGCGCGGGCCTGCCGGAGCCGAACGCCATGGTCCTGGCGACCTCCGACCCGCAGGGCCGCCCGTCGTCCCGGACGGTGCTGGCGAAGGGCCTGGACGAGCGGGGGCTGGTGTTCTTCACCAACTACACCTCGGCCAAGAGCCACGACCTGATGGCGACCCGGTACGCCTCGGCCACGTTCCCGTGGTTCGCCATCCAGCGGCAGGCCCACGTGCGCGGCACGGTCGAGAAGGTCGGCCCCGCCGAGACCGCGCGCTACTGGGAGGGCCGCCCGCGCGGCTCCCAGCTCGGCGCGTGGGCGTCGCCGCAGTCCCGGGTGGTCGGCGGGCGATCCACTTTGGAGAGCGCGCTGAACAAGGTCGAGCGCCAGTTCGCCGACGCCGACCGGGTACCGGTGCCGCCCCACTGGGGCGGCTGGCGCATCCGCCCGGAGGAGGTCGAGTTCTGGCAGGGCCGCCGCGACCGCATGCACGACCGCCTGCGCTTCCGCCTGGGCCGCGACGGCTGGGAGATCCAGCGCATCGCGCCGTAGCCCCGTTCCCGTCCGACGAGCCCCGCGGCCCCGCGCCGCGGGGCTCGTCCGCGTCCGGGCGTCGCGGGTGGCCGAAGTCTCGCTGACCAGGTTGTTAGTTGCCGTACGCTAACGACCGTGCGGAAGGTGCTGGGGAAGATCGCCATCGACACGCGGCCGCTCAAGGTCGTCGCGTACCGGCGCTTGTGGCTCTCGACCATCGTCACGGCCATCGGCAGCCAGTTGACCGCGGTCGCCGTGCCGAAGCAGGTGTACGACCTCACCGGGTCGTCGGGCTGGGTCGGCGTGTCGGCGGGCGTGGCGCTGGTGCCGTTGCTCGTCTTCGGCCTCTACGGCGGCGCGATCGCGGACGTCGTGGACCGGCGCAAGCTGCTCGTGGTCACCAACACCGGCATCGCGGTGACGTCCGTGCTGCTGTGGGGGCAGGCCGCGCTGCACGTCGACTCGGTGTGGCTGGTGATCGCCCTGCTCGGCCTGCAACAGGTCTTCTTCGCCGCCAACGCGCCCGCCCGCACCGCGTCCATCGCCCGGCTCGTGCCCGCCGACCAGATCCCGGCCGCCACGGCGCTCGGCTCCACGGTGATGATGTTCGGCGGCGTGTTCGGCCCCATGCTCGCGGGCGCGTTGATGCCCGTGGTGGGCCTGTCGACGTTGTACCTGGTGGACGCCGTCGCGCTGACGCTGACGATCTGGGCGGTGTGGAAGCTGCCGCCGCTGCCGCCGTTGAGCGGCACGTCGCGGCGGGCCGGGTTGCGGGACGTGGTCGACGGGTTCCGGTACCTCGCGGTGCAGAAGATCCTCCTGGCGAGCTTCCTGCTGGACATCATCGCGATGGTCTTCGGCATGCCCCGGGCGTTGTTCCCGGAGATGGCCGAGAAGACGTTCGGCGACCCGGCGGGCGGCGGGTTGGCGCTCGGCCTGCTGTTCGCGGCGATCCCGCTCGGCGCGATGCTGTGCGGCCTCACGTCGGGCTGGACGTCGCGCGTGACGCGGCACGGCGTGGGCGTCGTGGTCGCGGTCGTGGCGTGGGGCGTGGCGATGATCGGGTTCGGCCTGGCGCACGCGCTGTGGCTCGCCGTGGTGTTCCTGGCGATCGGCGGCGCGGCCGACATGATCAGCATGGTGTTCCGCAGCGCGATCCTCCAGTCCGCCGCGACGGACGACATGCGCGGCCGGATGCAGGGCGTGTTCATCGTGGTGGTGGCGGGCGGGCCGAGGTTGGCCGACCTGCTGCACGGCACCGGGGGCGCGGCCCTCGGCGCCGGCGCCGCGACCGCGCTGGGCGGCGTGCTGGTCGTGGTCGGCACGGCGCTGGCGGTGGTGGCCATCCCGGCGATCAGGCACTACCGCTTCAAGCCGGACACCGCCGAACTGCCCGGCTGACCGCCGGCCGAACCTCAAGGCTTGCCCAAGCCGTGCCGATCCGACTACCCGCGGCAACTGTGATCCGGCACACTCACTCGGCATGACGGAACCGACGAGCGCACCGGCGCAGCCGGAACTGAAGCGGGCCATCGGCCCGAAGCTGCTGCTGTTCTTCGTGGTCGGCGACATCCTCGGCACGGGCATCTACGCGCTCACGGGCAACGTCGCCGGCAAGATCGGCGGGGCGCTGTGGGTGCCCTTCCTGATCGCGTTCGTGGTGGCGTTCCTGACCGCGTTCAGCTACCTCGAACTGGTCGGCAAGTACCCCAAAGCGGCCGGCGCGGCGCTGTACACCAACCGCGCTTTCAAGATCCAGTTCCTCACGTTCATGGTGGCGTTCGCGGTGATGAGCTCGGGCATCACGTCGGCGTCCTCGGCCGCGCTCGCCTTCGGCCGCACGTACCTCCAGTCCGTCATCAAGCAGTTCTTCTCCGACACGTTCACCGTGTCCGCGACCCTGGTCGCCATCCTGTTCATCGTCGGCCTGGCGGTGATCAACTTCCGGGGCGTCTCGGAGTCGGTCAAGGCGAACGTCGTGCTGACGTGCATCGAGCTGTCCGGCCTGCTGATCATCATCGCGATCGGCGTCTACGCGGTCCTCGCGGGCGACGGCGACGCGAGCAGGCTGACCCAGGTCGACCCGGCGCCGGACCAGAGCGCGCTCGTCGCGATCACGTCGGCGACGGCGTTGGCGTTCTTCGCGATGGTCGGGTTCGAGGACTCGGTGAACATGGCCGAGGAGACCCGCGACCCGGTCCGCGTCTTCCCGCGCGCGATGCTGTGGGGCATGGTGATCGCGGCGACCATCTACGTGCTGGTCGCGATCACGTCGTCGCTGCTCATCCCGGCCGACGAGCTGTCGAAGGCCGGCTCCTCGGCGCTGCTGAAGGTCGTGCAGGTCGGCGCGCCCGGCTTCCCGCTGTGGGTGTTCTCGCTGATCGGCCTGTTCGCGGTCATCAACTCGGCGTTGATCAACATGCTGATGGCGAGCCGGCTGGTCTACGGCATGGCGAACGAGCGGATCATCCCGAAGGTGTTCGGCACCGTGCACCCGTTCCGCCGCACGCCGTGGATCTCGATCGTCTTCACGTCCGGCGTCGCGATCATCCTGGTCTCCACCACCGACATCGCGAAGCTCGGCGGCACGACGGCGCTGCTCCTGCTCGTCGTCTTCACCATCGTCAACATCGCCGTCCTGGTGCTGCGCAAGGACAAGGCGGAGCACGAGCACTTCCGCGCGCCGACCTGGGTGCCGGTGCTGGGCGCGATCACGTGCGCCTACCTGGCCAGCCCGCTGTCGGGCCGGGCGGCGGCGGACTACGAGATCGCGCTGTACCTGCTCGCGGCCGGCGTGGTGCTCTGGGTCGTCAACCGGTTCGTGCACGGCAAGGTCGAGTTCGACCCGGCCGGGCTGTCCAAGTGACGCGGGCCCGGGGCCGCCGCGCCGGCGGGCGGCCCCGGGAGCCCTCCGGTCAGGCGTGCCGGCGCAGCAGGACCGGGTCGTGGGCGTTGACCACGTCCACCGAGTCGCCGTGCTCGCGCACCAGCTCCCGCAACCGGTCCTGGTTGGCCAGCCGCAGCTCGCGCACGGCCTCCATCCGGCCCTGCATGTAGGTCAACGCGGGCGGGCAGTGCGGCCGCGGGTCCAGCTCGCCGCGGAAGAAGAACGAGTCGCCCGCGTGCAGCAGCCACCGGTCGCCGAGCCGCACCGCCACGCCGGTGTGCCCGAGCGTGTGCCCGAACAACGGCACCAGCAGCACGTCCGGCCGCACCTCGCGCACCCCGGAGAAGCCGAACCACTCGTCACCGGTCGCCTCGTGCGGCGCCCACCGCGGCCCGTGGCGCCACTGCCCGTCGGGGTAGCGGACGCGGTCGTTGCCCGTCCTGCCCGGACGCGTCGCCGCCGCCAGCTCCTCCGCCGACAGGTGCACGCGCGCGTGCGGGAAGTCGCGCAGCCCGCCGCCGTGGTCGAGGTCCAGGTGGGTGAGCACGACGTCGGTGACGTCCGACGCGGCGAACCCCAGCGCCTCCACCCGCCGCACCGCGGTCTCCGCCTCGTCCAGCACGGGCCTGCTCATCAGCCGCCACCGGCGCATCAGCGTCTCGTCGGGACGGCGCACGTCGCCCAGCCCGAGACCGGTGTCGACCAGCACCAGGCCGTCGTCGGTCTCCAGCAGCAGGACGTGGCAGACCAGCTCGGCGGCGCGGAGGTACGAGCCCTCGCCGGTCACGAGCCTCCCGCCGAACGGGCGCATGGTGCCGCAGTTCAGGTGGTGCGCCTTCACGGTCTCGGCCTTCCCAGGAGGGCGCCCAGCCGGGCGCCGACGGCGTGCAGGGGATCGAGCGAACGGCGGGTGCGGGCGAGCAGGAGCGCGCCCTCGATGGCGGCCAGCACGACGGTCGCCAGGTCGTCGTCGCCGACGTGCGCGGCGATGACCCGCTGCCAGGACGCGTAGACGTCCTCGCAGGCCACCCGGATCGGCTCGCTGTCCGCCGCCGCGTCCAACGCCACCGTGGCGATCGGGCACCCGCTGCGGAAGCCCGAACCGAGCAGCTCGCGGCCGAGCAGGTCCAGGGCCCGGGACAGCGCCTCGGCCGGGTCCGGTTCGGCGGCGAGCACGGCGGTCAGCGCGTCGCCGAGGTCCCGGCCGGCCAGCGCCACCGCCTCGACCGCCAACTGCTCCTTGCCGCCCGGGAAGTGGAAGTAGAGCGAGCCCTTGGGCGCGCCGCCCTCGCTGAGCACCTGGTTCACGCCCGTCGCGTGGTAGCCCTGCGCCCGGAAGAGGTCGGCGGCCGTGCGCACCATGCGTTCGCGGGTGTCGGTCCGTCGTGGCATGGTTTTACTATAGAGACCGGTCTAGTAAGAACGTCAAGGGGAGTGCCCCTCGGATACGCTCCTGATCCATGCTGGAGATCGCCCACGGCGCGGCACGCGCCGTCATCGCACCCGAGGGTGCGGGACTGAAGTCCTACGAGGTCGGCGGCGTGCCGTACGTGGAGACGTACGACGACGAACCGCCCATGGGCAGCGGCGCGGTGCTGGTGCCGTGGCCCAACCGCACGGCGGGTGGCAGGTGGACGCTCGACGGCGAGGAGCAGCGCCTGGAGATCGGCGAGCCCGCCCGCGGCAACGCCATCCACGGCCTGGTGCGCCGGGCGATCTGGAGCACCGTGGAGCACACCGGCTCGCTGGTCTCGCTGGAGACCCCGGTGGCCGGCCAGGGCTGGCCCGTCGAGCTGCGCACCACCATCACGTACGCGCTGGACGAGAACGGCCTGACCGTGTCGCACGGCGTCACCAACGTGGGGGACAAGCGCACCCCGTTCGGGGTGGGCACGCACCCGTACCCGCGGGCCGGCGCGTCCGCGACGGACGAGACGTCGCTGTCGCTGGCCGCCACGACCGTGCTGCCCGTGGACCCGCAGACCATGATCCCGAACGCCCCGGCGTACCCGGTCGAGGGCACCGACTACGACTTCCGGGTGGCGCGGCTGCTGGCGGGCGTGAAGCTGGACACCGCGTTCGGCGGCTGCGTGCCGGTGGACGGGCTGGTGCGGCACGTGCTGAAGGGCCCGGCGGGCGGCGTCGAGCTGTGGGCGGACCCGGACTTCAAGTGGGTGCAGGTCTACACGCCGGACGACTTCCCCGGCCGGGGGCGCGCGGTGGCGATCGAGCCCATGACGTGCCCGCCGGACGCGCTGAACAGCGGGGTGGACCTGCTGTGGCTGGAGCCGGGCGAGTCGTGGGCCGGCCGGTGGGGTTTGCGCCCGTTGGCGTAGGCCGTTAGCGTCGCTAACTATGAACGTCGCCATCACGGGTGGGTACGTCGTCCCGGTCGCCGGAGAGCCGATCGAGGGCGGCACGGTCCTGATCCAGGACGGGAAGATCGTCGCGGTCGGCGCGGACGTCGAGGTGCCGGAGGGCGTCCGCGTCGTGGACGCGGCGGGCGGCTGGGTGCTGCCCGGGTTCGTGGAGGCCCACGGCCACCTCGGCGTGCACGAGGAGGGCGAGGGCTGGGCCGGGCAGGACACCAACGAGATGACCGACCCCAACGGGGCGCGGCTGCGCGCGTTGGACGCGATCAACGCCGCCGACCAGGGCTTCGCCGACGCCCTGGCCGGCGGCGTCACGACGGCCGTGGTCAAGCCCGGGTCGGGCAACGTGATCGGCGGCCAGACCGTGGCGGTGAAGTGCTGGGGGCGCACGGCCGACGAGATGCTGCTGCGCAACCCCGTCAGCGTGAAGAGCGCGCTCGGCGAGAACCCGAAGCGGGTGTACGGGGACCAGAAGAAGCTGCCGTCCACGCGCCAGGGCGTGGCCGCGGTGATCCGGGACGCGTTCACCAAGGCGCAGGACTACGTGGCCAGGCGGGACGAGGCGCAGGGCGCGTTCGAGCGGGACACCACGTCCGAGGTGCTGGCGAAGGTGCTGTCGGGGGAGCTGCCGTGGTGCCAGCACTGCCACCGCGCGGACGACATCGCGACGGCGTTGCGGCTGGCGGACGAGTTCGGCTACCGGCTCATCGTCAACCACGGGACCGAGGGTCACCTGATCGCGGACCTGCTGGCGGAACGCGAGGTGCCGGTGATCATCGGGCCGCTGTTCACGTCGCGGTCCAAGGTCGAGGTGCGCAACCGGTCGTTGCGCAACCCGGGCATCCTGGCGCGGGCCGGGGTGCGGATCGCGATCACCACGGACCACCCGGTCGTGCCGATCCACTTCCTCGTGCACCAGGTGACGCTGGCGGTGAAGGAGGGGCTGGACCCGCGGGTGGGCCTGGAGTCGATCACCACCAACCCGGCCGCGATCATGGGACTGGACGACCGGGTCGGCTCCCTGCGGCCGGGCCTGGACGGCGACGTGGTGATCTGGTCGGGCGACCCGCTGGACGTGATGAGCCGCGCCCTGAAGGTCTTCGTGGAGGGCCGCGAGGTCTACCGCTTCGAGGACGGCGAGGAAATCGTCACGAACCCCTTCTACACCGAATCCTGACGTGATCGGTCGGTCCCGGCCGGTGTGGCCGGGACCTGCTAGGCTCAAGGCGCGGACCCGTCCCACTCCCGTGGGGAAGCGGGTCCAGCTTCTTTTCGGGGCACGTCCCGCCCGGTCCGGTCAGATCTCCCGCGGCCGGCCGCCGTGGACGCAGGCCGGGCCGAGCAGGTCGGAGTACCAGTCCCACATCGGCTCCTTGCCCGGCGCGCGCAGCACGGCCTGGTAGGCCGCGTAGGCCACCAGGTCGGCGATCTGCACCCACTGGCTCAGGTGGGAACCCTGGAAGAACGGGTCCTCGACCAGGTTGCGGGTGGCCAGGCGCAGGCTGCGGTGCGCCTGGCGGTAGGACGGGTCGCTCCCGTCGCCGTCCATGACGACGAAGCCGTGCTGCCCGGTGTCGGCCAGCCGCACGTCGATCATCACCACCAGGTCGGCGTAGGCGGTGGCCTTGGCGTCGGAGTAGTTGGTGCCCTTCGTGTCGCGGAACACCGCGCCCGTGCTCACCCCCGGCAGGCTCGCGACGGTCCTCAGCGCCTCCGCCATCACCGCGGACCGGTTGCCCTTGCTGTGGTCCCAGTCGGTCTTCGTCGGGCGGCCGCGCCCGTTCGCGAACTTCGTCGCGTGCAGTTCGTAACTGGCCGGCAGCCCGACCGCGTCGTGGAGCGCCTTGCGCCAGTCCAGCCACGACCGCAACGCCGGCCGCCAGCAGGCGACCGGCAGCTCGACCCAACCGAAGACGACGATCCCGGAGGACTGGGCCCCCGAGTCGTCCAGGTAGAACAGGCGCACTCCGCTCACGACCGCGAACCGTAGAGCGTCCGCCACACAGGGTGACGTCCGGCTGCGGCAAGCGACTTCCCGCCCCGGCGGTCCCGTTCCGGTCAGGCGCGGAGGGTGCGGCCGATGACGAGGCGTTGGATCTGGTTCGTGCCCTCGAAGATCTGGAGCACCTTGGCCTCGCGCAGGTAGCGCTCCACCGGGAAGTCGCGGGTGTAGCCGGCGCCGCCCAGCACCTGCACGGCGTCCGTCGTCACCTTCATCGCGGTGTCCGTGCAGACCAGCTTGGCGATCGCCGCCTGGCGGCGGAACGGGAGGCCGCGGTCGCGGCGGCGGGCCGCCTCCAGGTACGTGGCCCGCGCCGACTCCACCGCCGCGGCCATGTCGGCCAGCAGGAACTCCAGGCCCTGGAAGTCGATGATCGCCCGGCCGAACTGGGTGCGCTGCTTCGCGTACGCCACGGCCTCGTCCAGCGCCGCCTGCGCCAGGCCCACGCCGCACGCGGCGATGCCGAGCCGGCCCGAGTCCAAAGCGGACAGTGCGATGCGCAGGCCGTCGCCCTCGGCCCCGATCAGCCGGTCCGCGTCCAGCCGCACGCCGTCGAACGACAGCTGCGCGGTGATCGACCCCGTCAGCCCCATCTTCCGCTCCGGCTTGGCCGCGCTGAGCCCTTCACCGCGCCCCGGCGCGAAGAAGCAGCTGACGCCCTTGCCGCCGGTGTCCGACGTGCGCGCCATCAACGTGTAGAAGTCGGCCACCCCGGCGTGCGTGATCCACGCCTTCGTGCCGTTGACCACGTACCGGTCGCCGTCGCGCACCGCACGGGTCGACAACGCGCCCGCGTCCGAGCCGGCGTGCGACTCCGACAACGCGTACCCGCCCAGGAGGTCGCCCGCCACCGCGTCCGGCAGCCACCGCGCCTTCTGCTCCTCCGTGCCGAACGTCGCCAGCGCGTAGGTGGACATGACGTGCACCGACAGCCCGACGCCGACCGACATCCACGCCGACGCGACCTCCTCCAACGCCTGGAGGTACACCTCGTACGGCTGCCCGCCGCCCCCGAACCGCTCCGGGTACGGCAGCCCCAGCAACCCGGTCTTGCCGAGCAGCCGGAACTTGTCGCGCGGGAACCGCTCGTGCTCCTCCGCCTCGGCGGCGTGCGGGGCCAGCTCCTCGCGGGCGATCTCGCGGACCAGGGCGAGCAGGTCCTCGGCCTCGGTCGTGGGCAGCAGGCGCTCGGCGGGCATCGTCGACCTCCGGGTCACGGGGTACTCTTCCCAGTACTGTAGGACGTACTCCAGTACTGGAGCCAGGCGTTGTGACAGAGTTGCCGCCTATGACCTCGATCGCGCGCAGAAGGCTGACGCCCCGGCAGGAGGAGCTGCTGGGCCGGCTGGAGGCGTTGGTGCTCGACGAGGGGTTCGCGCACTTCACCCTGGACGACCTCGCCGCCCGCCTGCACTGCTCGAAGTCCACCCTGTACGCGCTGGCCGCGAGCAAGGAGCAGCTCGCCGTCAAGGTCGTCGGCCGGTACTTCAAGGGTGCGGCCGAGCGCATCGAGCAGCGCATCGCCGAGGTCGGCGACGTCCGGGCGCGGGTCGGCACCTACCTGGCCGGCGCGGCCGAGGAGCTGCGGCGGGCGTCCGACCGGTTCATCGCGGACGTCTCCGCGTTCGGCCCCACGCGCGCGACCTACGAGCGCAACGCCCGCGCCGCCGCCGAGCGGATCCGCGAGTTCATCCAGGAGGGCGTGCGCGACGGGGTCTTCCGGGACGTGCACGCGACGCTGATCGCCGAGATGGCCGGTCTGCTCATCGAGAGCATCCAGACCGGTGTGCTGCCCCGGCGCGCGGGTGTGTCGGACGCCGAGGCGTTCACCGCGCTGGGTGAACTGCTGCTGGACGGGTTGCGCAGAGAACGGAGCCAGTCGTGATCGTCGTTGCCGGTGAGGCGCTGGTCGACCTGGTGCCCACGCCCTCGGGGGACCTCGCGCCGAGGCTGGGCGGCGGGCCGTACAACGTGGCCGTGGCCGCGGGCCGGCTCGGCGCGCCCGTGGGCTTCCTGTCCCGGGTGTCGTCGGACCTGTTCGGCGACCGGCTCATCGAGCGCCTGCACGCCTCGAACGTGCGCACGGACCTGGTCCAGCGCGGCGACCAGCCGACGACGCTGGCCGTGGTGGGCCTGGCCGAGGACGGCTCGGCGCGCTACTCCTTCTACGTCGAGGGCACGGCGGACCGCCAGGTGACCGACCCCGGCCCGCTGCCCGCCGGCGCCAGGGCGGTGTCGTTCGGCACGTTGTCGCTGGTCCTGGAGCCGGGCGCGAGCACCTACGAGCGGGTGCTGTGGCGGGAGGCCGAGCGCGGCGCGCTCACCGTGCTCGACCCGAACATCCGCGCGGGCCTCATCCACGACCCGATGGCCTACCGCGACCGGTACGACTCGTGGCTGCCGCACGTCGGCCTGCTGAAGGTGTCCGTCGAGGACGCGCGGTGGCTCGCGGAGCTGCCCGACGACGCGCCCGAGGACGACGTGCTGGAGGTCGCGCGCGACTGGCGCGGCGCCGGGCCGGCCGCCGTCGTGCTCACCCGCGGCGGGGACGGGCTGGCCGTGCTGACCGGCGCCGGCGACGTGATCCGCGTCCCACCCACGCCCGTGGACGTGGTCGACACGATCGGCGCGGGCGACACCGTGCAGGGCGCGCTGCTCGCCTGGCTGCACGCGCACGACGCCCTGTCCGCCGAGGCTGTCCGCGGTCTGGACGCCGACGCGTGGCGTCGGGCGCTGGCCTACGCGGGCGCCGCGGCGGCCGTCACGTGCTCCCGCGCCGGCGCCGAGCCGCCGTTCGCCGCCGAGCTGGAGATGACCTAGCTCTCACCCCTCTTGAGGTGGAGAAACAGCCCCGAAGGGCTACGGTGGTGGATGCACGCTAGCCACCCATGCATCCGGATGTGATGCCGGTCCCACCTCGCAGAATCGGTTCACACCGCGGCTGTGCTGGGGTCGTCCTCTGACTAGCGTGGGAGAACTGACAGGACCCCAACGGGGTGGTGCTGCGGTGCGGGGCGATCCCACGCCCGCGCACGTGCGTGCGAGACCCGCATGAGCCACCCCGCCTAGCGTGAGAGGGACTCTGCATGCCCGACGCGACGATTGCGCCCATCGACACCGGTACCGTCGCGCTGCGCCATCCGGGCGGAGAGCACGAGATGAAGGTAGTACCGGCCACCGAGGGTGCGCCCGGTGTCGATCTCGGCAAGCTGCTGGCCACCACCGGCCTGGTCACCCTGGACAGCGGATTCGTCAACACCGCCTCCTGCTCCTCCGAGATCACCTACATCGACGGTGACGCGGGCATCCTGCGCTACCGCGGCTACCCGATCGAGCAGCTCGCCGAGAAGTCGAACTTCCTCGAGGTCAGCTACCTGCTGATCTACGGCGAGCTGCCGACCCAGGCCCAGCTGGAGGAGTTCTCCTCCAAGATCAGCCGGCACACGTTGCTGCACGAGGACCTGAAACGGTTCTTCGACGGCTTCCCGCGTGACGCCCACCCCATGCCCGTGCTGTCCTCGGCGGTCTCCGCGCTGTCGACGTTCTACCAGGACAGCCTCAGCCCCTTCGACGCCAACCAGGTCGAGATCTCCACGATCCGCCTGCTGGCCAAGGTGCCCACCATCGCGGCCTACGCCTACAAGAAGTCCGTGGGCCAGCCGTTCCTGTACCCGGACAACTCCCTGGGTCTGGTGGACAACTTCCTGCGCATGACGTTCGGCTTCCCGGCCGAGCCCTACGACGTCGACCCCGACCTGGTGCGGGCGCTCGACCTGCTGTTCGTGCTGCACGCCGACCACGAGCAGAACTGCTCCACGTCGACCGTGCGGCTGGTCGGCTCGTCGGAGGCGAACCTGTTCGCGTCCATCTCGGCCGGCATCAACGCGCTGTTCGGCCCGCTGCACGGCGGCGCGAACTCCGCCGTGCTGGAGATGCTGGAGAAGATCCGGCGCGAGGGCGGTGACGTCGCCGCGTTCGTGAAGAAGGTCAAGAACAAGGAGGACGGCGTCCGCCTGATGGGCTTCGGCCACCGGGTCTACAAGAACTACGACCCGCGCGCCGCGATCATCAAGAAGACGGCGGACGAGATCCTCGGCAAGCTCGGCGCGTCCGACGAGCTGCTCGACATCGCCAAGTCGCTGGAGGAGACCGCGCTCGCCGACGACTACTTCGTCGAGCGGAAGCTGTACCCGAACGTCGACTTCTACACCGGCCTGATCTACCGCGCGATGGGCTTCCCGACGAAGTTCTTCACCGTGCTGTTCGCCCTGGGCCGGCTGCCCGGCTGGATCGCGCACTGGCGCGAGATGATCAACGACCCGGCCACGAAGATCGGCCGGCCGCGGCAGGTCTACGTCGGCTCGCCGGAGCGCGCCTTCGTGCCGATCGACCAGCGCTGACCACAGGTCCCACCGAAGGCCCGCACCCGACGTCCGGGGGCGGGCCTTTGTCGTGGGCCCGGCCGTCGTGGGACCCCCAGGGCGACTACGTGCGCCGGTACGTCCCGGAGCTGCGCGACGTCGCCGGCCGGGCCGTCCACCGGCCGCGCGACCCGGTCGTCGACCACGCGGACGAGCGCCGCGAAGCGCTCGTCCGCTACGCCGAGGTCAAGGGTTGGCCCGGCGCAAAGCGTCCCGCAGCCGCACACGCGCGCCCGTGCGCAGGACCGCGTTCGCGTACACCGTGCCGCCCAGCCGGGCGATCCCCGCCACCGCGAGGAGCGCGAGCACGACCGCCAGCAGCACCTGCCACGCCGGCGCGAGCCCCATCGCCATCCGCACCGGCATCAGCACGGGCGCGAACGGCGGCAGCAGGGACAGCACGGCCGCCGGCGTCCCGGTCGGGTCGCCGATCAGCAGGTTGACGCCCACCACGAACCCGACCACGATCGACATGGTGATCGGCGTCACCACCGCCTGCAGCTCCTCCTGCCGCGACACCAGCGCCGCGGCGGCCGCGAACACCGTGGCGTACAGCAGGAACCCGATCAGGTACCACAGCGCGCCGGCGGCCAGCGCGCCACCGGCCACGGCCGAGGCGTCCAGCACCCCGGACACCGCCGCCAGCACGAGGCCGACGACGCCGACCAGCAGCAGTTGCAGCAACCCCACCGCGCCCAGGCCGACGACCTTGCCCAGCAGCAGGTGCCACGGCCGCAGCGTCGCCAGCAGGATCTCGACCACCCGGCTGGACTTCTCCTCCACCACGCCCTGGGCCACCATCATCCCGTAGACGACGAGCGAGTAGTACAGCAGCGCCGCGATCACCAGGCCGATCACGATCCGCTGGCCGCGCTGCTCGTCGCCCGGCTCCAGCGCCACCACCTGCACGCCCGCGCGTTCGACGTTGCGCGCCACCACCGCCGGGTCCAGGCCCGCCTCCGCCAGCTGCGCGTCGAGCACCTGCTGCTTGACCAGCAGGTCGATCGAGTTGCGCAGGTCCTCGCCCAGCGACTCCTTCACCACCACGCGCAGGTCGTCCGCCGCGCCGCTGACCAGGGCGTCGAACTCGCCCGAGCGCACCTGCGCCTCGGCCGCCGCCGGGTCCGGCACGTCGACCGTCTCCACCTCGCGGCCGAACGACCGGGCGGTCTGCCGCAACGGCTCCGCGAGCACGGTCGCCTGCCCGCTCAACGCGACGCGGGAGCGGCCCACGTCGTCGAACAGCAGGGTCTGGAGCAGCACGTACCCGGCCATCACGGCGACGATCGCCACCGTGCCCCACACGAACGACTTGGCGCGGACCCGGCCCAGGAACTCGCGGCGCGAGACGAGGAACACCGCCCGGCCGGGGGTGAGGCTGTTCATCCGGCGGACTCCTCGGTCACCACGCTGCGGAACAACTCGGTCAGCGACGGCCGCTGCCGGGAGAACTCGTGCACCGGTCCGGTGGCCAGGGCGGCGCGCAGCACCGCCTGGTCGTCCACGTCCGGCGCGATGTCGAGCACCGTGCGGCCGGCCGACGTGCGGGCCGCCCGCACGCCCGGCAGGTCGTCGGCCCACCCCGCGGCGGCGAGCGGCGCGTCCACCACCAACGTGCCGCCGCTGCCCGCGCGCAGCTCGTCCACCGGGCCGCAGGCGACCAGCCGGCCGCGGCGCACGATGCCGACCCGGTCGCACAGCCGCTCCACCAGGTCGAGCTGGTGGCTGGAGAACACCACCGGCACGCCGGTCGCCGCCTTCTCCCGCAGCACCTGGCTCATCACGTCCACCGCGACCGGGTCCAGGCCGGAGAACGGCTCGTCCAGCACCAGCACCTCCGGCTCGTGCACCAGCGCCGCGGCGAGCTGCACGCGCTGCTGGTTGCCGAGGCTGAGCTTCTGCACCTCGTCGTGGCGGCGCTCGCGCAGGCCGAGGCGGCCGATCCAGTCCTCCGCCGAGCGGTGCGCGGCGTTGGTCGGCAGGCCGTGCAGCTCGGCCAGGTAGACGAGCTGGTCGAGCACCTTCATCTTCGGGTAGAGGCCGCGTTCCTCGGGCATGTACCCGATCCGGCGGCGGGTCTCGAAGGTGACCGGCGCGCCGTTCCACCGCACCTGCCCCGAGTCCGCCGCGAGCACGCCGAGGGCGATGCGCATGGTGGTGGTCTTGCCCGCGCCGTTGCTGCCGACGAACCCGAACAGCTCGCCCGCCCGCACGTCGAAGGTCATCCCGTCCAGCGCGACGACGTCCCCGTAGCGCTTGGAGACCCCGTCGATCTCCAGCACTCCCTGTGCCACGTGCTCTCCTCCTGTCGCGGACGGTGTGCTAGCCGTACAGCTGGGTCGACAGCGGCTTGAACGGCGTGCGGCTGAACACCGCCTCGACCGGCAGGCCGAACACGTCGCAGATCCGCAGCGCGAGGTCGAGGCTGGGGTAGTGGTCGCCCCGCTCCAGCGCGCCGATCGTCTGGGGGTTGACCTCCACGGCCTCGGCCAACCCGGCCCTGGTCAACCCGCGTTCGACCCGGAGCACACCGATCCGGTTGTGGATGGGGCCGCCCCGGCCCCGGCGCGCCGGACTCATGGCACGAAGTGTTGCGAAAACCCAACGCATCGGCAAGCAAACGATCCGCGGAATGGGCCGAACGGCGGTATCCGCCGGTGGCGCGCCCGGAAATCACGATTCGGTGAAACGATACGTCGGCCGGAACCGAATCGAGGGTGGACGGGTCGAATTGCGCAGTAAGGGCCGCAAGCCCCGTTGCCGTGAGGGGTGACCATGGAGCCGGACCAGTGGCTCGCGCAGTACGGAGAGAAGATCGAGCAGGCCAAGCGGAACGCCGCGCAGGCGGAGACGCAGCTCGGGAGCGTCGGCGGCAGCGCCACGTCGCCCGACGGCCTGATCACCGTGACGGTCAACGCCTCGGGCGCGTTGACCGACCTGATCCTGCGCCCGCAGCTGCGCGGCGAGGACCCGGAGCGGATCTCCGGCGCGATCATGACCGCCGTGGCGCAGGCGCAGCGCGCCGCCGCGGGCCGGGTGGTCGAGATCATGACCGAGTTCGTCGGCGACAGCCCCGCGCTGGAGTTCGTGAAGTCGAAGATGCCCAACGGCTATTCGGGTGACGGCACGGACGCGGTGGAACCGGAGCCGGAGCTGCAGCGTCGAGACACCAGGCCCGACGACGACTACTTCACCAACCCACCCGATGTCATGGCCTGAGCAGGGGGTAGATGACCATGTTCGTCTCGTTCAACGTGAACCCGGACGAGATCCGGGCGCACGCTGGAACGGTCGACCAGCTGACGCAGCGGATGCTCGCGGCCACCCAGACCGCCGACCCGTCGCTCTCGACCGACGCCTTCGGCGTGTTCGGTTCGTTCCTGGCGCAGTTCCTGCTCAAGACCGCGGGCTCGTCCCAGGACATCCTCGGCCAAGCCACGGAGACCGTCGCCGACATGTGCCAGGGCCTGCGTGAGGTCGCCGACCTCTACGAGAACGTCGACCTCGACAACGCGTTCGGCTTCAGCGGAAGGGCACGCGGATGAGCGCGCAAGCCACCACCCAGGGGCGCGACCCCTCGCACCTGATCGGCGACGTGCAGGGCACCGTCGCGGCGGTCGAGCGGGGCGACTGGGTCCAGGCCGGGCTCGGCATGGCCAACACGGCCATGGGCATCGTCGGGCTGGCCAGCAACCCGCTGTCGGGCTTCCTGTCCGCCGGGTTCAGCTGGGCCATGCAGCACGTCGACTTCCTGCGCGAGCCGTTCGACGCGCTGCTGGGCAACCCGCAGGCGATCCAGAAGATGTCCGACAGCTGGGCCTCGGCGGCCAAGCAGATCGAGGGCATCGTCGCCGACTACCGCCGCACGTCGGTGGAGGAGACGCGGACCTGGCGCGGCCGTTCGGCCGACGGCTACCGGGCGGCGAGCAAGAAGCACGCGGCCGGGCTGGAGACGCTGTCCAAGGCCACGCAGGGCATCTCGCGGGCGGCCAAGGGCGCGGGCGAACTGGTCGCCACCGTGCGCAAGACCATCATGGACCTGATCAGCCAGGCCGTGTCCGAGATGGTCATGAAGATCATCCAGTGGCTGGCGGCGTCGTTCCTGACCTTCGGCGCGGCCATCGCGGCGGCCATCGCCGACATCGTGCAGATGGCGTGCAACTACGCCAAGAAGCTCGCCGACTTCCTGCAGAAGCTCGGCAACTCGCTCAAGAAGCTGATCGACCTGATCAAGTCGGTGGCGCAGATCGCGCAGACCGCCAAGCAGATCCTGCAGGCGATCACCGCGATGACGTCGTCCAACAAGGGCTCCGGCGGCGGTGGCGGCTCGGGGCCGCGGTTGACGCAGGGCGGGGTCGGGCTCGACGAGCGGCAGCTCGACCAGGTCCGCCGCGACTCGGAGCAGCGGTTCACCAACAACCCCGGCGGCACCACGAACCCGTCCTCCGGGGCGGGCGGCGGCGCGAGCGGTCCGGTGGTGTCGCGTCCGCCGACGGTCGGCACCGGGTACGGGCCGGGCACGGGCACGGGCGGTTACGACCCGGGCCGCGCCTACCCCGGCGGGCCGAGCGGCCCGGTGGTCTCGCGTCCGCCGTCGGTCGGCACGGGCGGCGGTTCGGGCGGGTCCGGCGGTTCCGGTGGGTCCGGCGGCACGGGCGGCGGTCACTGGGAGCCGGGCCGGTGGGTGCCGTCCGGCGGTTCGACCGGTGGCGGCCAGGTTCCCCCGCCGCCGTCGTTCCGGGACACGACGTACGCGACCGGTAGCACCGGCACGCCGACCGTGCCCCCGATGCCGACCGTGCGGCCGGTGGCGGCCGACCTGCCGTCCACGACCGCCGGTGGCGGTGGCGGCTTCGGCGGTGGCGGCGGCGGTGGCTTCGCCGGTGGTGGCGGCGGCTTCGGCGGCGGTGGCGCCGGCGGTGCCGGTGGCGGCGGCGCGACGCTCCAGGCCGGTGGCTCGTCCGGCGTGCTGGGCGCGGCGGGCGGTCCGGGCGGGGCCGCGGGCGCCGGTGGCGCGGCGGGCGCGGCCGGTGGCCGTCCCGGTGGCGCGGGCGGCATGGGCATGATGGGCGCGCCGATGATGGGCGCGCCCGGCCAGGGCGGCGACGGCAAGGACCACCAGCGCAAGGTCCGGATCGAGGGCCAGCCGCTGATCGAGGAGCCGCCGAAGGCGGCGAAGCCGATCATCGGCGAGTGACCTGACGACCCGAGGGGGCCTCCACCGCGGAGGCCCCTCTTCGCGTCCTGACCGTTGAACTCGGGTGTTCCGAACGTAGGACACGCGCGACGTGAACGTAGGACACGCGCGTGTGTCCTACGTTCGGAACGCGTGTGTCCTACGTTCGGGTCGGGCGAGTTGAACGGTCAGGGGTGGGATTGGGCGGCCAGTTCCTCGGCCACGGCGGCGGAGACGGCGGGTTCGGCGGCGGCGCGGTCGGCCGGGACCAGGCCGATGCGGGTGCGGCGGTCCAGCACGTCGTCCGCGGACAGCGCGCCCTCGTGGCGCACGGCCCACGCGACTTCGCCGATCCGGGCCACCGCGGCGGCCTCCGCGCCGTAGCGGGCCACGAGGTCGGGCGGGCCGGTGGCCGGTCCCGCGCCCACCAGCGGCAGGTTCGCGGTCCGGGAGCGGACCGCGGTCAGGCCGGTGGCGTCCACGGCGTCGGCGGCCATGCGGCGGTACGTGGTCAGCTTGCCGCCCACCACCGTGGTCACCCCGCCGTCGGTCAGCACGGCGTGCCGGCGCGACAGGTCGGCGCTCGGCCCGTCGCCGGTGTCCAGCAACGGCCGCAGGCCCGCGAACGCGCCGAGCACGTCCACAGTGGTCAACGGGCGCTCCAGCACCGACGACGCCACTTCCAGCAGGAAGTCCACATCGGACCGCGGCACGGTCGGCACGTCGGGCGCCGGCCCGTCCACCGGCTCGTCCGTCAGCCCCACGTACACCCGCCCGTCGCGCTGGGGCAGCACCAGGGCGAAGCGGTTGCGGGCTCCCGGCACGGGCACGGTCAACGCCGTCCCGGACAGCCCCACCGCGCCGGCCGACAGCACCAGGTGCGAACCGCGGGACGGCCGCAGCCTCACGCCCGGGACCAACGACCCCGCCCACACCCCGGTCGCGTTCACCACCGCCCGCGCCCCGATCTCCAGCGACGCCCCGGTCAGCTCGTCCACCACGTGCGCGCCGCGCCCGGTCAGGGCGGTGACCCGCGCCCGGGTGACCACCCGCGCGCCGAACCCGGCCGCCGTGCGCGCCAGGGCCACCACCAGCCGGGCGTCGTCGACCAACTGCCCGTCGAAGCCCAGCAGCCCGCCGCGCAGGCCGGCCCGCCGCAGACCGGGGGCCAGGGCCAGCGCCTCGACCGCCGGCACCCGACGCGGCCCCGGCAGCACCCGCGACGGCGTCCGGGCCAGGCGGCGCAGCGCGTCGCCCGCGCGCAGCCCGGCGAGCACGACCGGGTCGTGCGACCGGCCGTGCAGCGGCACGAGCTGCGGCAACGCCCGCACCAGGTGCGGCGCGGTCCGCGTCATCAGGATGCCCCGCTCGACCGCGCTCTCGTACGCGAGCCCCACCTCGCCCTGCGCCAGGTACCGCAGGCCGCCGTGGACGAGCTTGCTCGACCACCGCGACGTGCCGAACGCCAGGTCGCGGGCCTCCACCAGGCACACCGACAGGCCCCGCGACGCCGCGTCCAGCGCGACCCCCGCGCCGGTCACCCCGCCGCCCACCACCAGCAGGTCCACCCGCGAGGACGCCAGGTGGTCGAGGTCCGCCCGGCGGCGCGCGGCGTTCAGCGACGTGGTCACGACAGCGCCGCGTCGAGGTGGGTGGCCAGCTCGGCCAGCAGCTCCTCGAAGTCCAGGTCCGCGGTCGCCGGCCCGATCGACAGCACCAGCGACTGCGTGGTCAGCAGCACCAGCCGCGCCTGGGCGGCGGCGGAGCCCCGGCGGATCGAGCCGTCCGCGTGCCCCTCCTCGACCCGCGCCAGCAGGAACGCCTCGACCAGCTTCTGCGTGCTGCCCAACCGCCGCACCAGGTACGGCAGCATCAGCTCGGCGTCCAGGTCGAGCACCCGGCGCAGCAACGGGTCGGCGGCGAGCAGCCGGATGCCCTGGACGGCCTGCGCCACGAGCCGCTGCCGGGCGTTGTCCCCGGTCGCCTCGATGCGGCCGAGCAGCGCGGTGAACTCCCTGGTCATCAGGGTCCTGACCAGCGTGCCCACGTCCGGGAACCGGCGGTAGAGCGTCATCCGGCTCACGCCGGCGCGCTTGGCGATGTCCGTCAGCGTGGTGCGGCGCACGCCGACCTCGACCACGCAGTCGCGGGCCGCGTCGAGGAGCGCGTCATCACTGTGACGTTGGGACGTCATGTGTCACACTGTACCGGTGACCGAGCACATCGACCACACCCTCCGGGGGCGCTGGACGCCCACCGCGGCCCCGCTGCCGCCGCACGCGGTCAAGCTGCTGCGCGACCGCACGGGGCTGGGCGACGTCCGCACCCCGGCCCGCGCCCCGCACGTGCCGCCCTCGGCGCTGGACGACGCCGCCCGCGCCGCGCTCGCCGCCGTCGTCGGCCCCGGCCACGTCCGCGTGGACCGCGACTCCCGGCTCGGGCGCGCGGGCGGTCTGTCCTATGTGGACCTGTTGCGGCAGCGCGGTGACGGCGACCTCGCCGTGCCCGACGCGGTGGTGCTGCCCGCGTCGCCCGAGCAGGTCGTGGCGGTGCTGGAGGCGTGCGTCGAGCACGACGTGGCCGTGGTGCCGTTCGGCGGCGGCACGTCCGTGGTCGGCGGGGTGACCGCGGACCGCGGCGACAAGGCGGCGGTGGTCGCGCTCGACCTGGCCCGGCTGGACCGGCTGGTGGAGGTGGACCCGGTGTCCCGGGTGGCCGTGCTCCAGGCCGGCCTGACCGCGCCCAAGGCCGACCGGCTGCTCGCCGCGCACGGCCTGACCCTCGGGCACGTGCCGCAGTCCTACGAGCGCGCCACCATCGGCGGGTTCGCCGCGACCCGCTCAGCCGGGCAGGCGTCCACCGGGTACGGCCGGTTCGAGGACATGGTGGAGGGCGTGCGGCTGGCCACGCCGGTGGGCGAGTGGCGGTTGGGCGGCGCGCCCGCGTCCGCCGCCGGCCCGGACCTCAGGCGGCTCGTGGTGGGCAGCGAGGGGGCGTTCGGCGTCATCACCGAGGTCGCGCTGCGCGTGCGGCCGCGGCCGGCGGTCGAGCGGTACGAGGGATTCGTGGTCGACGGCTGGGGCCGCGGCACGACCGCGGTGCGCGCGATGGCGCAGCGGCGCGTGGCCGCCGACGTGACGCGACTGTCCGATGTGGACGAGACCGACGTGTCGCTCGCCCTGGCGGGCGGCTGGAAGATCGGCGCGCTCAAGGCGTACCTGCGGGCGCGGGGCGTGCGGCGGCCGTGCCTGCTGGTGCTCGGCTGGCACGGCGCGTCCGAGGCGGAGGTCCGGCGCAGGCGCGCGGAGACCCTGCGCGGCGCGGAGCTGGTGCCGCTGGGCCGGGCGCTCGGCGAGGCGTGGCGGCACGGCCGGTTCCGCGGACCGCGCCAGCGGGACGCGCTGATGGAGGTCGGCGTGTGCGTGGAGACGCTGGAGACCGCCACGCACTGGTCGAAGCTCGCCGAGCTGCGCGCCGCGGTGCGCGACGCCCTGGTCGACGCGCTCGGCCGGTGCGTGGTCATGTGCCACGTCTCGCACGTCTACGAGACCGGCGCGTCGCTGTACTTCACCGTGCTGGCGGCCCGGGACGCCGCCGACCCGATCGGCCAGTGGCAGGTCGCCAAGGCCGCCGCGAGCGAGGCCATCGCCGGGCTCGGCACGATCAGCCACCACCACGCGGTGGGCTCCGACCACGCGCCGTACCTGGAGGCCGAGGTCGGCGCGCTCGGCGTCGGCGTGCTGGCCGCGGTGAAGCGGGCGCTGGACCCGACCGGCGTGCTCAACCCGGGCAAGCTCATCGCTGGCGACTTCCACCCGGCGGGGCTAGCGTCGCCTGGTGACCGGTGACCTGCTGATCCGTTCCGTGCGGCCGTGGCCGAACGCCCCCGGCGCACCCCTGGTCGACGTGCTCTGCGAGGACGGCCGCGTCGCCGCGCTCGCGCCGGACCTCGACCCGCCGCCCGCCGTGCCGGTCGTGGACGGCCGGGGCGGCGTGCTGCTGCCCGCGTTCACCGACGCGCACGCGCACCTCGACTCCACCCGGCTCGGCCTGCCGTTCCGCCCGCACAGCGCGGGCGAGGGGCTGGCCGAGCTGATCGACAACGACCGGCGCAACTGGCGGTCGGCGGAGGCGTCCGTCGCGTGGCGCGCCACGCACACGCTGGGCCGGACGATCGCGTGCGGCGCGACGCACGTGCGCAGCCACGCGCAGGTGGACGTGGACTCGGGGCTGGACAAGCTCGAAGGCGTGCTCGCGGCGCGCGAGGAGCACGCCGGGCGGGCGCACGTGGAGGTGGTGGCGTTCCCGCAGTGCGGCATCCTGCGCGAGAAGGGCACCGCCGACCTCCTGGACGCGGCGCTGCGCGCGGGCGCGGACCTGGTCGGCGGGCTCGACCCGGCGGGCTACGACCGCGATCCCGTGCGGCACCTCGACGTCGTGTTCGGGTTGGCGGAGAAGCACCAGCGCGGGGTGGACGTGCACCTGCACGACGCCGGCACGCTCGGCGCGTTCCAGGTGGAACTGATCTGCGAACGCGTGAACGCGCTGGGGATGCAGGGCCAGGTGACCATCAGCCACGCCTTCGCTTTGTCCACTGTGGATGGCGAACGGCAGCGGGACCTGGTGGAGCTGCTGGCCGAGCACGACGTCGCGGTGACCACGGTCGCGCCGGGCGTGCGGGAGCCGTTGCCGCTGCGGCAGTTGCGGTGGGCGGGGGTCCGGGTCGGGCTGGGGCAGGACGGGATCCGCGACTACTGGTCGCCCTACGGCAACGGCGACATGCTCGACCGGACGTGGCAGTTGGCCTACCGCAACGGTTTCCGGCGCGACGAGCTGGTCGAGATGTGCGTGGACGTCGCCACCCGCGGCGGCGCGGCCGTCATGGGGCGGTCCCTGGGCCTGATCGAGCGCGCGCCCGCCGACCTGGTCGTCGTGCCGGGCGACACGGTGACCGCCGCCGTGATGGACCGCGCGCCGCGCACGCTCGTCGTGCACGAGGGCCGCGTCGTGGCCGCGGACGGCGAAGTGGTCTGAGTTCCGTCGGTGGTCGCCGGTAGCGTGCGCGCCATGGACGTGGACCTGTGGGACGCCCTCCGGACGACGCCGTTGGCCGAGGTGCGGCGGCGCGCCGCGATCGTCGGCGAGCTGGCCGAGGTGGCGCCGATGGCGGTGGACGACGCGGAGCGGCAGGCGTGGAACGACGGCGGCGGGCAGTCGGCCGTCTGGTACTTCACCCCGGACGGTCGCGCGCTGCTGCTGACCTTCGACCACGAGTCGGAGTTGAACCTGTACGCCGAGGGCGATTACGCGCTCCAGGAGTCGTTCTACGACGGGGTGCCCGAAGACCTCGTGCGGCTGGTGCGCGACCGGCCGGAGAACTACGAGTCGCTCAACCTGGTGGACGAGGCGACCGGGCGGACCATCCACTACGCCGGCGGCGTGTTCTGGTTCGACGGCACGCGCTGGGAGCCCGCCGAGGGCTTCACGGCGTACTGCGAGCGCGAGGGCGTGGACGCGATGGGCGAGTCCGGCTTCGGCTACTGCCTCGACCCCTACCTGTTCGGCCGGGAGTTCACCCCCGAGTCGGTGGTCGCGAACCGGGTCGAGCACGGCTGGTACGAGGACGCGGCCGACCGCGAGGCCGCTCTGGCCGAGGTCCGGCGGCTGTTCGCCCGGCACGCCTGACCTGCCCGTCCGCGAGACCCCGGTCGAGGTCGGGACCCTTCGCCGGCCCCGCGCGACCCGCGAGGCCCGCTCCGGTCGCGGTCCGGGGGATCCCCGCCGAGCCCGGCCTAGCGGGCGCACGAGGCGAACAGGTCGGCCCACTGCGCGGCCGTCAGGTCGCGCGGCAGGGTGCCGTCGGTGACGCCGTGCCGGCGGGCCCACGCCGCCGTCCGTGCCCACGGGTGGGCGGCGCGCACGATCGCCGGCACGCCGCGCCCCCGGCCGGTGAAGACCCCGTGCACGAACGCCTGGTACCGGCGCCGGTCGCGGGCGTCCACCAGCGGGGTCGGGCGGCGGGTCGCGGTCAGCAGGCCGCCGTCCACGGCCGGCCGGGGCCGGAACGCCGCCGCCGGCACCCGGCGGACCAGCTCGAACGAGTACCAGGGCCACCACTGGGCCGTCATCATCGTCGCCCCGCCGACCCCGGCGCGGCGGCGGGCGACCTCCCACTGGACCAGCAGCACGGCGTCCGTCCAGTGACCGGCGTGCAGGACGCGCCGCAGCACCGCCGTGGTCAGGTGGAACGGCAGGTTGCCCACCAGCACGTACGGCCCGGTCGGGAGCCGGTGGCGCAGGAAGTCCGCGTGCACGACCGACGTGCCGGGCCCGACCCGTCGGCGCAGCTCGCGCACGCGGTCGGGGTCGATCTCGACCGCGGTCAGCGGGCGGCCGAGCGCCGCCAGCGGCAGGGTCAGCGCGCCCGAGCCGGGCCCGATCTCCAGGATCGGCCCGCGGGTGGGGGCGACGAGGTCGACCACGGTCGCGATGACCGCGCGGTCGACGAGGAAGTTCTGGCCGTTCTCGTGCCGGCCGTCGTGGTGCGTGCGCACTGCTGGGGCTCCGCGGCTGCTGGGAGGCGAACCGGGCAGCGCGAAGACGACCGCCCGGCGAGGACTCGCTGGAGCGGCGGAGCGACCACGTGGGATGACCCGCCGCTAGACGCGGCGCAACCGGGTCACTGCGATAGCGCACATGCCGGCGACGCTAGCGCATCGCCGGCCGTGCCCCACAACGAATATCCGGGACCTACAGGGTCACCAGGGCCTTCCCGGTGTTCTCCCCGCGCAGCATGCCGATGAACGCCTCCGGCGCGCGCTCCAACCCCTCCGTCACGGTCTCCTGGTAGCGCAGCTTCCCCTCGGCGATCCACCCGCCGACCTCGCGCACGAAGTCCGCGCGCAGGTGCTCGTGGTCCCCGACGATGAACCCGCGCAGCGACAGCCGCTTGCCCACGGCGAGGCCGAGGTTGCGCACACCGGTCGGCGACGTGGTGTTGTAGTTCGAGATCGAGCCGCACAACGCCGCCCGGCCGTGCATCGTGAACGCGTCGATCGCGGCCTCCAGGTGCTCGCCGCCGACGTTGTCGAAGTACACGTCGATGCCGTCCGGCGCGGCCTGCGCGAGCAGCTCGGCGACGGGGCCGTCCTTGTAGTTGAACGCCGCGTCGAAGCCCAGCTCCTCCACCAGGTACTTCACCTTGTCCGCGCTGCCGGCGCTGCCGATCACCCGCTTCGCGCCGCGCAGCCGGGCCACCTGGCCCGCGACCTGCCCGACCGCGCCCGCCGCGCCGGAGACGAACACCACGTCGCCCTCCCGGAACGCGGCGATCTCCAGCAGGCCCGCGTAGGCCGTCATGCCCGGCATGCCGAGCACGCCCAGGTACGCGCCCGGCGGCGCCACCTCGGGGTCCACCTTCACCGCGGTGGACGCGTCCACCGCCGCGTAGTCGCGCCAGCCGAGCCCGTGCAGCACGGTGTCGCCGACCGCGAACCCGTCCGCCTCGGAGGCCACGACCTCGCCCACCGCGCCGCCGTCGAGGGCCTTGCCCAGCTCGAACGGCGGCGTGTACGACTTGCCCTCGTTCATCCGGCCCCGCATGTACGGGTCCACGCTCATCACGACGTTGCGGACCAGCAGTTGTCCGGCTCCGATCGCGGGCACGGGCACCTCGACCAGGTCGAAGTTCCCCGGCGTGGGGAAGCCCTCGGGACGGGAGGCCAGGCGGATCTCGCGCGCGTTGTCAGGCAGCGTCATACCGCGTGCAACACCGCCGCGGCGGAGCGCTGTTCCGCCGTTCAGGTGTGAGCTGAGTCCCGCAGTGCGGTCACGCTCCGGTAGCCGAACCCGAGCCGCCGGTAGACCGCCACGGCGGCCGGGTTGGCCGGGTCGACCATCAACGCGCACGTGCCGTGCTCGGCGAGCAGCGCGGCGGCGACGAACGAGCACACGGCGGTCGAGAGCGACCGGCCTCGGTGGTCGGGGTGGGTGGCCACGCCCGCGAGGAACCCGACCCCCGGCGCGGACCACGCGTCGGCGGCCACCGACACCGGCACGCCGTCCGCGAAGACCCCCGCCCACCGCGACGGCCCCGGCTCGCGCGGCCACACGTACGAGTTCGGACTGGCCTTGCGCAGCAGCGCGGCCACGTCGTCCCACTCGTCCTCCGCCAGCCACCGCGGGCCGGCGTGGGCGGTCAGGGACCCGGTGCGCTCCATCCACCCGAACGTGGCGTGCGCGGGCCAGTCCAGCTCCTCGGCCACGGCGGCGGTGACCAGCGGTCGGAGGCCCGGCCGCGCGTGCGCCCGCAGCAGCGCCGCCACGTCCGCCGCCGGCCCGGCGAGCACCAGCCGGTCGAAGCGGTTCAACGCCGGCGCCCGCACGCCCACCGCGTCCCCGTGCGCCCACGCCGCGCCGCCGCGACCGGGCAGCAACGCCTGCGCCGCCCACCTCACCAGGGAGTCGGGGCAGGCGGCGGCGACGTCGGCGGGGGAGGACAGGGCGCGCACGACCGGCATCATCACCCACTCCGGGGCGGTCGCCGCGCGGGGCTCCCGACGTCGCGGCGGTGTGTGGTCGTTTTGTGAGTTTCGCTCCCTAACGTCGGCCGCGAGGCTGACGAGGGGAGCTGAACTTGCGCACAACGCGCCGTGTCGGCGCGGTGACGACGGTGCTCGCGGTGATCTTGTCGGTGCTGCTGCCGACGACCGCGAACGCCGCACCACCCGCCGTGTCGTACGTCAACATCGTCGCCCACCAGGACGACGACATCCTGTTCATGAACCCGGACCTCGCGAACTCGATCACCGCGAACCGGCCGAACACCACGATCTTCCTCACCGCCGGCGAGAACACGTACGAAGTGGGGCCCGGGCAGCGGGGGAACCCGTCGCTCGCGCACTGCCGGGGCGCCGGCCCGATCGACCGCGAGGACTACGCGCGGTGCCGCCAACTCGGGGCGCGGGCCGCGTACGCGCAGATGGCCGGCGTCGCCGACCAGTGGAGCGAGGAGATCCGGACGGTCGACCTGGGCGACCTGACGGTCGACGTCGAGGTGCACACGCTGGTCAACCGCCCCGCCCTGAGGCTGCTGTTCCTGAACCTGCCGGAGCACGCGAACACCAGCCCCGACGTCATGGTGCCCCACGAGGGCGCGCAGTACGACCCCGACCTGGCCGGCGCGAGCCTGTACCACCTCTGGTTCGACGAGCGCGGGGCGCGCACGATCGTGCCCAGCGGCACCGCGCTCTGGCCGGACGACATCCGCAGTTGGTACCCGGACCGCGCCGTCACCGTGGAGGTGCTGTGGCACCTGCTGGAGTGGCTGCGACCGACCGTGATCCGCACGCAGGACCCGGAAGCGGACCTCCGGTACGAGGATCCCGCCAAGCTGCACGACCACAGCGACCACGTGATCGGCGCCCGGTTCGCGGCCGAGGCGGCGCGGATCTACGCCGGGCCGAGCGGGCGCGCCGTGGTGCGGCTGGCGCCCTACCGCAACTACAACATCGGGAACATGCAGGTGAACCTCGGCGCGGGCAAGCGCGCGGACAAGGCCGCGACGTTCGCCGCGTACGACCAGTGGGACCGCAACACGTCGGCCGACCCGCCGTACACCAGCTGGAACTCGCGGATGTTCCACCGCTACACCACCGGCACCACGTGGGCCGGCGTGAACCAGGACGGCCGGCCGCAGGTGTTCGCCGTGCAGAACGGCAAGCTCGTCACCTGGTGGCGCGACGACGTGGAGCAGACCTGGAAGGGGCCGCAGGTCCACCAACCGCCGGGTCCGCTCGCGCCGGGGATCTCGGTGGCGGCGAACGCGGGCGGGCGGCTCCAGCTCTTCGCGCGACGCCTCGACACGCACGAGATCGTCACGATGTGGCAGAACGTCATCAACGGCGACCTCGTCGGGTGGGACACGCTCGGCAACCCGAACGCGGGCACCGACTTCGCCGCCCAGGTGGGCACGCCGGTGGCGGCGCGGACGTCGGACGGTCGCATCCGGGTGTTCGTCAAGAACGGCGGCGGCGGCCTCAGCGTGAAGGCGCAGACGAACCCGGAGGACGGGTTCGAGCCCCAGTGGCAGGACGCGGGCGGCGCGGGGCTCCAGGACGGGCTCGCGGTCGGGCTGGACCGCTCGGGCGGCACCGACGTGTTCGGGTACGCGGTCGGGACGGACCAGGTCGGACGGATCCTGCACTGGTTCGCGACGCCGCCGGACGCGAACAACACCATCCCGCCGTTCACGCTGAAGCCGGCGCCGTTGACGGGCTTCGAACCGGCCGGGCCGCCGTCCGTGGGCCACGACCGCGACGGCCGCCAGGAGGTGTTCTACCCGCTGGCGACCAACAACGGCGGTGACCGGGCCGGGCAGGTCGGCCACACCTGGCAGAACCCCGACGGGAGTTGGACCGGGACGCTGGAGTCGATCTCCGGTCAGGGCGTGCTCGGCCCGCCCGCCGTGTCCGACGCGCCCGGCACGGGCACGACCGACGCCCGGATCATGGTGTTCACCACCAACAACGGCGGCGGGGTCAGCACGACGAAGCAGTACGGGGCCGGCATGGGGTTCAACCCCCAGTGGTCGGACCTGGGCGGGTTCGTCGTCGGCCAGCCCTCCGCCGTGCCGGACGGGTCCGGCCGGGTCCACGTGTTCACGTTGACCGACAGCGGCGGCGTGGCGTTCCGCGTGCAGACGGCCGCGAGCGGGGCCGCCTCGTTCGGGCCGTGGCAGACGCTGGCGTCGCCGTAGTCGAGGACGGCGACAGGGGTGGGGCGGACCGCAAGGCCCGCCCCACCCCGGCGTTCAGGCCCCCTTGCGGAACAGGGCGCGCTTCTGCAGCGACTCCTCCAACGCGCGGAACGCGAGGTCCAGCGCGGTGTTGTACTCGCTCTGGTCGCGCGGCGGCACGGACTCGTCCGGCGCAGGCACCGTGGTCATGGTGAACCACCGCTCGTCCCACAGCAGCCCGACCACGGCCTCCCAGTGCTCCGCGACGACCTGCTTGACCAGCTTCTCCTGGTCGATGACCTCGGCCATCCGGTCCTGCGAGGCGGCCAGCCGCTCCAGCAGCACCCGCACCCTGGCCCGGTCGGCCGCGCGCATCCGCTCCACCGACTCGCCGGCCAGCGCGACGACCTCCCGGTACCGCTCGATCGCCGAGACCGCCTCGACCTCCGGCGCGCCGTGCCCGCCGGCGCGCTGCGCGGGCACCACTGAGGCGTGGGTGGTCATGGTTCCTCCCCGGGGTCGAACGGGATGACGACCTGCGGCCGCGAGTGCTCGAACCGGTCGAAGAACAGGCCCCGCCGCGGTCGGGGCGACCACGCGATCACCTGCTCCGGTCCGAACGACAGCAGCTCCTTGC
Organism: Actinosynnema sp. NPDC004786; assembly: GCF_053601135.1. Lineage (NCBI taxonomy): Bacteria > Bacillati > Actinomycetota > Actinomycetes > Pseudonocardiales > Pseudonocardiaceae > Actinosynnema > Actinosynnema sp. NPDC004786. The sequence continues at coordinate 34,051 of NZ_JBSGBG010000048.1, read as the reverse complement.
CCTGGATGTCGAACGCGATCCACGCGCCGATGTCGTCGTAGACGCCCGGCGGCAGGCTGTTCTTCAGCCGCTGCGCGCCACGCCACCAGCCCAGCACGTGGGTGCGGTTCTCCGGCCCGTGCTTGAGCACGGTCCGCAGGTGGTCCAGCCCGGAGACCCGTGTCGTCGGGTTCTTCGCCTCCAGGAGGGTGTGCGCCGCGTCCACCGCGTAAACCACCAAGTAGTGGGGTTGCGGCGGCGCGCCCGTCCCGCCGGTCATGCTCGCGGTGATGCCGCCCGCCGTGCCCTCCAGCAGCGCCTGCACGCCGTCCAGGCCCAGCACGTCCACCGAGTGGCCCGCGTCCTCCAGCCGCTTGGCCAGCCGCTGCGCGTGCGGCCAGGCGTCCTCGGCCAGGCACGCCAGGGTGAACCGGGCGTCGCCCGGCTCGTGCTGGCGGGCCAGCGACAGCGCCGCGCCGCCCAGCACGCCCGCCGCGTCGTCGGCCAGCGAGCCCAGCACCGCGATGTTGCGGCCCGGCGTGCGGGCGAAGCGCACCTTGGCCGCGCTGCCCGCCACGTCGATCACCTGGCCCAGCAGCACGGTGGGCGCGCCGCCGTCGACCGGCCGCAGCGCCCGGAAGTCCGGCAGCGCCCGCAGCACGGGCACCTTGCTGCCGTCGAACAGGATCGGCTCGGCCAGGTCCGGCGGGCGCAGCCGGTGCAGCTCGGCCTGGAGCACGTCGAACGTGCCCTTCGCGGTGGCGTCGGGGATGCGCGCGACCTCGTTGCCCGGCCGCACGCCCGACTCGTGGTTCACCACCGCGTGCCAGCGCGGCAGCTCCACCGCGGCGTCGTTCTGCGGCTCGGCCAGCACCCGCCGCGCCTTCGGCAGCGCGATCCGCACGGTGAACTGCTCGAAGATCGCCGACTTGCCCCAGAAGCCCTCGATGCCGGACACGTCCTGGCTCGACAGCACCAGGTGGATGCCCTGCGACCGGCCGCGCCGCGCCACGTCCTCCAGCAGCTGGGTGGCCTGCGCGGTGACCTGGTCGCGTTCGCCGAACAGGTACTGGAACTCGTCGATCACCGCCACGATCCGCGGCCAGTGCCCGTGCGGGTCCTCCTCGCGCAGCTGCTCCAGCTTGGTGACCTCGTGCCGCTTGGCCGCGTCCGCCCGCCGGCGCATCTCGTCGGCCAGGAACGCGAGCAGCGCCACGCCGAACTCGCGGTCGGTGTTGACGTTCACCCCGACCAGCCGGGCGTGCGGCAGCCACGTCGGGTCCTTGCGGCCCGGCGCGAACTGCGCGAACGACACGCCCTCCTTGAAGTCCAGCAGGTACAGCTCCAGCTCGTCCGGCGCGTACCGGGCGGCGAGGCTGCCGAGCATGGCGTAGAGGAAGTTCGTCTTGCCCGAGCCGCTGGGACCGCCGATCAGCGCGTGCGGCGACGTGTCGCCCAGCCCCACGTGCACCGGCTCGCCCTCCAGGAACCCGACCGGGGCCAGGACGCCCGCCGAGGAGTCCTCCGCCCAGAACCGCTCCGGCAGCAGGTCGGCGAAGGTGCTGAGCCGGTTGCGGCGCTCCTCGCGCTTGTCCGCGATCGCCGCGCACGCGCGGGGCACCTGCGCGCGGGGCAGCGGCGGGTCGAGCGCGACGGTGACGTGCCGGCCGGTCATCGTGCAGGTCGCGGACTGGTCGGCGGCGACGGTCACGGTCTCGATCGGCGAGTTGACCGTGACCGGGATGTCCACGATCACCAGCTGGATCCCGGCCGCCAACCCGTTGCGCGCCACGCGTTGCAACTGCTGCTGCTGGTCCTCCTTCAACGGCTGCCGGTTGCCGAACAGCACCGCCACCCGCCACGGCTCGGTGCGCCGCCCGCCCGCCGCCCGGACCGACTGGTGGCCCTCGGTCAGCACGCCGGTGTGCACGCGCCGGATGTGGTCGGACAGCTCGTCCAGCAGCTCGTGCAGCCGCGCCGGGTCGTGCACGGTCAGCAGGCCCGCGCGGGTCAGCGGGTACAGGCCGGGCAGCGCGCCGGTGAGCTGGCCGACGTCCCACACGTGGACGTGCACCAGGCCGGGCTGGAAGTGGCTCAGCACCCGCAGCAGCAGGTTCTCCACCAGCGCCTCGGCGGTCGCGCGGCTCTCGTGCACGGAGGAGACGTGCAGGTGCGAGTGGTCGAGCAGCGGCACCGCCACCGGGAACCGGCGCGGCTCCGGCGCGCCGCGCACCACGCCGGTGCCGATGCGCCACAGCTCGGGCACGCCCTCGCCGTCGGCCGTGCCGGGCGTGCCGAGCCACGCCTCGGGCGGCCACGACGCCGGGCCTTCGGCCGCCGCGTTCACCAGCGCGGTCAACTGGTCCGGCCCGCGTTCGGACCACTCGCGGAACGCCTCGACCCGGTCGACCATCGCCTGCGCGACCTGCTGCGTGAACAGCGGGTTGGCCAGCGCCTTGGCCAGCAGCGGGTCCTCCAGCGCCCGGTCGACGCCGTCGCCGCGCAGCATCACCTCGAACATGTCGCGGGCGCGCTCGTCGGCCAGCAGGCGGTGCTCGCGCGCGGCGTTGCCGAGCGCGGCGGCGACCGCCCTGCGGAACTCCGCGAAGGAGGTCTCGATCCTCCTGCGGCGCTCGTCACGCCTGCTCACGTCACAGCTCCACGGCTAGGCGTTGGACCAGTTCCAGGCTGCCCACGATCAGCTCCAGCTCGGCGGCGAACTTCTCGCCCGCCGCCGCGAACCCGGCCGGCACCAGGGACTCGTGGTGGTCGGCGCCCGCCTCCAGCAGGATGTCGACCGCCTCGTCCAACGCGTGCTGGGCCTCGCGGACGCTGCGGTAGGCGTCCCGGAGCAGCTCGCAGCTCTGTTCCAGCGCGAGCCTGACCTCGCCTACCGACGTCACGTCACAGCCTGGAGTTGATGCTCTCGGCCTGGGAGATCCCCGCGCCGAGGTGCTTCTGCAGGTCGGACACGCCGCTGACGACCTCGGCGAACCGCGCGTTCGCCTGCTCGACGTCGGCCTGGACGCTGCCCTGGGTGGCCGTGCTGAGCAGGGCTTGCGCGTCCTCGGCCAGGTCGGCGGCCTGTTGCAGGGCGTTGACGCTCTGGCCCGCCTTCTCGACGGCCTGAGCGATCGCGTTGCGGACCTCTTCGATGCTGGCCATGTCGGCTCCCGACCCCTCCTGCGGACTGCCTGGGTTCCTATAGTTGAAAGTAGTACCTAAAGTTTCACGATTCACAAGCAAGATCGGCTGACCGGGTGGGATGTGAAAACCACTCGATCGGGGCAGCGCGAACGATCTCAGTCGGGCACCGTCCACACGAATGCCGAGGCCGGTGTCGCGGTGAGTTCCATCGCGGCGATGCCCGCCGCCGGCGCCGGCGCCGCCGACCAGCGGATCGACCCGGACGCGCCGGACCACTCGACCGGCGACCACCCCGAACGGCCCAGCGACGCCACCGCGTCGTGTAGCGCGACCGTGGGCGAACTGACGCTCGAACCGAGATCCATGTGCACGCTCAGTAGGTGCCCGTGCGGAGCCACCCGGGTGATCTTGCCACTGCGCGCGACCCGGCTCGCTACCGCCCGCGCTTGCCACTCGGCGCTCGCGGACCGGTCCGTGGCCACGTCGACGCGCAACGACAGCCGGGTCTCCGACGCAGAGTCGGCGGTGATCACCCGTTCGGGCGCGGGCGTGTCCGTCGAACGGCCCTGCGGCTCGCGGTCCCGCCCGGCGTCGGGCGCGCCGGCCTCCCGGGTGTGGTGCTGCTGCGAGGGGTCGCCGCCCGCCCACGCCTCGACCAGCAGCCGCTCCGCGCCCGGCACCAGGGGGTCGAGCAGCGCGGGGTCCTCCAGCACGGTCCACGCGGTCGGCGGCTCGCACGCCACCCGCGGGGTGGGGAACTCGTCGCCGAGCTGCCGCACGAACGCGCGCACCGCCCGCGCCAGCGCGCCGGCCACGTTGCCCGACGCCCGCTCGCCGCTGACCCGGCTGATCGTGACCGACCAGCAGCCGGGTTCCTCGTCGGAGCAGTCGAAGGCGCGCACGACCCGCCCGCCGACCCGGCGCAGCAGTGCGGCGCAGGCGGCGCGCGCCTGCTGCTCGTCGTCGGCCGCCACCACCGCGGTGATCAGCAGCTCAAGGTCCTCTACCACCATCTCGGGAACGAATTGTCCACGACACGCCTGTTGCGCGTGAGGGTGCCACTGATGTCACCCATAAGCAGGGACTTGCGCCCACCCCTCGTGATGTCCGCTGATCAGGCCGTTTTCGCCACTTCAACCTTCGTTCACACGATGCGGTCGGCGACCTCCGACGCGCCGCCGTGCGAGGTAACGATGTGAGCGCATGGCCAACGACACCAAGGAGGTTCCACCATGCGCAGCATCATCCGACTGGTCGCGGCGGGCGCGCTTTCGCTCCCGATCATCATCGGTGCCGCGGGCATCGCGTCGGCCGACGTCGAGTTCGACCAGTCCGACGTGGCCGCCACATCGCAGGGCGCCAGTGTCTACGACCAGGCTGCGGGTGCCGACGACTACGGCAACTCCTACTACTACGAGCAGTACCAGCTCGCCGGTGAGGATGGCGCCGGGTCGTTCCTGGTCGTGTCCTGGGTGTACGACGGCCACGCGGGTTACTTCGACAACTACAGCTGGTCCGGCCCCGATGGCGCGTGGACGGGCGACACCTCGGCCACCGCCGACGCCCCGGACTACTACGACGATGACGACTACGACGGCGACGACGACTACGACGACGAAGACCACTACGACGACTGATCACTGACGGGGTGGGGCGGCGCGCCGCGTGCCGCCCCACCCGTTCATGTCCGCGGCTTGACCTGGAGCGCGCTCCGGCGTGTTGGGTGGTCCCATGACGAACTTGCGGGACAAGGTCGCGCTGGTCACCGGCGCGTCGTCGGGCATCGGGGAGGCGACCGCCGTCGCGCTGGCGCGCGAGGGCGCGGCCGTGGTGATCGCCGCGCGGCGCGTGGAACGGTTGCGCGCACTGGAAGAACGGCTCGCGGGCGACGGCGCGCGGGTGCTGTCGATCGCGCTGGACGTCACGGACGAGGCCGCGTGCCGGGACGCGGTGGCGCGCACCGTCGAGGTGTTCGGCGGGTTGGACGTCCTGGTCAACAACGCGGGCGTGATGCTGCTCGGCCCGGTGGAGGGCGCGGACACCACCGACTGGACCAGGATGGTGTCGACGAACCTCCTGGGCGTCCTGTTCCTCACCCACGCCGCCCTGCCGCACCTGGTGGCGCGCAAGGGTTCGGTGGTGCAGGTGTCGTCCACGGCCGGCCGCGTCGCCCGCGCCGGCACGGCGGTTTACAACGCCACCAAGTTCGGCGTCAACGCGTTCAGCGAGGCCCTGCGCCAGGAGGTGACCCAGCGCGGGGTGCGGGTCGTCGTGGTCGAGCCCGGTGTCGTGGAGACCGAGCTGCGCGAGCACATCACGAACCAGGCGGCCAAGGAGGACATCACCGCGCGGGCACGGGCGATGCGGCAGCTCCAGGCGGAGGACGTGGCCGCCGCGGTGCGCTACGCCGTGACGCAGCCGGACCACGTGTCGGTCAACGAGATCCTGGTGCGGCCGACCGACCAGCCCTGGTGAGCGCCCCTCAGCGCGGCCCCAGTACGCGGCGCGCGAACGCCAGCACGTCGGCGACCACCTCGGCCGAGTTGGTCTCGTGGAACACGTCGTGCCGCGCGCCGGGGTAGAGGCGCTCCTCGAACAGCAGGCCCCGCAACCGGTCGGTGCCGGTGCGGGTGTCGGCCGCCGGCACCCACTCGTCGGCGTCGCCGTGCAGCCACAGCGTCGGCAGGTGCTCCAGCGCGGGCCCGTAGTTGACCTGGTCGAGCGCACGTTCCAGCGCCTCCAGGGTCTCCCGCCGGTACGGCCCGTGCCACACCAGGGGATCGGCCGCGTACCGCTTGCCGACCTCGGGGTCGCGCGACAGCAGCGCGGGGTCGAACGGCTCGGTCGCGGACCCCGGCGAGCCGAGCTGGTCCAGCCCCTGCCACGTGCCGAGCACCGGCGCGGACAGCACCAGCGCGGTCGGCGGGTCGAGCTGCGCGTACCGGGCGGCGACCAGCCCGCCCTCGGCGTGCCCGATCAGCACGGTCGGCAGGTCGGACGCGGCCGAGGCGACCGCGGCGGTGACGTCGGCCAGCACGCCGTCGAAGTCGGTGATCAGCGCGCGTTCGCCCTCGGAGCGGCCGTGGCCGACGAGGTCGGGCGCGACGACGAGCGCGCCCGCGCCCACCAGGGCCTCGGCCACGTCGGCGTACCGGCCGCTGTGCTCGCCGTAGCCGTGCACGATGACGGCGAGCCAGTCGGCGTCCAGGTTGGGCCAGGTGCGGACGGCGAGTTCCCCGGCGTGGCCGGGGACGTTGGACTCGATCACCTAGGCAGCGTAGAACGCGCTGATCTCGATCTTCCCGCCGGCGCACACCGGACCCAGGCCCCACTGGAGGTTCACCGGCTCGGTCTCGTCCGGCGGGATGGCCGCGGCCCGCGGCGCCTCGGCCTGGCACGGCCGGTCGACCGGCTCGTCACCGGTCGGCACGACGGTCCAGTGCAGGTTCGCCGCCGCGGCGGCCCCGGGCGTCAGCGTCACCGGCGACGGACCGGGGTCGGGGGTGCGCTGGAGGTCGGTCGGCAGCGGGTTGCCCGCGGCGTCGAGCAGTTGCAGGCCGCTGTAGCCGTTGACCGTGCACGGGGCCGCGCCGTTGTTGGTGATCACGAGCTTGCCGTACCGGTTGCCCGCGCCCGCGTCGGTCGGCTCCACGGCGCCCGCGAGCACGGCGGCGGTGCAGCGGCCGGCCGCCTGGCCGGTCGCCTGGCCCGACGACGGCGCGACCGACGAGGGCGGCACCGGGGCCGCCTCGGCGGACGAGGACGTCGAGGCGGGCGGCTCGACCCCGAGGGTCGACCGGTCCGCCGCTTGTTGGGGGCTCCCGCACGCGGTGAGCGCGACCGCCAGGGCGCCGAACGCCACGAGTCGCCTCATGTCCACCTCCCGGCTCGGAACGGGTCCTTGTTCCCAGGACGTACCCCGGCCCCGGTCGGTTGGGTGGATCGGCGAGGAATTCACCGGATCGGGGGCATCATTGACGGTTCTCGACCCAGCCGTCCGGCAGCAGCGGCATGCCGGCGACGGGGGCCGTCCACAGGTAGGTCCAGCACATCCGCCCGTCCGGCAGCGCCACGCGCACGCGGCGGTACTCGTCGCCCTCGTACTCGTCCAGCGCCGGGAGGGCCTCCTCGGGGCGTTCGAGGCGCAGCACGTGCCCCGGCACGGCGGCCTGGCCGAAGGGGTGGCGGGAGGCGTTCGGGCCGGAGGTCTCGGGCGCGGGGCGCAGCGCGGGGTAGCCGCGGCCGGTGTCGTGCAGGGCGCCGGGCAGCCGGGCGGGCTCCGGGGCGCCCACCACGAACGGGGCCACCAGGGGCCACGCGGTCGAGCCGGGCCGGAGGGTGCCGTACACGAAGAGGCGGTCGGGCCAGTCGTCCGGCGACGGGTCGCCGTGCACCGGGGTCACGTCGAGGCCGTCGCCGTCGGCGGGCCGGCCGCCGAGCCGTCGCGCGCCGCGCTGGTCCACGTCGGCGCAGCGCACGGGTCTGCCGTTGACCAGCAGCGGCATCCGCCGGGTGCCCGCGCCGGTGTAGGCCAGCACGGAGTCGACCACGGCCCCGTTGAACAACGTCACCCGGCCGGTGTGCACGCGCACGAGCCGGTACCGCAGGCCGCGCCCCTCGCAGCGGTCGAGGACGCGCAGCTGCTCCGCGGTGGCGAACCACACCGCGTGCTCCTCCTCGACGCCCGGCGCGGCGGCGAGGGTCGCCGGGCGCTGGCCGTCGGTCTTGCGCAGGCCCGCGGCCCAGACGGCGGCCAGGCCGTCGCACCGGGCGCGCAGCACGACCGCCGGGCCGGTCAGTCCCAGTTCCTCGCGCAGCCAGGTCACCTTGGCGGGGTTGGCGTTGGAGCCGTACGCCAGCACCGGCATCCGGCCGGCGAGCGGCGGTTCGCCGTGCCGGGCCAGCCACTCGTCCAGGTCCTCGCCGTCGGGCGCGACCCGCCACCCGGAGTCGGCGCCCGGGTCCGGCGTGACCGGCCACCCGGCGCCGTCGAGGTGCACGAAGCAGTGTCCCGGCCGAGCTCCCGGATAGGGCTCGGCCGGGTGACTATCGTCGGTGAACGGCTGCGTCATGGCTCCCATTCTGGCAAACCTCACTCGGAATTCATCCGTTGTTGGTTTCTACGGAGTGGAAGAGGTCCGAGCTTTCGAGGCGTCCGGAGGGAGCTGTCTCGGGTGTTTCGGCCGAACTGGATCGCTTCACATCGGATGTGTGAACGTGACCTGTCACACGTTCTCGGCCCGCCGCGCGTCGTACTCCTCCTGTGCCGCCCGGAAGTTCGGCAGGTTCTCCTCGATCCAGCCGAACAAGTTTCGGATCTGCTTCGCCGCATGGGTGCCCAGCGGCGTGAGCGAGTAGTCCACCCGCGGCGGGATGGTGGGGTGGGCCTCGCGGCGCACCAACCCGTCCCGCTCCAGCGCCTGGAGCGTCTGGGCGAGCATCTTCTCGCTCACCCCGGTCACCGCCCGGCGCAGCTCGCCGAACCGCTGCGTGCCGTCCAGGAGCTTGCCGAGCACCAGGCTGCCCCAGTGGCCGGTGGCGTGGTTCGCGATGACGCGGGAGGGGCAGTTGCGGTCGTATACGTCACCTCGCGGCTCCATGGCGGCCACGGTACCTGGATGCTTTCCGAGTCGTCAGTACCTGACGTTCGGGTAGGTGCTTTCGAATGGTTAGCGTCGTGCCTACCGTGGGCCGCATGACGACCTTGATCACCGGCGCGACCGGCCACCTCGGCTCCCTGATCCTCAAGCACGCCCTCGACCGCCTGCCCGCCGACCGGCTCGCCGTGTCCGTCCGCGACCCGGAGAAGGCCGCGGGGCTGGGCGTGGAGGTCCGCGCGGGCGACTTCGACGGCCCCCTCGCGGACGCGTTCGCCGGCGTGGAGACGCTGTTGATCGTGTCGGTGGACGGGCCGGACGAGATCCGCGTCCGCCGGCACCTGAACGCGGTGCGCGCGGCGGCCGACGCCGGCGTGCGGCACATCGTCTACACGTCGGTGACCGACGCCGACACCTCGCCGCTGGGCCTGGCCGCGGTGCACAAGGCCACCGAGGAGGCGATCCGCGCGGTGGGCGTGCCGTTCACGTTCCTGCGCAACGGGATGTACCACGAGAACTACCTGCCGCAGGGCCCCGGCCCGATCGTCACGGCGGCGGGCGACGGGCGGATCGCCAGCGCGTCGCGTGACGACCTGGCGCTCGCGGCCGCGGTCGTGCTGAGCACGCCGGGGCACGAGAACGCGGTGTACGAGCTGACCGGGCCGCGGGCGTGGAGCTTCGACGAGCTGGCCGCGGCGGCGGGCACGACGCACCGGGCGGTGGGCGCGGAGGAGCGCGTGGCCGGGCTGAAGGGGTTCGGGCTGCCGGACTTCCTCGCCGAACTGCTGACCGACATCGAGGTGAACATCGGTCGCGGTGTGCTCTCGGAGGTCCGGCCGGACCTGGAGAAGCTGATCGGGCGTCCGCCGGTGGCGATCGAGGACGTCGTGCGGGCCTGATTCCCGGCCGTGGCGCGGCTGCTCCCGGGGGCGGGGCGGCTGTCGCCGGACGACCGTGCGCGGTCGACGATCGGCGGCTGCCCGGCCGGCGTGCGCGGTCGGCCGCTCAGCCGTCGATGAGCAGGGCGGCGTCGATCTCGCGGTGGGCCTCCGGGTGCTCCTCCCACCACTTCGCGTAGCCGGGGTTGCGGGTCAGCACCGCGCGGTACGCCTTGGCCGCGGCGGTGAAGACGTCGTGGGCCCGCCCGGCGGCGGGCCCCTCGCGGCGGGTCGCCAGGAGCAGGTCCACCATCAGCGGCGAGCCGCGCAGCGGGCGGATGACGATGCCGTCGCCGCTGCGCGACTGCGGCAGCGCGAACGACACCGCCCCGTTGGTCACCAGGCTGCGGGCGGTGCTCGCCTCGTGCGCGTGGTGGGTGAACCGGGGCGTGAACCCGGCCGCCGCGCACGCCGCGAAGATCTGGAGCCGGTTGCCGACGAACTCGTCCGGCGGCGAGACCCAGTCCCGGTCGGCGAGCTGCCCGAGGTCCACCTCCTCCTGCGCGGCCAGGGGGTCGGTCTCGGGCAGCGCCACGAACTGCGGCTCGCTCACCAGCCGGCGGACCTCCAGCCCGCGCAGCTCACGTCGCTCCAACCCCTCGAACCGGTCCAGCACGGCGAGCTGCACCCGGCCGGACACGAGCAGCTCCAGCAGGTTCGACGCGCCGCGCGTGATCTCGGTGCGGACCTCCGAACACGGGATCACCCGCCGCAGCTCCTCCACGAAGTGCCCGAAGAACAACGTGGGCACCCCGCCGACCAGCAGCGGTCCGGGCGTGCCGCCCCCGCTGCGCTGACGGGCCAGCGAGACGAGCTGGTCGACCTCGTCGAGCACCAGCCTCGCCGTGCCGACGACCTGTTTGCCCAGGTCCGTGGGCGCGGAACCGCCGGGCGTGCGGTCGAACAGCCGACCGCCGACGATCCGCTCCACGGTCCGCAACTGGGCGCTCATCGCCGGTTGCGTGAGCCCCAGGCGGGAGGCCGCCTTGGTGAGGCTGCCTTCTTCGGCTATCGCGCACACCGCGCGCAGGTGGCGCAGCTCGAGCTCGGGCATAACGCTCTTCTATCCCCCTTCCGTATGAGCCGCCAGCCCTGGCGGGCGTCATAGTTGGCCAGTCCCCACTGCTGCGGAGGAGAACAGATGCGCCACGCGAGCCAGATCTACCGCACGAGCCGGATCCACTGAGCAGCGGCTCGGCCGTGCCGTCCCGTCGAGCGGCCCGCGCCCCGTTATACGCGGGCGGGGTCCGGGCGACGCCGGGGGCGGTGACGGCCAGGGGGTGCGAGGCGGACGTCCCCACCCCGAACGGGGCCGCCGGTCGCCATTGCGGAGTGCGCGACCGGCGGCCCCGCCGCGCAGTCGGTACGTTCGAACCATGTCGGTGGTGGACAGCCCAGTCGACTGGGTGAAAGAGCACATCCGCAAGTACGTCGCGACCGGCGGCGCGGAGGGGCACGAGTGGCAGCCGGGCGTCTTCACGCTCCTGCTGACCACGATCGGCCGCAAGTCCGGGCAGCCGCGTCGGACCGCGTTGATCTACCAGCCCTACGGCGACGCGTACGTGGTCGTCGCGTCCTACGGCGGCGCGCCGAAGCACCCGTCGTGGTACCGGAACCTGGCCGAGCGCAACGAGGCCGAGGTCCAGGTCGGCCCGGACGTGTTCCGGGCCCGCGCCCGCACCGCGACCGGTGAGGAGCGGGACCGGTTGTGGAAGCTGATGACCGAGGCGTGGCCGGCCTACGACCAGTACGCGAAGAAGACCGACCGGGAGATCCCGGTGGTGGTGCTGGAGCGCGTCGGGTCGTAGGCGCGGCCCGGTCCGGATCGCGGACCGGGAGCGCGGTCCGGGCGCGTCACCCGGTGATCGGCACGGCGGAGCCCGTCACGGTGACCCGCGGGTCGTCGGGCGCGACGCGGATCTCGAGCAGGCTCGGGCGGCCCAGGTCCACGCCCTGGTGGATGGTCACGGACCTCGGCCGTTCGACCCGCCCGATCGCCCGCAGGTAGCCGCCGAACGCCGCCGCGGCGGAGCCGGTCGCCGGGTCCTCGACCACGCCGCCCACCGGGAACGGGTCGCGGGCGTCGAACACGTCCTCCTCGCGCTGGTGCACCAGCTGCGCGGTCACGGCGTCGTGGGCGCGCAGCAGGTCGGCCAGCGCGTCGAAGTCGTAGTCCAGCGCGGCCAGGCGGGCGCGGGTGCGGACGGCCAGGACGAGGTGGCGCGAGCCGCCGAACGCCCAGTGCGGCGGGTAGCGGTCGTCCAGGTCGTCGGCGGACCAGCCCAGCGCGCGCAGCGCGGCGGTGACGTCGGCGGGCGCGGCGGGCGTGGCGTGGGTCGGCACGCTGGTCAGCGTCGCGGTGGTGGGGGTGGTGGCGACGTCGACCAGGCCGGCGGGGGTGTGGAAGCGCAGGGTTCCGGGCCGGCCGAGGGCGACGGCGGCGGCCACGGTGGCGTGGCCGCAGAACGGCACCTCGACCAGCGGGCTGAAGTACCGGACGTCGAAGTCGTCCGGCTCGGCGGGCCGGGGGACGACGAACGCGGTCTCCGAGTAGCCGACCTCGGCGGCGATCTCCAGCATGCGGGCGTCGGTCAGGCCGGTAGCGTCGAGCACGACACCGGCCGGGTTGCCCCCGGCGGGGTCGGTGGCGAAAGCGGTGTAGCGGAGCACGGTCGGTTCCTGCGCGTCGGTCATGGGACGAGCGTCCCCCAGGAGGGCGCATCGAGTCCAACGATTCCCAGTGATGTGCGCTATCGGTATTGTCGATGTGGTGGACACCCGCCTCCTGCGCACCCTCCTGGTGCTCGCCCGCACGGGCAGCTTCACCGCCACCGCGGCCGAGCTGCACCTCGTGCAATCCACGGTGACGAGCCAGGTCAAGGCCCTGGAACGGCACCTCGGGGCCCGCCTGTTCGACCGGCTGCCCAGCGGGGCGCGGTTGACCGAGGCGGGTCGGCAGGCCGTCGAGCACGCCCGGGAGGTGCTGACGTCCGAGCAGCGGTTGCGGGACGCGGTGCGGGGGAGCACGGCGGTGGAGGGCGACGTGCGGATAGCCGCACCGGAGTCGGTGTGCGCCTACCGGCTGCCGCAGCGGATCGCGGACGTGGCGATGCGGTGGCCGGGGATCTCGGTGCACCTGTCGCCGGCGGGCACCCGGCAGGCGTTGGCCGGGGTGCGCAACGGGACCTTGGACCTGGCGCTGGTGCTGGAGGACTCGCTGGCCGCGCCGGGGTTGAAGGTGACGGCGGTCGGGGTCGAGCCGATCGAGCTGGTGTCCGCGCCGGGGGTGGTGCTGGACGAGCGGTACTTCCTGCTGGAGGAGGGGTGTTCGTACTGCGACCGGTTCGTGCGCGAGCTGCCCGCGACGCCCAGCATCACGCGGTTCGGCAGCATCGAGGCCGTGCGGTCGTGCGTGGTGGCCGGGTTGGGGTGGGCCGTGCTGCCGCGGGTGGCGGTGGCCGAGCAGTTGGACGCGGGCACGTTGCAGCGGGTGCGGGAGCTGCCCGACAGCACGCTGTTCCTGGTCACGGACCCGCGCCGCACCCCCTCGGCCGCCGTCCGCGCCGTCGCCGCCGCCCTCGACTGACCCACGCGTGTCGAACACTCAGGACCCGTGTGTCCTACGTTGAGAACGCGAGAGTCCTACGTTCAGGACCCGTGAGTTCAACGCTCGCGTCCGGCTCGATGTGACACGGGCAGGCCGAAGCCGGCAGGCCCGGGGATAGAGCGTCCCGCCGCGCCTGCCGGCTCCGACCGGTCGGATCGAGCCTCAGGTGGTCGGTGGCGGGCCCGTTCGGCGGGCACGTTGGGCCAGCTCGGTCAGCTCGGCGAGGAACTCCCGCGCCGGCAGCGGCTTGCCCTCCTTGCGGAACGGGGACGGGGCCAGCGGCACGACGAGGTCCGTCACGGGGGAGTGCAGCCAGAGCGCCATCACGTAGAGGGGGGCGATGCGGAGCAGGCGCAGTTCGAAGCCGGCCACCGCGAGCTGGGGCAGCAGGCGGACGGCCTTGACGGCCTTGTCGGTCTCGGCCACGAACGGGCCCTCGGTGAACTGCGACACCTCCTGGGCGCCGTCCGGGCCCGGGGTCGTCTCGGCGCTCGCGATGGCCTGCCCGCCGTCCTCGACGAGGTAGCGCCAGCCCACCGGTTGCGCCCGGTCGAGGCCGCCGCCGGAGGTGATGTCGTCGATCCCCAGCGTGAAGACCTGGTGCGGCGTGGAGAGGTCGAGCCGGTCCTTCCGCGCGCCGCGCAGGGCCTTGGTGGAGAAGTGGGCTCCGTCCACGAAGGAGTGGAGGGTCGCCTTGACCCGGTCGGGCAGTCCGGTCGGCGGGTCGGGCAGGTGCAGTGGCATGGCAGCTCCTTCAGCCCCGGGCCTTGGTCTTGTAGCTGACGTTCCAGAGTCCGCTGTTCTGGTACCTGCTGCGGAAGTTGTCGTAGGTCATGTCGAGGTCGCCGGACCACGGGTCGCCCACGCTGACCCACTCGACCCCGTCGCGCACCGAGCGTCCCCGCACCGCGACGATGTGGCCGCCCCAGATGAAGCCGTTCTGGTCGCGCCACGCGATGTTCACCACGACGGGCGCGGACTTCGCCAGCTCCGCACCGAGTTGCACGGTGGTCAGCGGTTCGTTCAGGCGCTCCCTGAAGTTCCCGACGCGCTGCAGCGCCGTGTCCGGCCACCGCCCTTCGTTGGCGGGCGACTCCTGACCGGCGGGGACGCAGGCGTCCTTGCGGTTGAACTCCGCGTTGGCGAGCGAGCACTGGGTCCACGCCGAGGCCGGGTCGTAGAACCTGGAGACGCTGACCGTGGCCGCGCTCCAGCACCACATGGTCTGCTCCTGGTGCTGCATGACGAAGTTGACGTTCTGGTCGGCCATGTCGAGCACGAAATTCGCGAGCGTGCTGCTGCCTGGCTCACCGGTGGCCGTCCCGCCCCCGGTGCTCGTGGTGGCGGTCACCCCGCTGCCGTTGAGCCGCAGGAACACGTTCGGGAAGGCCGCCGACTCCACCATGAAATCACCGCCGGGCTGGGCGTTGAGCTTGAACTTCTCGTACAGGCCGGGTGCCCCGAATTGGCAGTTGACCGTTCCGACACGTGAGCTGCCCGGCTCCACCCCGCTGCCGTCCAGCCGCAGGTACACGTTCGGGAAAGTCGCCGACTCGAACGAGTACGTGCCGTCGGAATGGGGACGGAGCTTGAACTTCTCGGTGGCTCCGGCTTTGAACTGGGCGTTGACCTTGCCGCTGCCGGGATCGGTGAACGACGTCACGTTGCTGCCGTCCATGCGCAGGTAGACGTTCGCGTAAGCCTTCGACTTGATCGTGACGGGTATTTCGCCCAGTGCTCCGAGGTCGGCTTTCGACAACGGCATGACGGCCCCTCTCCTGCTGATCGTCTGTGCTGCTCAAGGCTGTGTTCCCACCCCGTCTGCACTCGTGCGGGACGGAATGCGGAATCGGCCGGTAATGCCGAGGCGTGCGTTTGCCCGCCGATCGTCGCGGGCATGCGGGAATGCCAAGGGTCGAACGGGCGCTCCCCTCGCCCCGGTGGCTTCCTTGGCGTCGGGAAGCATCGCACGCGCCGACGGGACCGGCTATAGGCCGAAAGCCGTTGTCGAACGGGGGCGACTTCACGTTGCGTGATCAACTCGTGAAGTGGTTTTGCGGTTTTTGTCGCACCCTCTTCCGTCGACGGGGCGGTGGCCGCATTTCGGCGGTGACGGTGGACGGGCTTTCGTGCGCCATTCAGGAGGTCGAACCCAGGGGGAACAGCGCAGCGACCGACCCGCCCGGGTGAGGTTGTCCCGCTGAACACCGGTCACCGGTTCGACGGGGTGTGCCGCGGCGGTGTCACGACCCGGTTGGCGCAACGGGGTGGTCTGTCGTGGACTACGCGGGTTGTTCGGTCAGCAGACCTTCGCAGGTCCGAACGACCACGGCCGCGGCGCGGCGTTGGGCGTGGTCCAGGAGCGGGTCGGCGGCGTGGTCCCGCCAGCGGTTCAGGGTGTGGTGGAGCACGTGGTGCAGTTCGTCCGGCCGCGGCTCGTGGTCCAGGCCGAGGCGGGTCAGGGGATCGGCGCCCAGGCCGCCCACGAGGCGGGTGGCTTCGGCTTCCAGGCCGTCGGGCAGCCGGATCCGTCCACTGTGGATCGCTGCGAGGAGGCGCAGCTCGCGGAAGTCGTGGGCGGAGGCGAGGATCCGTTCGGTGGTGGTGGCCAGGGTGGCGGCGGTGGGACGGGGTTCGGCGCGCAGGACGACGTCCAGGCCCAGGAGGGCGGATCGGGCCTTGAGCACGTCGTGGCGTTCGGTGAAGTGGATGCCGATCGAGTCGCGCAGTTCGCCCAGGCCGCTGCGCTGCACCAGTTGACCGGTGAGCTTGACCTGGGTGTCGAAGCCCTGGCGGATGAGGGTGGTGGTCAGGCGGACGCCGAAGATGCCGAAGCGGTCGACCAGCGCGCGGCGGGTGGCGGGGTCCAGGGGGATCGGGAAGTCGTCGCCGACGAAGCGGTCGGCGGAGAGCAGGTGCTCCTCCAGCGCCGTGCGGGGCAGGCCGGCCAGCGTGGCGAGGGCGGCGAACTCGTCCGGCCGGACGGTGCGCGCGGCCACGGCGAGGAGGCCGGCGACGGCGACGACGTTCTGGCACAGCGGGGTGACGGCCGCCTCCCGGCGGTAGCGGCGGGCGATCTGCTTGGCGGAGGTCAGGGCGTCGATCCGGCCGCCGCCGATCTCGTCGGCGCGGGAGAGCACGACGACGGTGTTCACCGGGGTCGCGCGGGCGACCGGGTGGTCGTGCGCGGCCTGGAGGAAGCGCAGGTCCGTGTTGTGCATGTGCCGGGTCAGGTAGAGCACGGCGTCCGCTTCGCCGTAGACGTGCTCGACCGGGGCGCCGGCGGGGGTGTCGATCAGGGTGACGTCCCGCAGCGAGCGGGAGGGCCACTCGACCACGACGCGCTCGGCGTCCGGGGCGTCCACGAACGCCCTGCCGTCGCGGCGCACGACCGGGACCTCGTAGTGGCCGACGTGGGCCTTCGGCTGGGGGCCGTCCTGGTACCAGGTGGTCGCGCCGGTCGAGGTCAGCTCCTCGCCGATGAGGGCGCTCACCACGGTGGACTTGCCCGATCGCGGCGCGCCGGCGACGGCGACGCGCAGCGGTTCGGCGAACCGGGCGCGGTGCGCGCGCAGCCAGGCGACGGCACGGGGGCTGTCGCGGTAGATCGCCAGGGCGTCGTCCAGCAACGCCAGGACCTCGTCGGCCAACCCCATCAGGCGCTGATCCCCAGCGGTGGCGCCTGACCGCCCGCCAGCGCCTGCACGCGCTGGTAGAGGGCGACCAGCTCGTCCAGCTCCCGCCTGGCGTCACGGCTGCGGCGCTCGCGTTCCGACGTGTCGTCCTGGACCGCGCGCCGGGCGCTGCGGGCCGACTCGAGCAGCGTCTCCTGCAACTCCTCGGCCAGCGTGGAGAAGTGGTTGCGCAGGCTGCGCTGGATGTGCCGGGCCGCGTCACGGCAGTCCTTGCTGAACTTCACGAAGAAGTCGTCCACGTGCCGGGCGGCGGCGGCCTTGGCCGCGGCCTGCCGGCGGCGCAGGCGCTGGTCGCTCTCGTCCATGATGGACTTCCCGCCGAACAGCGCGCCGGCGCCCAGGGAGATCGCGTTGATGAGCGGCATGCCGGCGAGGCTGGTGGCCAGGCCGAACATCAGCACGCCGCCGTAGGAGCCCTTCAGGCCGGTGAACGCCTTCTGCGCCAGGCTGAACTTCTCGATCAGCGGCTTGTCCATGGGCGCGACGCGGTCGAGCACGTCGTCCGGGAAGATCGACTCGGGCAGGAGGTCGTCGCGGGCGACCGGGAAGCTCTTCGCGACCTTCTCCGCCACCCACTCCGAGCGGTCCAGGAGCCAGGCGAAGTTGGTGGTGGCCGCCTCGGTGAGGTTGTCCTCCAGCCACGTCTCGAACCTGTCCCAGCCCAGCGCCGGGTCGGCGGTCTCGAAGGTCTTCTCGACCTCGCGCATGATCCTGCGGGTGCGGTCGCGCAGGTCGTACTCGATGTCGGAGACCAGGTCGGCCATCTCGTCCGCCAGCACGGTCTGCCAGCGGGCGGAACGGCGGCGCAGCTCGTCGATCCGGCGCTGCGCCTCGTTGAGCGCGGCGATGGTCTTCTCCGGGCCCTGGGCGGCGCGGGTGGACAGCTCCTCGCGCACCGGCGCGACGAGCTGCCGGATCGCGGACGCGGCCGTGACGGCGACCGTGCGGCGGGCCAACTGGTCGGCGGCGGCGAGGATGTCCTGCCGCACGCACGCCAGCAGCTCGGGGAAGCCGGACTCGGCGTTGAGCGCCTTGTCGCCCGTCCTGGCCGCGCGCAGCCGCAGCGCGGCGGACACCGGGATGAGCTTCGCGGTCACGCCGGCGCGGGCCAGGTGGGCGCGGTTGCGCTCGACCACGCGCCGCCACTGCGCCGCGATGTCGATCTTGGTGAGGACCACGATCACGTTGGGGCAGGACGTCATGACCTGCTTGATCAGCTCCAGCTCCGAGCCGGTCAGCTCGGTGGTGGCGTCGGAGACCATGAGCACCGCGTCGGCCTGCAGCAGCGCGGTGAACGTGCTGGCGGTGTGCGCGGGCCGCAGGTCGCCCACGCCGGGCGTGTCGATCAGCACCAGGCCCGAGTCCAGCAGGGCGCGGGGGATGCCGACCTCGGCGCGCACCAGCTCCCCGCCGTGGTGGCTCGCGCTGACCTCGCTGGCGAGCCGGTCGAGGGGCACCGGGATCCGCTCGGTGGGGGTGTTCGCGACGGACGCGCCCCGCACCAGCGCGGCCGACGGTGTCTCCGCGTGCTGCACGAACGTGGGAACGGTGGTCGTGACGTCGTCACCCACCGCGCACACCGGGGCGTTCACCATCGCGTTCACGAGCTGGCTCTTGCCCTGCTTCGGCTCGCCGATCACGAGCACGCGGAGCTTGGGGTCGAGCTGGCGGGCGCGCTTCTCGCGCAACCGTTCGGCCAGGTCGGGCCGGTTGTGCGCAGCGCAAGCCCGGATCGTGTCGTCGAGCACGTCGAGCCAGGGCGCGGACATCACCTGGCAGAGTGTGCCCGCAAAAGCACTCCGGGTGAAAGTCCGGACGGGGCGAGGGCCGGTCCCGCCCCCCACGGGCAGGACCGGCCCTCCGGTGGTGGATCAGTCTCAGAAGAGCAGGTCGTCCACGCCGAGCGAGTCGACGACCGGCAGGTCCAGGTGGTCGACCGTGCCGGTGACGTTGCTCACCACGCCGCCGACGCCGGCGGTGTCCGCGACGCCCGCGACGGTGTCGGTCACGCCGGACAGGGGTGCGGCGCCGGCGAGGTCGGTGGCGCCGGAGACGTCGAGGGTGTCGCCGAGGTCGGCGACGTTGCCCAGGTTGGCGGGCAGCGCGCTGGTGAGGCCACCGGTCACGGAGCCGACCACGCCGTGCAGCGTGTCGACGGCGCCGAACGCGGTGCTGGTCAGGCCGTCCGCGCCGGGCAGCGAGCCGGTGACCCCACCCGCGGTGGCGACGGCACCGTCCAGCGTGCCGGTCGCCGTGGCGGTCAGGTCCGAGACCTGACCGGTGGCGGTGTGCAGCGTGCCGTCCAGGGTGTCGGTCACGTCACCCACCGCGGAGAAGTCACCCTCGACCGACAGCTCCGCCGCCGCGGAGCCGTCCAGCAGGTCCCAGCTCGACACGCCGCCGAACAGGGCCAGGCCGTCGGCGTCCGCGCTGAGCGTGCCCGCCACGGCGGCCTTGACGTCGCCCGCGCCGGTGGCGCCCGACACGGCGAGCTGGTCGGCGACGGCCTTGAGCCGGAAGATCGCGCCGGCCTGGCCCGCGTCGACCAGGTCGAGCGGCAGGTCCTCGAGCAGCGCGCCGTCGAGAGCGGGCAGGCTCCCGGTCGGCACGTAGTCGAGCACCAGCGGGATGACTTCCTGCACGTCCAGGGCGCTGATGTCGCTCAGGCCCGCCGCGGCCAGGGAACCCTCGGCGTCGGCCTGGAAGTCGGCCAGCGCGGTCGGGTCGCTGAGCAGGTCGAGGACGAAGTCGTGCAGCGTGGTGGGGCTGGAGCCCATGATCGATCTCTCCTGGTCGAGTAGGACGCGGGAAGCCGGCCCGGCAGGGGTGGGATCCGGCCTGGACCACGCTAGGAGCAGGCCGCCGACCGGCCATCGGGGATTACTCCCCGTAGATGCCGCAACCACTATGGGGTGGGACTCGTTCACTCCCTAGGGGATTAGGGGATGGACTTGTGACCATCTCGTGACCCGTGTAGGCACTGGCCGTAATTCGTTCAGGTGAGTGAGGAGGCCGCCGCGTTGCCGTACGTCCTGGGGGTCGACGTGGGCTCCACGCGCACCGCGGCGGCCGTGTGCCGGCTGGGCGGCGCGGGTCGCGGCGAACCGGAACCGGTCGACCTGGGCGGCCCCGGCGGCGGCGTGGCCTCGACGCTCCAGCTCACCCCGGACGGCGCGTTCGCGGTCGGCGAGCCGGGCGACCCGCGGTGGACCGCCACGGGCTTCGTCCGCCGGCTCGGCGACACGACCCCGGTCGTGCTCGGCGGCGTCGAGCGGATCCCGGCCGAGGAGCTGACCGCGCTGCTGGTCATGTGGGTGGTCGACCAGGTCGCGGCACGCGAGGGCGAGCGCCCCGAGCACGTCGTGCTCGCCCACCCGCCCGGGTGGGGGCCGCACGCCAAGGGGCTGGCGCACCGGGCGCTGCGGTCGGTCGGGGTGGCGGCGTCGCTGGTGCCCGAGCCCGTCGCGGCGGCCGAGAACCACGCGTTCACCCGGTCGCCCGTCGGCCCGCTCGGCGTGTTCAGCCTGGGCAGCCACGCGTTCAGCGCCTCCGTGGTGGGCCGGGGGTTCGAGCTGGTCGCCACCGCCGACGGGGTGGACCAGGCGGCGGGCGCCGACTTCGACGACGCGGTGCTCGCGCACGTGCGGACCTCGCTCGGGCGGGAGCTGACCGACCTCGACCCCGACGACCCCCGCACCCGCGGCCTGCACGCGCGGCTGCGCCGCGACTGCGAGGCGGCCAAGCGCGTGCTGTCCGGCACGGTCGAGACGGCGATCCCGGTGCACCTGCCGTCCGGGCGGGTGGACGTGCCGATCACCCGGGCGCGGTTCGAGGACCTGGTCCGCGCCGACGTGGAGCAGGCCGTGTCGCTGTTCACCAGGGTCGCGTCGGGCGTCGCGATGACCGTGCTCGTCGGCGGCAGCGCCCGCATCCCGCTGGTCGCGGCGTCCGTGCCGGGCCGGGTGGTGCTGGAGGCCGCGCCGGAGACGTCGGTGGTGAAGGGCGCGGCGCTGGCGGCCCGCCGGCTCGTGGCCGGCCCGGACGCCGAGCCCGAGCCGATCGAGACGTCGGTGCTGGTGCGGGACGACGACCCGCTGCTGAGGTTCCCCGTGGGCAGCCTGGACGTGCCGGACGCGGAGTTCACCGCGCCGCCGCCGCGGCCGCCCGTCGACATCACCCCCCTCGACCTGCCCGAGCGGCGCACGGTGAAGCGCGTCGTGCGCGGGCTCGTCGTGACCGGTGGGCGCCGCGCCCGTGATCCCGAGGATGGCCGTTGAGCTTGAGCACGACCGCGCGTCCGGTGTTGTCCCCGGAAGTCACGCAGGTCCTGGACGCCGTCGCGGCGGGAGCCGTCGTGCGGCTCGGCGTCGTCGCGCCCGGCGGGCACGGCAAGACCACCGTGCTGCGGGAGCTGGAGCGGGCGTTCGAGGACGCGGGCGCGTCGGCCACGGTGGTGGACGACGCGCACCTGCTGCCCGACGCCGAGCTGCTGTCCCTGCGCGCCCGCGTCGAACGCGGTGACGCCAACGTCGTGGTGGCCTACCGGCCCTGGCCGCGGTCGCGGGCGCTGGCGGCGCTGGCCGAGTCGCTGGGCCGGGCCCGGCCGGCGCTGGCGCTGGAGCCGTTCACCCGGGAGCAGGTGCGGGCGGTGCTGCCGCCGTCCGCGCGCGGGCTCGCGGACTTCGTGCACCAGCAGACCGGCGGCGTGCCGCGGTTCGTGCGGCGGCTGGCGGGGCTGACCGCGGCCGAGCTGACGCCCGAGGTGGTGGCGTCGTTCCGGGCCGACCTGGACTGGCTGGACGCCGACGTGCAGAAGTACCTGCTCGCCGCCGAGGCGGGCGCGGCGCTGCGGCTGGACCTGCTCGGCGGGCTGCTCGGGCTCGACGCCGACGCGGTGGGCGACGTCATCGAGGCGGGCCGGGCCACCGGGCTCGTCGGGGCCGACGGCGCGTTGCCGCCCGTGGCCCGGGTGGCGGTGGCGGCGTTGAGCCGCACGGACCGGCGCATCGCGGTGCGGCAGCGGCTGGCGGAGTTGCAGCTGCGGTCGGGCGGGCCGGTGCTCGACCTGGTGCGGCCGCTGATCGGGGTCGCCGGGCCGGAGCTGGGGCGCGTGTTCCGGGCGGCGGCGGACGAGGCGTTGGCGACCGACCCGGCGCTGGCGGCGCGGCTGCTGGAGTCCGTCGGCACGGCCGGTCCCGACGTGGCCGTGCGGCGCGCGGTGGCCTCGGCGATGGCCGGCGACCTGGACGCCGCGCTGCGGCTGGCGGACGGCGTGCTGTCCGGCGGCGACCCGGAGCACCGCGGCGCGGCGGCGGAGGTGGCCGCGATCGCGTTGGCGCACCGGGGCCAGCTCGCCCGCGGCACGGAGCTGCACCGGTGGTCGTCCAGCGCCACGTCGGCGGCGTTCGCGGTGATCGGCCGGGTCGGGACGGGGCGGTTGCCGGACGAGGCGCTGCCGGAGGCGCCGCCGACCATGCTCGACGGCGGCGCTTCCCTGATGGCGCAGGGCGTGGTGGAGTCGGTGACGTCGTCCGCGACCACCGCGCTGTCCACTTTGGTCCGCGCGGCGGGGTTGCTGGAGCCCGCCGGGCGGGCCGTGCTGCTGCCGGACACGCCCGCCGCGCTGGCCGCGCTGGTGGCGTTGCACAGCGGCGAGCCGGGGATCGCCGAGTCCGTGCTGGACCGGGCGCTCGCGACCGCGTCGGGCGGCGCGCTGATGGCCGTGCGGCACCGGCTGCTGCGGGCCTGGATCGCGATGCAGCGCGGCGACCTGCCGCGGGCCCGCGAGACGTTGGCCGCGCTGCGGAAGGCGGGCCGCCCGCTGGAGCCGCGCGACTGGCTGTTCGCGGTGGCGCTGGAGATCGGCGTCGCGCGCCGCACGAGCGACCTGGCCACGTTGAAGCGGACGTGGGAGCAGGCGTGCGAGGCGGTGCTGCGGCACCCGGTCGACCTGTTCACGTTCCTGCCGCTGGGCGAGTTCGCCACCGCCGCCGCGCGGCTGCGCGACCAGCACCGGCTCGCGCCGCACCTCGCGGCGGCGCGGACCCTGTTGCGGGACCTGGGCGATCCGAGCCTGTGGTCCGTGCCGCTGCACTGGAGCGCGCTGCACGCGGCGATCATCGCCGAGGAGACGTCGGTCGCCGAGGAGCACGCGGCGTCGCTGGCCGCGTGCCGGGACCGCAGCCGGTACGCGGGCGTCGTGTCGGCGGCGGCGGAGAGCTGGCTCGACGTGGTGGCGGGCAAGGTGGACGCCGACCAGGTCGAGGAGTCGGCGCGCGGGCTGCAGGCCGTGGGCCAGTGGTGGGACGCGGCACGCCTGGCCGGCCAGGCGGCGATAAGGACGTCGGACCGGCAGGCGATGGTGCGCCTGCTCGACTGCGCCCGGCTGCTCCAGGGCCGGCCCGCCGCGACCGCGCGCAAGCAGCCCGAACCCGTGGCGGAGGTGGACGCGGGCAAGCTCAGCGACCGCGAGCGCGAGGTGGCGGAGCTGGTCGTGGGCGGGCTGACCTACAAGCAGGTGGGCGACCGCCTGTTCATCTCCGCGAAGACGGTCGAGCACCACGTGGCCCGGATGCGGCAGCGGCTGGGCTGCGCCAGCCGGGCCGAACTGCTCGACCAGCTCCGCCAGATCGTCGGCTAGGCACGGCAAAACCGCCGCTCCCGGCCGGGCCGTCAGGCGGGGAGACGGCCCCCGGTCCGGAGAGGTCAGTCGCGCTTGCCCGCGTGCAGCAGCACGAGCCCGAGCGCGGCGATGACGAAGTTCTGGAACGCGGCCGACAACCCGTTCCAGTCCTTGGACTGCCACATGACGAACCACTCGCCGCCGATCGCGATGAACCCGCCGCCGAACAGCAGCACCTGCATGACCCAGCCCGCGGACGACAGCCGGCGCGCCGACTCCTCGCGCCGCCGCAGCCAGGCCACCAGCCCGGCCAGCAGGACCAGCGCGGTCACCGCCTCCCACGCGATGATCAGCACGTAGGCGACGGTCACGACGGTCGGGTTCGTGATCGCGCGCCACGACGTGTTGGGCGAGCCGAACGTGGTGTCCATGGCCAGCACGTGTTGCACGAACGCGTGGTTGGTCTCGTAGTCGGTGATGTTGCCGAACACGACGAGACCCATGTAGAGCGCGGTGATCCCGGTCAGCGCCGTGATCGCCGCCTGTGAGGTCCCCACCCTGGCAAGTGCGCGCATGTTCTGTAGAACCTAGTCACGATCCACCGGAAGTCCACGGGAAGAATTCACCAGTCAAGACGACCGTTCGGGGTGCCGTCCGCCGGGTCGCCCCGTCACGGGCACGGCGGCTCGTAGTCGAGCTGCGGCAGGTGCTCGCGCCAGCGCTCCTCCGGCAGCACGCCCTTGGTCTTGCTGCACAGCCGCTCGATGACGTGGTCCAGGTCCAGCTCCCACAGCCGCACCGTGCTGTCGGAGCTGGTGGAGGCGAGCCGCTTGCCGTCCGGGCTGAACTGCAGGTCGCGCAGCCCGCCGTCGTGCCCGGTCAGCATCCGGCCGACCGCGATGGGCCGCTGCGCGTCGTGCACGTCCCACAGCCGGATGGTCCGGTCCTCGCCGCCGCTGGCCAGCGTCGTCCCGTCCGGGCTGAACGCCACCGCCACCGCGGCCTCCACGTGCCCGGTGAGCGGCCGGCCGAGCGGCGCGGGCCGGTCGGGCCTGCTCACGTCCCACAGCCGGACCGTCCGGTCGTCGCTCGCGGTCGCCAACGTCCGGCCGTCCGGGCTGATGTCGGCCGCACCCACCGCGCCGGTGTGCCCGGTCAACGGGTGCCCCGAGGGCTGGGCGGCGGCCGGGTCGGACACGTTCCACAGCCGCACGGT
Source organism: Actinosynnema sp. NPDC004786 (assembly GCF_053601135.1). Taxonomy (NCBI): domain Bacteria; kingdom Bacillati; phylum Actinomycetota; class Actinomycetes; order Pseudonocardiales; family Pseudonocardiaceae; genus Actinosynnema; species Actinosynnema sp. NPDC004786. Next base: position 9,250 of record NZ_JBSGBG010000048.1, on the reverse strand, counting down.
CTTGTCCGCGCTCGCCGTGACGAGCGTCCGGCCGTCCGGGGCGAACCCGACGTAGTGCACGTACTCGGTGTGCCCGACGAGCGGGTTGCCGAGCCGTTCCGGGTGCTCCCGGTCGCTGATGTCCCACAGCTGCACGGAGGTGTCGGTGGCGCCGGTGGCCAGCACCTTGCCGTCGGGCCGGAACGCCACCGGCGAGCTGTAGCGGGTGCCCACCTCGATCGGCTCGCCCAGCGGGCGCGGGCGCTCCGGGTCCGACAGGTCCCACAGCCGCACCGCCTTGTCGCTGACCGTGGCGAGCGTCAGCCCGTCGTCGCTCAGCTCGACCGCCCACACGGGCGCGCCGTGCGACACCACCGCGGCCGACTCGGGCGTGGCCGGGTCGCCGGTGTCCCACACCCGGACCGACCGGTCCTCGCTGCCCGACACCAGATGGTGGCCGTCGGGGGTGAAGGCGGGGCCCACGGTGCGCGCCGAGTGGCCGACCAGCACGCCGTGCGGCAGCGACCACAGCCGCACCACGGAGTCGTGGCTGCCGGTGGCCAGGGTCCGGCCGTCCGGGCTGAACGACACCGCGTAGACGATGCCGCTGCGCCCGGCCAGCGGCCGGCCGAGCGGCTGCGCGCGCTCCGGGTCCGTGACGTTCCACATCCGCGTGGTGCCGTCGCCGCCCGCGGACGCCAGCACCCGGCCGTCCGGGCTGAACGCCACCGACCACACGCCCTCGGTGTGGCCGGTCAGCGGCCGGCCCAGCGGCCGCGGCGCCGCCGGGTCGGCCACCCCGAACAGCCGCACCGTGTGGTCCTCGCTGCCGACGGCCAGCACCCGGCCGTCCGGGCCGAACGCGAGCGAGTGCACGCGGTGGTCGAACCCGGTGATCGGCGCGCCGAGCGCCTTCGGGGCGGCCCGGTCGCGGAGGTCGAAGAGGATCACGGTGTTGTCGTCGCCGCCGGTGGCCAGCAGCGCGCCGTCCGGGCTGACCGCCACCGCGCGCACCTGCGCGGTGTGCCCGCCGAGCGGTTCGCCCAGCGGTCGCGGCGCGGCCGGGTCGGCCACGTCCCACAGCCGCGCCGTGCCGTCGGCGTTGGCCGTGACCAGGGTGCGCGAGTCCGGCGTGAACGCGAGCAGGTAGACGGTGTCGTTGCCGCCCGTCAGCGGCTGGCCGAGCGAGCGCGGCCGCTCCGGGTCCGTCACGTCCCACAGCCGCACGGTCTGGTCGTTGCCCGCGGTGGCGAGCGTCCGACCGTCCGGGCTGAACACGGCCGAGGTGACCCAGCTGCGGTGCCCGGTCAGCGGCGAGCCGAGCGGCTTCGGGTCGTCGGGGTCGCGCAGGTCCCACAGCCGCACGGTCTGGTCGAAGCTCGCGGTGGCCAGGAACCGCCCGTCGGGGGAGTACGAGGTCAGGTACACCGGACCGGTGTGCCCGGCCAGCGGGATCGCGAGCGGCGTGGTCTGCGTGGACAGCAGCCGGGTCTGCACGTCGCGGTCGTCGGGCCGCATGCGGTGCGCCACCAGGGCGAGCTGCGCCGACAGCGACGGGTCGGACTCCTGCAACCGGTCCGCCTCCGCCACCACCTGCCGGAACACCGCGTCGTCGCGCTGCCGCACGGCCACCACCGCGGCCGTGGCGGCGATGAGCGCGAGCACCACCACGCACGCCACCGCCGCGCGCCGGCCCCACGCGGCCCGCCGGCGGTACTGCATCGACACCGCCAGGAAGTCCTGCGCGGTCCCGGTCAGGCCCTCGGGTCCGGCGGCGTCCGCCCAGTGCCGCGCCGTCTCCAGCCGCGCGCCCCGGTACAGCAGCGACGGGTCGCGGTCCTGGCCCGCCCACGTCGCCGCGTCCTCCTCCAGGCGCTGCCGCAGGAGCTGGCCCTCCCGGTCCTGGTCGATCCAGCTCCGCAGGCGCGGCCACGCCTGGAGCAGCGCCTCGTGCGTGATCTCCACCGAGCCCGCGTCGAGCGTGACCAGGCGGGCCCGCGCGAGCACCTCCAGCGCCTCCTCGCCCGCGGTCCGGTTCGCGGCCTGCTCGACCAGCTCGTGCCGGGTCGAGCGGCGGCGGGTGTCCTGCGTGTCCTCGCCGACCCGCACCAGCCGCAGCAGCAACGGCCGCGCCGCCTGCTGCGCGGGCGGCGCGAGGTCCGCCCACGCCCGTTCCGCGGTGGCCGCCACCGCACCCTGGATGCCGCCCGCCGACCGGTAGCCCGCGATGGTCAGCTTGCCAGCCTGCCGGCGCTGCCAGGTGGCCAGCAGGGCGTGCGACAGCAGCGGCAGCGCGCCCGCGTCGTACGCGCCCTGGCCGCCGCCCGCCTTCGCCCGGCCGCTGCGCACGCCGAGGTCGCGCAGCATCAGCTCGATCAGGCCCGGCTCCAGTTGCAGGCCCGCCGCCTTCGCGGGCCGCGACACCGCCTCCCGCAGCTCCGCCGACGTCATCGGCCCCAGCACCATCTGCCGGTCCTGCAACGCGTCGGCCAGCTCCGGGAACGCCAGGCAGCGGCCGTAGAAGTCGGCCCGCACGCCCACCAGCACCACCGCGGGGGCCGTGCCGCCGGGCACCGCGGGCGTGCACGCCACGTGCAGCGCCTGCACGAACACCTGCACCCGGTTCTCGTCCGAGGACAGCGTGAACGCCTCCTCGAACTGGTCCACGACGACGACCACCCGCTCGCCGCCGTGCCGCGCCGCGTATGCCGCGAACGCGGCCCGGATCCGCGCGGCGAACCGCGGCACGCCCAACAGCGCCTGCCCGAGGAACGTGTCGGGCCCGTGCCCGGCCGCCACCAGGTCGTGGTCCACCGCGTCCGGCGTGAGCGCCAGGTCGAGCACGTCGGACAATTCCGGGATCTGCCGGACCAATTCCTTCACCGGGTCGACGCCGGGCGTGATGACCACCGCCGGCCAATTCGTCGAACCCTCCAGCGCCAACGCGCCGTCGCGAATGGACGGGATCACGCCGGCGCGCACCAGGGACGATTTCCCGGCGCCCGACGCGCCGACCAGCATCACGATTCCGCCGGTTTCCGCGGCACTGCCCAGTCGGGACACCAGCGCGGCCGTGCTGCGTTCCCGGCCGAAGAACCAGCTCGAATCCTCCGGCTGGAACGCGGCCAATCCCCGATAGGGGCACACGCCGATTTCCTCGGAACTCGGCGGGTCCTCGACGTCCGACGAGGACACCGGGCTGGCCAGCGCCTCCTCCCACAGCGCGCGCCACGCGTCCAGGTCGTACAGGCCGGGCGCCGGCGGCTGCGGCCGCGACTTGCGGGCCTCGCCGATCAGGATCTCGAGGACTACCGAGAGTGCCGGAAAACGGGCGGGCACGTTTCGCCCGCGACGCCAGTCGCTGACCCGCTGCGCGGTCGCGCGGACCGGGCGACCGCGTTCGTCGGTGCGCCGCGCGCGGGCGACGGACTCGGTCACCTTCTTCAAAGGCGGGTCGCCGGCTTCGGCGTAGAGCAGCGCGAACCGCTCCGCGAACAGGGCGCGGGGACCCGACCCCGGACCGGAACCAGCCATCCGCGACGTGCCTCCTCAAGATCCGGCGTTCCGGACCGGAAAACCGGATGTGAGCGCGTGAACAGGTCGTTTGCCGACCGGTGGAGCCCTTGTGAGTCCACCCTAACGACTTGCGCCGACAAACTGGTCGAGACGTTCCGATGACGTCGTCGAGGGCATGCGGAGGGACCGGTCGAAGTGGTGTCGCAGGCAACTACCGCGAGTGGCAGCTCGTTCGTCGCTGAGGGGTCCTGGGGGTCTTCTCAGCGGTGCGCTCCCCACCGGCACGACCGGTGGAACGGCGCGGCGACCTGCCACGCCGGGCGGAGTTGACCCGGTGCGGCCCGCGCCCGTGCCGGTCACGGCCCGTGAGGACCGGGGTGTCCCCGGTGAAGCACGGGTCTGCCCGATCGTGAGGACGGTGCTGGACGCGCACGGTCGGGACCGTGCCGAGGTGGGTCTGGACCTCCTGGCCAGGCTCGCCGTCCCGACGCACCGCTAGCCGGTGTCGGGCCCAGGGGCCGCCGAGCCCTCCGGGTGCGCCGCACGACGCGGTGCGGCGCGACCCGTCCGGCCCGGTTTTCCGCCATGTCGCATTTCCGCCGGCCACCGGGTGCCGCTTTGACCGATGCTGGTGCCGTGCACGAAGAAGCGGAACGCTGCGCCCGGGCCGTGCGGTCGAAAGACGCCCGGTTCGACGGGTGGTTCTTCACCGGGGTCCTGACCACCCGGATCTATTGTCGACCGAGTTGCCCGGTCACCGCGCCCAAGGTCGAGAACATGCGGTTCTACCCGAGTGCGGCGGCCGCGCAACAAGCGGGATTCCGGGCGTGCAAGAGGTGCCGTCCCGACGCGTCGCCGGGGTCCCCGCTGTGGAACCACCGCGCCGACGCGGTGGCGAAGGCCATGCGGCTGATCGCCGACGGCGTGGTGGACCGCGAGGGCGTGCCCGGCCTGGCCGCCCGCCTCGGCTACAGCGTGCGGCAGCTCGAACGGCTGCTGATGGCCGAGCTGGGCGCGGGACCGCTGGCCCTGGCCAGGGCGCAGCGCGCGCAGACCGCCCGGCTGCTCATCGAGACGACCGCGTTGCCCATGGCGGAGGTCGCGTTGGCGGCCGGGTTCGCGAGCGTCCGGGCGTTCAACGAGACGGTGCGCGAGGTGTTCGGCCTGTCGCCGACCGACCTGCGCGCCCGCCGGCGCCCCGCGCCCGACACGCCGGGCGTGCTGTCGCTGCGGCTGCCGTTCCGCGCGCCGCTGCGGCCGGACAACCTGTTCGGCCACCTCGCCGCGACCGGCGTGCCGGGGGTGGAGGAGTGGCGTGACGGCGCGTACCGGCGCACGCTGCGGCTGCCGCGCGGGCACGGCGTGGTGTCGTTGACGCCGCAGGCCGACCACGTGGCGTGCCGGCTCGCGTTGAGCGACCTGCGCGACCTGTCGATCGCCATCGCGCGGTGCCGGCGGATGCTCGACCTCGACGCCGACCCCGTCGCGGTGGACGAGCGACTGCGCGCCGACCCGCTGCTCGGACCCGTGGTGGACGCCGGACCGGGCCGCCGCGTGCCGGGCACGGTGGACGCCGAGGAGTTCGCCGTGCGCGCGGTGCTGGGGCAGCAGGTGTCCACGGCCGCCGCCCGCACCCACGCGGGCCGGCTCGTGGCCGCCGCGGGCGAGCCGATCACCGACGTCGGGCTGACCCACCTGTTCCCGACGTCGTCGGCGCTGGCCGCGCTGGACCCCGCCGTGCTGGCGATGCCGCAGGCCCGCAAGACCGCGTTCCGCGCGCTGGTCGAGGCGCTGGCGGACGGGAAGATCGACCTCGGGGTCGGCGCGGACTGGGCCAAGGCGCGGGCCGACCTGCTGGCCTTGCCCGGGTTCGGGCCGTGGACGGTGGAGGTGATCGCGATGCGGGCGCTGGGCGACCCCGACGCGTTCACCCCCACCGACCTCGGCATCCGCATCGCCGCCCGAGCCCTCGGCCTGCCCGACACACCCGCCGCCCTGGTGCGGCGGTCCGAGGCGTGGCGCCCGTGGCGGGCCTACGCCGTCCAGTACCTGTGGGCCACCGGTGACCACGCGATCAACCGGCTGCCCGCCCGAGAGGACGTCCGTCGATGAGCCACACCACCGTCGACAGCCCCGTCGGACCGCTCACGCTGGTCGCGCGGGACGGCGTGCTGTCGGGGCTGTACCTGGCCGAGCAGCGGTACCGGCCGCCGCGCGAGTCGTTCGGCCCCGAAGACCCCTCGCCCTTCGGGGACGTGATCGCGCAGCTGGCCGAGTACTTCGACGGCGCGCGGACGTCGTTCGACCTGCCGCTCGACCCGGTCGGAACGCCGTTCCAGCGCACCGTGTGGCGGCTGTTGCGCGAGATCCCGTACGGCGAGACCACGACGTACGGCGAGCTGGCCCGGCAGCTGGGCCGGCCGTCGGCCGCGCGGGCCGTCGGGTTCGCCAACGGGCACAACCCGATCAGCATCATCGTGCCGTGCCACCGGGTGGTCGGCGCGAACGGCGGCCTCACCGGGTACGCGGGCGGGATCGTGCGCAAGCGGCAGCTGCTCGACTTCGAGCAGCGGTCAGACGCCTACCGGCTGCCGATCTGAGGCCGGGGCGCGGCGGGCGCGGCGCCTGCGGGCGTCGCCCCGTTCCAGCCACCACTCGGCCAGCAGCAGCGGGATCGTCCAGCCGAGCCACGCGGCCAGCCCGGAGACCGTCTGGAGCAGGGCGACCTCGCTGCCGCCGAACGCGGTGTCCAGCCGCGGCGACAGCGTGATCGCGGCGACGGCCGCCCAGATCCGGTTGCTCATGATCGACGCGGTGAGCGCGAAGCTGCGGATCATCCACCGGCGGTGGTCGACGTGCCGGCGTTGGCGCGCCATCCGGAAGCCCGCCACCGTGAACGCCAGCCACAGCGCCCCCATCAGCACGTTGCCCACCTGGTTGAGCGGCCCGAACGGCGAGACCGCGCCGATGGCCAGCGCCGTCACCCCGCCCGGCAGCACACCGGCGAACACGTAGACGCGCCCGACCCGCCGGTGCGCCACCGGGTACCGCTGCCGGAACCACGGCCACACCTGCACCACGCAGGTCAGGATCGCCACCGACCCGAACAGCACGTGCGCCACGAGCACCGGGAAGTGCCACGGGTGCGCGGGCACCTCGGGCACCCGCGACAACGCCGGGTCGAACGTCACGTACGGCGGCACCGAGAACGCCACGAACACCAGCACCAAGAACCCGAACGGCACCACCCAGGGCCGCCGGTACCACTTCGTCATCCCCATGCCCGCACCCAACCGCCCCCCGCTGACCAACCACGCACCATCCCCGCACAACCCGCGTGTTCTACGTCCGGAACGCGTGTGTCCTACGTCCAGAACGCGTGTGTCCTACGTTCGCGCACCCCGAGTTGAACGTTCAGGACGACCGGACCTTGTTCTGAACGCTCAACTCGGCCGTTCCGGACGTAGGACACGCGTGACGCGGACGTAGGACACGCGCAGCCGACAAGGTTTGTTGGCTTGACAAGAGAAGTTGTCGGTGGGAGGGTTCCGGCATGTTCGAAGTGGCGGTGATCGAGGACCCGGCGGTGGCCGAGGTCTCGTTGGACCCGGTGCGGGCGAGGTTGTTGGCCGAGCTGGCCGAACCGAACTCGGCGACCACGCTGGCGGCGAAGATCGGGCTGCCCCGGCAGAAGGTCAACTACCACCTGCGCACGCTGGAGCAGCACGGCCTGGTCGAGCTGGCCGAGGAACGCCGCAAGGGCAACATGACCGAACGGGTCATGCGCGCCACCGCCGCGTCCTACGTCATCTCGCCCACGGCCCTGGCCGCCGTCCAGCCCGACCCGGAACGCGCGCCCGACCGCCTGTCGGCCCGCTGGCTCCTGGCCGTGGCCGCACGGCTGGTCCGCGACGTCGGCACGCTGATCACCGGCGCGGCCAAGGCGGACAAGAGGGTCGCCACCTTCGCCCTCGACGGCGAGGTCCGCTTCGCCACCGCCGCCGACCGCGCGGCGTTCGCCGAGGAGCTGGCCGCCGCCGTCACGACCCTGGTCGCCAAGTACCACGACGAGTCCGCGCCCGGCGGACGACCACACCGCGTGGTCGTCGCCGTCCACCCGAGCATCCCGAAGGAGTGACGATGGGTCACGCGTTCGAAGGCGTCAACGAAGCCGAGCTGGACGGCGTGACGCCGGAGCAGGTCTGGGAGGCCATCGCCACCGGCCCCGGCATCGACTCCTGGTTCATGGGCTCGAACGAGGTCGAGCCCGGCGAGGTCGTCCGGCAGGCGTTCGGCGACTACCGCCCCGCCCACTCGATCACCGCCTGGGAGCCCGGCAAGCGCCTCGCCTACGGCGGCGACGAGGAGCCCGACGGCCGGTTCGTCGCCTACGAGTTCCTGATCGAGGGCCGCGACCGGGGCAGCACGGTGCTGCGCATGGTCGCGAGCGGCTTCCTGCCCGGCGACGACTGGGAGGACGAGTTCGAGGCCATGCTCGCGGGCGGCGAGATGTTCTGGCAGACCCTCGTCACCTACCTGCGCCACTTCGCCGGCCGCACCGCCCGCCCGGTCACCGCCTTCGGCCCTCCGGTCGCCGACTGGCCCGCGACGTGGGCGAAGCTCGGCCGCAAGCTCGGCCTCGACCGCGCCCCCCGCACCGGCGACGAGGTCGTGCTCGACGGCGAGCCCGGCGTCGTCTACTTCGCCAACGCCCAGACCGCGGGCATCCGCACGGACCGCGCGCTGTACCGCTTCTTCCAGGGGATCGCCGGCTTCCCCACCGCCATGCACCACGTGTTCACCGACGACCACCGCGACGAGCGGACGTGGTCGACCTGGATGGAGGACCTCGCATGACCACGGAACGGGTCGTGTCCAAGGACGGCACGACGATCGCCTGCACGCGCGTCGGCTCCGGCCCCGCGTTGATCATCGTGGACGGCGCGCTGTGCCACCGCGCCTTCGGCCCGGCCACGGCCCTGGCGGGCGAGCTGGCCGCGCACTTCACCGTCTACACCTACGACCGGCGCGGCCGGGGCGAGAGCGGCAACGCCACGTCCTACGACGTCGAGCGCGAGGTCGAGGACATCGCCGCTCTCATCGAGCACGCGGGCGGCTCGGCGCACCTGTTCGGCATGTCCTCCGGCGGCACGCTGGTCGCCGAGGCGGCGCACCGCGGCGTGGCGGCCGAGCGGATCGCGATCTACGAGTCGCCGATGATCGTCGACGACACCCGCGAGCCCATGGCCGACGACCTGCCGGACCGGGTGCGCCGCGCGCTCGCCGAAGGCCGCCGGGGCGACGCGGTCAAGCTGTTCATGCGGTACGTCGGCACGCCCGGCCCGGTGATCGCGCTGCTCCGGGTCATGCCGCCGTGGCGGAAGCTCAAGGCCGTCGCGCACACCCTGCCGCACGACTTCGCGCTCGTCGCCGAGTTCCAGCGCGGCACGCCGCCGCCCGCCGACCGGTGGGCCGGCGCGGAGGCGCCCGCGCTCGTGATCGCCGGCGGCAAGAGCCCGGAGTACCTGCGCAACGCGCAGCGGCGACTGGCCTCGACCCTGCCGAAGGGCGAGCTGACCGTGCTCCCCGGCCAGACGCACATGGTCAAGGCCAAGGTGACCGCGCCGGTGCTGGTCGACTTCTTCCGCCGCTGACCGCGCGGAACCGGGTGGTGGGCGGGGGGGCGCCCGCCCCCCCCCCCGGGCCCGCCGGCCCCGCGTGGGGGCGCCCCCGCCCCCCCAGGAAGGTCCGTCCC
>NZ_JBSGBG010000047.1:0-72651 GCF_053601135.1 Actinosynnema sp. NPDC004786 | reverse complement strand
CGAACGGCGTCGAGGACAGCAGCGTGGCCGGGTAGAACATCAGGCCGACCTTGCCCTCGGTGAAGGCGGCCGTCCCGGCCCGTCGCACCGGCTCCCCCTGGATCAGTCGCCCGGTCGCACCGCCTCCCCCGCGTCAGTCGCCGAGCCGGCGCAGCCACTCCCCCACCACCGAACGGGTCGCGGGCGTGGCGTGGACCCACCCCTGGCCCCGGTTGTCGGTGTAGCGGACCACCAGCCAGCGGCCGTCCGGGCAGTCGAGCGTGGTGACGAACGACCCCGCGCGCCGGCGTCGCCCGTACCGGTCACGCCTGGCCGCGTACAGCTTCGCCACGCCGGTGCGCGGCCGTTGCACCAGCGCGGCCAGCGCCCGCGAGCCGCGCGCCTCCTCGGCCCGCGCGTTGATCGACACGCCGCGACCGGCCGGCACGTCCGGCAGGCACGCCGCCAGGGTCTCCGACGGGTCGCCCCGCAGCACGTCGATCCGCACGTGACCGTTGTCCCGCACCGCGAAGACCCCGTGCCGCCCCGCCGTGGCGACCACGACCGGCAGGGTGACCTCGCGGTTGAACGCGATCCAGCCGAAGCACTCGGAGTCCGCGTACGCGAGCACCCGCAACGCCTCCAGCGTGTCGTCCACCCGCACGCCCTCGCGGTGCAGCTCCCGCTCCACCTCCAGGACGTCGGCCTCGGCGGGCGGCACGTGCAGGACGGTGTGGTGCTCGCCGAGGTCGTCGTGGTGCCACAGCACGTCGAACGCCGTGTCGGACAGCACCACCGGCCCGCGCAACATCAGTCCTCCCCGATCACGGGCGCGACGCCGCCAGGCAGCCGGCCGACGAGCGCGTCCGCGTCCTCGTCCAGGTACACGGTGCGCCGGTGCTCCCGGTCGTCCTCGTCCCGCGTGGCCGGCGCGTGCGGCGCGAAACCGCCCATGCCGGCCACGCCCGTGCCGACCCGGCCCGCCGCGCCGCGCGCCCCGGCCGCGGCCGGGGCGTTCCCCGGCGTCCGGCCGAGCACGGCGGAGCGGTCGCCGGCGTCCAGGGAACCCCTCTGACCCCTGGTGCCGGTCGGGTCGCCGATGCCGATCCCACCCGGCAGCACCGGCGCGACACCGCCGCCGCCGGACAGGTGGTCGCCCTTTGGGACCTTCGACGTGTGCCCGGTGTCCCGGCCCGCCGGCGGACGGGTCGCCGCCGGCAGACCGCCCGGCACACCGGCGGCCCAGTCGGCGACCGCCGTCCGGTCGCCCGGCTGCCGCGGCGCGGTGGGTCCCGCCACGGCCGGGGGCCGCGGCGAACCGCCGCCGTCCCCGCCACCGACCTCGCTCGCCGAGGTCCTGCCGCCCCCGCCCGCCGACGGCGACGCCGACGGCTTGTCCCCGCCCGCCGACCCGGGCGACGACCCGCCGCCGGCCGCCGGTCCGCCCGCCGACGACGGCGAGGTGCCCCCGCCCCCGTCCCCCACCTGCGGCGGCGCGGGCGTCCCGGATCGGACACCGGCCCCGCCCGAGGATCCGACGGCGGTGTCCGCGCCCGGCGCACCCCCCGACGCGCCGGGCGCCTGCGGCAGCATCGCCTGGTTCTGGCCCGTCAACCCGACGTACTCGGCGTAGACGCGGCGGTTGTGCGCGTCCGCCTCGAACCACGCCTTGCGCGCCAGCTCGTTGTCCGTGTCCCACGGCGTGATCTCGTCGAAGAGCGTCAGCTCCGGCGGGTACGGGGTCGCCATCGGCTGCACCTGCTGCCGGAGCCGGCCGTAGCTCTGCGCCTGGGTCCGCAGCGCGGCGTCGGCCCGGTCCAGCGTCTCCTGCGCGCGCTGGAGGGACTGCTCGATCGGCTGCACCGCCTGCGCGGCGCGGTCCGACGCCCGGCCCTGCCACAGCCCCTGCAGCTGCCCGGTGAGGCCGCGCAGTTCGTCGCCCAGGGCCTGGATGCGCGTGCGCGCGTCCCGCGACACGTCCGCCGCCTCGGTCAGCCCCTCGGGACCCGCGCCCCGGGACACCATCTGGTAGATCTCGTACCCGCTGAGCTCCATCAGCACGTCACCGCCAGCCGTCCTGGTAGTCCTGATCGGTCTTCGCGTACTGCTCCACCGACGCCCTCAGCTCCTCGACGCGCGCCTGCAGCTCCCGCTCGATCGCGGTGACCGAGTCGAGGTGCCCCTGCCCCACCTGGCACGCCGCGGTGACGAAGGCGGTGGTCGCCGGATCCGGCATCGGGGGCTGGATCCGCGCCAGCAACCGGCTGTCCCGGTTGGTCGAGGACAGGTCGTCGCGCACCTTGCCGTGCCGGTCCACCACCCCGTGGAGGGCTTCGACCCTCACTTCGAATTCGCCCATGCACGCAGGGTGGCGGGAGTGCGCGGGGACCCCTCCCGACCCGGCGGCCCCGGGCCCCGGAGCCGCCGGCACGCGGTCAGGAGTGCGTCACGGTGACGCCGTAGACGGTCACCTCGCCGTAGTTGCCGCTGTCGCACGGGCTGGACCGGTCGCAGTTCGCCTGCGTGTAGACGCCCGCCTTGAAGTAGGCGCCGCTGAACGACCGGCTGATCGTGGTCTGGAGCACGCCGTTGTAGTACGCCTTGACCTGCCCGCCGCTCACCACGAACTTGGCCTGGAAGCGCGTGCCGAGGACGTAGTCGTCGGTCACGAGCTTGTGGTGGGTGGTGTCGCCCTTGGTGACGTAGAGCCTGGTGCCCTCCAGCCGGAACACCGCCACGTCGTCGTCGGAGTCGTGGATCTGGCCGGCGACGACGTCCGGCTTGTCCTCGGGCAGGTGGTTGATCGCCTGGTCGATGACCATCGTGTGGGTGCCGGAGGTGGACGACCACGCGGCCGACGCGCTGCCGCCGTCGGTCATCTCGCGCAGCTCCGAGCGGGGGTAGCTGCTGTTCTGCGTGGTGACGCCGTTGACGGGGCTGCGGAACCGCACGCCCGCGCAGTCCGGCGTCGGCACGAACCACGGGTCGAGCGCGTAGCCGTCGAGGCGCGGCTGCTTCACCTCGAGCGGCTGGCGGCCCGACTGGTCCGGGTTGTCGACCGGGAGGGTGATCTTCCAGTTCGTCAGGTCGAGCACGTCGGACGGCAGCGCGCAGTCGCCGCCCGGGTCGTCGGCGCCCAGGACGTCCACCTCCGTGACGGAGTTCCACCCGTTGCCCGAGGAGTTGCCGTGGCCGACGATCCGCACGTGCCGGGTCGTGACGTCCGGGATGTCGTAGCGCTCCTGGGCCAGGGTGGGACGGCTGCGCAGGCCGGTCGCCGCCGGAGCCCACGTCGTGCCGTCCGGGGAGGTCTCGACGTCGAAGTAGGCGGTGCGCTCGTCGCCGTAGCGCCAGGCGATCGCGAGCGCGGTCACCGGCCGCGCGGTCCCGAGGTCGTACGCGATCCACTGGCCGTCGCCCTGCGCGGACCACCGCGTGCCCAGGTCGTTGTCGAGCGTGTTCGCGGGCACGTTCCCGTCGTCGTCGCTCGCGGTCACCGCAGCCACCGGGTACCCCTCCACGACCTCCGCCCGGGCCGCGGGCACGACGAGCAGCGCCGCCAGGATCGCCGCCGCGGCACCGCTCGTCGCGGTCTTTCCGAAACGCATTCTCCGAGTGGTCATGGGGCGAATGAAACAGAACGCGTCGGGACCGGTCCCCCGTAATGCGCGGCTGTTCCCTACCCTCTTCGGGAGGGGTCCCGAAGCGCTCCGACGACACTGCGCGGTAACCCGAGGAGGGACGGCATGAACACCCAGAGCCTGGCGCGCGACGTGCCGCGGGCCGCGCCCGGAGCGGTCGTCGCGCTCGCGTTGAGCGGCCGGATCAGCGTCGATCCCGTCGAGGGCCGGAGCGTGCGGTTCGGCCGCAACCGGCCCGAGGTGGACGTGTGCGTCGGCGAGACCGACCCGCGGGTGAGCCGCCGGCACGGCCTGCTCACGCGGCGCGCCGGCCGGTGGTGGGTCACCAACACCGGGCGGCTGCCGATCCGCCTGCCCAAGACCCGCTGGCTGTTCCGCGACGAGGAGCCGGTGCCGCTGGAGGAGGGCTACACGCCGCTGTTCATCCGCGGCTCGCACGACCGCGAGCACCTGCTGGAGCTGTACGTGGCCGGCGAGGACGGCGGGCACCCGGTGACCAGCCACGACAGCGTGACGCGGCCGCCGAAGCGGTGGCGGCTCACGCCGGAGGAGCACCTGGTGCTCGTCGTGCTCGGGCAGCGCTACCTGCTGCACGAGGCCAACCCGCAGCCGGTGTCGCGGCAGCACGCCGCCGAGATCCTGAACGAACTCCAGCCGGACGCGGGCTGGGGCGTCAAGCGGGTCGAGCACATGGTCGCCGACGTCCGGGCCCGGCTGTCCGCGGCGGGGGTGCACGGGCTGCTGCGCGAGGAGGTCGGCGAGCCCGTCGGCAACACGCTCAACGACAACCTGCTGCGCGAACTCGTCCTGTCGACCACGCTCGTGCCGCCGGACCTCGCCCTGCTCGATTCACTCGGCTGACTCAATGTATTCCACGATTGGGCGACTAGTGAATTCCCGCAATTCGCGTACCGCGATGTGAGGATCGGTCGGGATGGCCGGGAAACCGTGACGGCCGGCAAAAGTAGTCACTACACTACGGACCGTGCGCACGGGGGATGTGGTCGGCGGGCGGTACGAGTTGGAGGACGCCCGCGGTTCCGGTTCCGGGGGCGTCGTCTGGGCCGCGTTCGACCGGAAGCTGAAACGGCGCGTCGCGTTGAAGCGACCCCACGCGGCGGCGGACCACACCGACCGGACGCGGTTCCGCCGCGAGGCCGAGACCGCCGCGCAGGTGCAGCACCCGAACGCCGTCTCGGTCTTCGACACGGTCGACGCCGACGACTGCTGGCTCGTCATGGAGTACCTGCCGGCGGAGAGCCTGGACAAGGTGCTGGCGGCGCAGGGGCCGCTGCCGCCGGAGCGGGTGGCGCGGATCGGCGTGCAGATCGCGGGGGCCCTGGCCGCCGTGCACGCGAAGAACATCGTGCACCGCGACGTGAAGCCGGGCAACGTCCTGCTCGGCGACGACGACCTGGCGAAGCTGACCGACTTCGGCATCTCGATCTGGCGCGAGGTGACCTGGACCGACGACGGCCGGATCTCCGGCACCCCCGCGTACACCTCGCCGGAGGTCGCGGGCGGGCGTCCGGCGAGCCGCGCCTCGGACGTCTTCTCGCTCGGCGCGACGCTGTTCGCCGCGGTCGAGGGCACGCCGCCGTTCGGCCACGGCGAACCGCACGAGGTGCTGGAACGCGCCCGGCGCGGCGAAGTGCTGCCGATGCGCCAGGCCGGTCCCCTCGGCCCGGTGCTCGAGGAGATGCTGCGGCCGAGGCCCGACCGGAGGCCGACCGCGGACCAGGTGCGGTCGCGGCTCAAGGAGGTCGTCGGCGAGTGGGAACCGCCCCCGCCGCCGGCCCGCCGCCCCGCCCGCGTGCCGGCCCACCGCCGGCGCTGGTTCCGGGTCGCCGCGGGGGTCGCGTTCGTCGTGGCGCTCGGCGCGGTGGTGTTCACCTGGCAGCGCCAGGCGCCCGCGACGCAGGCGCACGCCCCCTCGCCGGGCGGTCTCGTCGGCGAGGAGCGCACCGCCGACCCGTGCGCGTTGACCGACGAGGCCGCGCTGCGCCGGTTCGGCCCGACCTCGGTGTCCACCACGATCGGCAACTTCAACCGCTGCGACGTCCTGGTCGACGTCGGCGCGGTGCGGAAGCTCGACGTCGAGGTCCAACTGATCACCCGGACATCCCGCGCCGTGCAGGGCCGACCGCTGGAGATCGTCCCGTCGGAGCGGTCCGGCAACGAGTGCGGCCGCACGGTGGTGGTGGACGACGTGTACGCCGTCCGCGTGGCGGCGAAGCTCTCGAACCCCCCGGTGGACCTCTGCGCGGTGGCCGACGTCGCGGCGGGCAGCGTGCTGGAGGTGCTGCGCCGCGGCCCGATCCCGCGCCGGCCCAGCCCGTTCCCCGCCGGGTCGCTGGCCCACGTGGACGCCTGCGCGCTGCTGGACGACGAGTCGCTCGCCACGCTGGCCGGGGTCAACGGGGACGCGCCCGTGAACGTGTTCGGCAACTGGGCGTGCAAGTGGTTCAGCACGTTCGGCGGGCGGACCGTCAACCTGCGGTACGACCAGCACCCGGCGCAGGAGGTGATCGGGGGCGAGCTGACCGAGCTGGGCGGGCGTCGGGCGTACGTGCACCTGGACAAGGAGTTGAGCACGGGGTGCACGGTCAGCCTGCCGTACCGGCCGGCGGACCTCGCGCAGAGCACGGAGATCCACGTGGTGGTGCTGACCGTGGCCGGCGACCGGCCGGGCATCGAGTACTGCGACGCCACCAAGGGCCTGGCGGCGGTGGCCGCCCGGAAGCTCCCCGCCTGACCGCACGGGCCGGGGCCGCGTGCGGCCGGGTCGCCTACCGCCGTCGCCGAGCGGCCGGCGGAGCGAACGTCCGACCTCTCACCGGGCGGCCGCGCTTCCGGTGGCCGCGGTTCCCAGGAGGTCGCGCGCCGGGAGGTCGCGTTGCCAGGCGCACCGGAGGCCGCGTGACCCGGTGGCCGCGTTACCGGGAGTTCGGGCCCACGTCGGCCGGTCGGAGCGGTCGCCGGAGGACCGTGGCGGTGGAGCGCTCGTCCGCGCCGACGTCGGGGAGGCCGGCGCGCGGCTGTCCGTCCACGTCGTCGGTGACGAACGGGTAGCGGCCGGTGCCGGTGTCGATCGCCGGGCTGCCCGCGCCGATCCGGTGCACCGGTCCCCGGCGGCCCAGCAGCGGGTCGGCCACGCGGACGGCCTCGGTCGGCTGGGTGACGCCGACGGTCGCGGTCCCGGTCGGCCACGCGACGTTCCCCGCGTAGGTCAGGTTCACCGGAACCTTCAGCTCGTTGAACAGCTTGCCGTTCGACCCCGTCACCACGTTGTCGGCGATGACCGAGTCCACCGGCGGGAACGTGTAGTTCGCGCCCACCTCGATGTTGGACGTGTTGTTCACGAACGTGTTGTGCACGACGACCGCCCGGTAGACGCGCCAGTGCGCGTTCAACGCGCCCGTGCCGTCCACGTCGCCGCCGTCGACCTGGAGCGCGGCGTCGTAGCGGGTCCCGGTCAGGCCCTCGAAGTGGTTGTTGTAGACCTTGTGGTCCTCGCCGTAGAGCCGGATGCCGCCGGTGCCCGCCTTGCCCTCGCCGAGGAAGAAGTTGCCGTGCAGGGAGCCCCGGTTGCCGTGGCGGTGCGACAGCGTGCCCTGCGAGGACCGGAAGGTGTTGTAGCGCACGGTGTTGTCGTTGCTCTTGACGGACACGATCTCCGGGTCGCCGTCGCAGTCCTCGAACAGGTTGGCCTCCACGACGGTGAACCCGCTGGACCGGGAGATCGTGCTCCGGCCGACCCGGATGGCCTCCATCTCGTTGTCCGCGCGGGGGCCGACGTCGCGGAAGTGGTTGTGGTCGATGCGGTCGTGCCGCGACTGCTGCGTCTCCGACCCCTCGACGGCGATGAAGTTGCCCAGTTGGCGCTTGTGCTCGAACAGGTTGTGGTCGATCCGGTTGTGGTGGCTGTCCTCGCCGTTGACCAGCACCCAGTGCAACGACGACTGCTCGGTGAGCCGGAAGTGGTTGCGGGTCAACCGCACGTGGTGCGACCCGGTGATCACCAGGCCGGCGGAGCCGGTCCACTTCAGACCGTCGAAGGTGAGGTGCGAGGAGTCGGTGACCACCAACTGCCCGGCGTCGACCACCGCCCGGCCGCGGTGGGCCGCCACGACCGTGATCGGCCTGGCCGCGGTCCCGTGGCGGCCCGTCACCGCGCCGAGCGCGTAGTGGCCGTCGGCGACCACGATCCGGTCACCGGCGCGGGCGTCGGCGAGGGCGGTCCGCAGCTGGTCCGAGTCGGCGACGCGCACGGTGCGGTCCGCACCGGTGGACGCCGACGAGACGAGCGGTTGGCCCGCGCCGGAGACGCCCCACGCGACCAACGCCACCAGGAGCGCACGACAGGTCCGGCGCATCGGGTTCCTCGCTCTCGACCGGAGACAGGACACGGGTCCCAGCGTGCCGCACCGGCCGTGGGACCCGTCCCGGGCGGTTGGGCGTAAGGCGCTCCCCCAACCTGTAGGCGGACGACAAAACAGGCCCCTCCGTTTGTCCGCTTCCTACAGGCCGCGCGGCCCGGTTGCGCCCATGCTGGGAGGTGAACAACGGAGTCGCAGCGCGGAGGTGGGTCATGGTCGGTGTCGAGCGCGTCGCCGCCCGGCGAGGTGGTCTGGCCGACCACCTCCCCGACCTGCGCGCCCGGCTGGAGCGGCAGCGCCGGTTCCGGCTGGAGCAGCTGGCCGAACTCGAACCCCTGGCCGCGGCGGAGGTCACCGACGCGGCGCGGCACGAGGTGGCGCTCGCGGTGGCCGAGGCGGCCCGGCACGCGCTGGCCGACCTCGACATCGCGCTCGCGCTCATCGAGGTCGGCGACTACGGGCGGTGCCGGGGCTGCCGGTCGGACATCCCGCTGGAGCTGCTGCGGACCATCCCGACCTCGCGGTGGTGCCTGGGCTGCCGGCAGCGGCTGGCTCCGGGCGGCGGACCGGACCCGGGCGCGGTGCCCCGGCACGAGCCGACCGCGTCCCGGACGCCGCGCGGCCGTGGCCCACGACGCGGCCGCGACGGCACGACCGGGCGTCGCCACCACGGCACCCGGCGAACCGCCACCGCCCGCTGACCGCCCCGCGCCCTCCGCCGGTCACCCTGAGCAACCCCGCCACCCGCCGGTTGGTTCGGCGTGCCACCCGGCGGGCACCACGCCGAACCGGGCGTGCCGCCGCCACCGGTGGACCCCGCGGCAGACCCGGCGACCCGTGACCACCCGCCGGACGACCCGGCGGACCAGGCGGGCATGGCCCGCACCGCGCCGTCGAGCCGGGGGCACCGGCCCCGGCCGTACCCAGGAGGTGAGTCGTGCTCAGCGAGCGCGAACAGGCCGCCCTGCTCGAGATCGAGCGCCGGCTGAGAGCCGACGACCCGGACTTCGAGCAGTCCTTCCGGGCGCTCGACGCCGTCCCGCCGCCCCGGCCCGCGAAGCGCCCCCGGATCACCTCGGTGGCCATCGTCGCCGCGGCGAGCATGGCCGTCGTCATGCTGCTGGTCGGATCACCGACCGGAGCACTCCCCTACGCCGTCATCGCGGTGCTGGTGTGGGCGGTCCGCGACCTGCCCGACGCCCCCGCGAAGCGGAAGCCGGGCGAGTGACGCACCGCACCACCCACCGCGAGGAGTTCAGGATGAGCGACGTCAAGGCCCGGCCCGTCGTGGTCGGCGTCGACGGGTCGGGGAGCGGGCTGCGCGCGGCGCGCTGGGCCGCGGGCGAGGCGAGCCGCCGGGGTGTCGGCCTGCGCCTGGTGCGGGCCTGCGAGGTGCCGACCGGCTACCGGCCCGGACTGGTCGACCCGAACGCGCTGCGCGAGGCGCTGGCGGAGGACGGGCGGCGGTCGTTGGCCGCGGCCCTCGACGCCGTCGGACCTCTGGCGTCCGATGTGGACGCCGTCCTCGAGTTCGGGCCCTCGGTGCCCCTGCTCCTCGCGGAGGCCGAGGACGCCTCGGTGCTCGTGCTGGGCAACCGGGGCCTGGGCGGGTTCACGGGCCTGCTGGTCGGGTCCACGTCGGTCGAGCTGGCGGGCCGCGCGTCGTGCCCGGTCGTCGTCGTCCGGGGCCGTGACGACGACCCGCCCGCCGACGGGCCGGTGGTGGTGGGCGTGGACGGCACGGAGCTGAGCGAGGCGGCGCTGGGGTTCGCGTTCGCCGCAGCCGCGGACCGCGGCGACGAGCTGGTGGTGGTCCGCGCGTGGGCGGACCCGGTGCTGGAGACCGCGTTCGCGGCCACGGCGGTGGCCTTCGACGTCGAGCCGGTGGCGCGGGAGGCCGAGGAGTCGCTGACGGGGCAGCTCGCCGCGTGGCGGCGGGAGCACCCGGAGGTGCGGGTCACCGCGCACGTCGTCCGGGAACGCCCGGCGCACGCGCTGCTGCGGTTCGCGGAAGACGCCCGCCTGGTCGTCGTCGGCAGCCGCGGCCGGGGCGGGTTCCGCGGCCTGCTGCTCGGGTCCACCAGCCGCCACCTGCTGCACCACGCGCCCTGCCCGGTGGCGGTCGTCCGCGCGCCCGAGCGGTGAGGGCCGCGGCGGGGTGGCCGACCGGGTCGGCCACCCCGCACGCGTCACGTGAAGTACCTCAGCCAGACGTAGACCCAGGCCATCACGGTGCTCAGCACGGTCACGATGATGCCGTACTTGGTGAACTGCCAGAACGTGATGCGGTGGCCGGTGCGCGCGGCGATGCCGATGGCGACCACGTTGGCGCTGGCCGCCACCGCGGTGCCGTTGCCGCTGAAGTCCGCGCCGAGGGCGAACGACCACCACAGCGCCTGACCGGTCGCCGGGTCGGGCACCTCGGCCACGATGCCCTCCACCACGGGGCTCATGGTGGCCGCGTACGGGATGTTGTCGAAGAACGCGCCCAGCACGCTGGAGCCGAACAACAACGCGGTGGCCGCGAGGAAGTAGTTGTCCCCCACCCCTTGCACGGCCCAGCTGCCGATCGTCTCGATGACACCGGTGTGCACCAGACCGCCGACCATCACGAACAGGCCCATGAAGAACGCCAGGGTGTGCCACTCGATCTCGCGCAGCACGTCACCGGCCTCCGCGCCGGTGGCCAGCATCATCAACCCCGCGCCCACCAGCGCGACGATGGCCGGGTCGAGGTGGAGCACCGAGTGCAGGCTGAACCCGGCGACCACCACGGTGAACACGACCATGCACCGGCGCAGCATCCTGGCGTCGGTGATGGCCCGCCGCTCGTTGAGCGCCATCACCGCGGCGACGTGGTCCGGGTTGTACTGGAACGACTTGCGGAACAGCACCCGCGTCAGCAGCACGAACACCGCGAAGATGACGACCACGATCGGGGCCATGTGCACCAGGAAGTCGGTGAACGTCAGCCCGGCGCGACTGCCGATGATGATGTTGGGCGGGTCGCCGATGAGCGTCGCCGCGCCGCCGATGTTGGACGCGAGCACCTCGGCGATCAGGTACGGCTGGGGCGCGATGCGCAGCCGGTTGCACACCACGATCGTCACCGGCGCGACGAGCATGATCGTGGTGACGTTGTCGAGGAACGGCGACGCCACGGCGGTGATCGCCATGAGCATCACCATGAGCCGGTACGGCTTGCCCTTCGCCTTCTTGGCCGCCCAGATGGCCAGGTACTCGAAGACACCGGTCTGCTTGACGATCCCGACGATGACCATCATGCCGAACAGCAGGAAGATGACGTTCCAGTCGATGCCCGCGTGCTCGGAGAAGAACACCTCGGCGCCGGGGATCAGGCCGGTGACGGCCATCGCGCCCGACGCGATCAGCACCACCTTGAGCTTGTCCGCCTTCTCGGTGGCGATGAAGAAGAACGCCACCAGGAAGATCGCCAGGGCGAGGACCGCGCTCATCGGTCACGACCCGGAGGTCCGGTCCGGTCGTCGGCGTGGCCCGAGCACCGGACGGGTTCGCGGCCGGCTGATCGTATGGTCGCGGCACTCGGGCACACTGAAGGCACTCTCCTCAAGACATGGCGCAACGCACCCACGAGCGGGGGTGCGGGAACGGGAACTGCTCGGGCGGCGTCAGCCGTCAGTCGACGTTGCCGAACACCGCCAGGCTGGTGATCAGGCGCTCCAGCGTGACGGCGCCGAGGAGCACGTCGTCCTCGTCCACCACCGCCACGAGCGGGCTGTGCTGGCGCGCCATGAGCGCGGCGACCTCCAGCAGGGTCGCGTCGGCGCGCACGGTCACGGGCTTCACCGGCCGGCGCGGCGCGCAGTCGCCGACGGTCAGGTCGCCCAGCTCCTGCCAGAAGTGGTCCGCGTGCGCCTCGTCGACCGTGCGGGCGAGGGCCGGGTCCTCCTGGTAGGCGCTCGGCACCGCCAGGCGCAGCACCTGGGTGCCGGGCAGCACCAGGTGGGGCCGCGACCGCTCGTCCACGACGATGAGGCCGGGCAGGCGGCTCACGGCCATGACGCGGACGGCCTGCGCGACCGGGTCGTGGACGGTGACCGTCGGCACGTTCACCGCGATATCGCTTGCGTGCATGAAATCAACCTGTTCGGCGTGGCGGTGGGTGTGTGCCTGCGACGTTGCGGTCGCACCACCGGTGACCGGGGTCGCCGGCGGTGGGACGAGCGTCCGGGGTCGGGATCCGAGCACCGCTGTCACCTCTTCCTCCCGGCGTGGCGAACCGTCCGCACCAGTCTGCGCAGCGCCGGGAGGAGGGACAATCGGTGCCAACACCCATCCGCGGGCGGTGACGACATGTACGCGCGAGTGGGTGTCAGCCCGGATGGACAGGTCGCGGAACTCCCGGCAGCCTGGAACCGAAGGAGGCCCTACCCGTGTCCCTGTTCTGGCGGATCTTCCTGCTCAACGCCGCGGTGCTGGTGGTGGCCGCGGCGGCGTTGCTGCTGGGGCCGGTCACGGTGTCCACTCCGGTCCTGTTCACCGAAGCGGTGATCCTGTCAGGGGGTTTGGTGGTGATGCTCGTGGCCAACGCCGTGCTGCTGCGGCTGGGCCTGGCCCCGCTGGAGCGGCTCACCCGCGCCATGACCACGACCGACCTGCTGCGCCCCGGCCCGCGCCCCGCCCCCACCGGGCACGGCGAGATCTCCGGTCTCATCAGGACGTTCAACGCCATGCTCGACCGGTTGGAGGCCGAGCGCGGCGACAGCACCGCCCGTGCCCTGTCCGCGCAGGAGGCCGAGCGCAGCCGCATCGCCCGCGAGCTGCACGACGAGGTCGGCCAGACCCTCACCGCCGTCCTGCTGGAGCTGAAGCGGGTGGCCGACCACGCGCCGCCCACCGTCCGGGACGAACTGCACCAGGTGCAGGAGACGACCCGGGGCAGCCTGGACGAGATCCGCCGCATCGCCCGCCGGCTGCGCCCCGGCGTGCTGGAGGAACTCGGGCTGATCAGCGCGCTGAAGGCGTTGACGGCGGAGATCGCCGACCACAGCGGGCTGTCGGTGCGGCAGCGGTTCGACGGCAACTTCCCGGACCTGGGCAACGAGGCCGAGCTGGTCGTCTACCGGGTCGCGCAGGAGGCCATCACCAACGTCGCGCGGCACGCCGGCGCGAGCCACCTCGACCTCGCCCTCGCCCACGACCCCGCCGGGGTGGAGCTGCGCATCCGCGACGACGGGCGCGGGATCGGCGGCGCGCCCGAGGGTTCCGGCATCCGCGGCATGCGCGAACGCGCGCTGCTCATCGGCGCGGACCTCACCGTCGGCTCCCGCACCGAGGGCGGCACCGAGGTGCGGCTGCGCGTACCGACCACCCCTACCCGGAGCACCTGACCATGGCCCACGTGAAGACCCGAGTCCTGCTCGCCGACGACCACGCGCTGGTCCGCCGGGGAGTCCGGCTGATCCTGGACGGCGAGCCGGACCTGACCGTGGTCGCCGAGGCGGGCGACGGCGCGGAGGCCATCGAGAAGGCCCGCGCCGAGCGCCCCGACCTGGCCATCCTGGACATCGCCATGCCGCGGCTGACCGGGTTGCAGGCCGCGCGGGAGCTGTCGCGGCTCCAGCCGGAGCTGCGCATCCTCATCCTGACCATGTACGACAACGAGCAGTACTTCTTCGAAGCGCTCAAGGCGGGGGCCTCCGGCTACGTGCTCAAGTCGGTGGCCGACCGCGACCTGGTCGAGGCGTGCCGCGCCAGCATGCGGGGCGAGCCGTTCCTCTACCCCGGCGCGGTCACCGCGCTCGTCCGCAACTACCTCGACCGCGTCCGCGACGGCGACGACCTGCCCGACAAGGCCATCACCGACCGCGAGGAGGAGATCCTCAAGCTCGTCGCCGAGGGCCACTCGTCCAGGGACATCGCCGGCCTGCTCGTGATCAGCGTCAAGACCGTCGAGCGGCACCGCGCCAACCTGCTGCAGAAGCTCGGGCTGAAGGACCGGCTGGAACTCACCCGCTACGCGATCCGCGCCGGTCTCATCGAACCGTGAACGGAGGTCGCTCGTGGACGACTGGCTCATCTGGCTGATCATCGCGGTCGTGCTGGCGGTCGCGGAGATCTTCAGCCTGACCGCCGCCCTCGGCATCCTCGGCTCCGCCGCCGCGGTCACCGCGGGCGCCGCGGCGCTCGGGCTGGACCTGCCCCTGCAACTCCTGGTGTTCACCGCCGTGTCCGCCGCCGGTGTCGTGCTCGTCCGGCCCGCGGCCCTGCGGCACCTCCGGCGGCCCCAGCCCGCGCGGTTCGGCGTGGACGCGCTCATCGGCGCGCCCGGCCGCACCACCCGCGAGGTGACCGGGCTCGACGGCCGGGTCCGCATCGGCGGCGAGGAGTGGACCGCGCGGTCCTACGACGACACCCTCGTGATCCCCGCCGGCACGGTCGTCGACGTCATGGACATCCAGGGCAGCACCGCACTCGTCTACCCCCGGGAGGGACCGTGGAACTCTCAGCCCCGTTGATCGCCGCCCTGGTCGTCGCGCTGCTCGCGGTGTTCACCGTGGTGCGGGCGGTGCGCATCGTGCCGCAGGCCCGCGCCCGCAACGTCGAACGGCTCGGCCGCTACCACCGCACCCTGCGGCCGGGCCTCAACTTCGTCATCCCCTACATCGACCGCGTCCGCCCCACGATCGACCTCCGCGAGCAGGTCGTCTCGTTCCCGCCGCAGCCGGTGATCACCGAGGACAACCTGGTGGTCGAGATCGACACGGTGCTCTACTTCCAGGTCACCGACCCGCGGGCGGCGTTCTACGAGATCGCGGGCCACCTCCAGGCGGTCGAGCAGCTCACCGTCACGACCCTGCGCAACGTCGTCGGGTCCATGGACCTGGAGAAGACCCTCACCTCCCGCGACACCATCAACAGCCAACTGCGCGGCGTGCTCGACGACGCCACCGGCAAGTGGGGCCTGCGGGTCAACCGGGTCGAGATCAAGGCCATCGACCCGCCCGCCACGATCAAGGACGCGATGGAGAAGCAGATGCGCGCCGAACGGGCCAAGCGCGCCGCCATCCTCGCCGCCCAGGGCGAGCGCCAGGCCAAGATCCTCACGGCGGAGGGCGACAAGCAGGCCGCCGTCCTGCGCGCGGAGGGCGACCGCGCCGCCGAGATCCTCAAGGCGGAGGGCCAGGCACGGGCCGTCGAGCAGGTCTTCCAGGCGGTCCACCGCAACGACGCGGACCCCAAGCTGCTGGCCTACCAGTACCTCCAGACGCTGCCCAAGCTGGCCGAGGGGCCGGGCAACACGTTCTTCGTCATCCCCAGCGAGGTCACCACCGCGCTGAGCAGCGTGTCCCGCGCGTTCGGCGAGCACCTGCCCACCTCGCCCGCCGCCCGGGACGCCGAGGCCACCCCCGTCCGGCCGACGGCCGCCACCAACGGCGACCGGCCGGTGTCGTGACCCCGGCGCCCCGGGAGCGGCGCCCGGTGGTCCGGGCGCCGCTCCCGGGCGGTCCGGTCACCCGGGCTCAGGCCACCGCCGCGTGCGCGAGGGCCAGCAGCGCGCCGGGTCCCGCCAGGACACCGAGCGCCACGGCGCCGTAGAGCGGCTCGTCCTTGGCGAACATCCTCGCCATCAAAGCGATCGCGGCCACGAGCATGGCGGCGAGCAGCACCATCACGACTGCGTACATGGGTCAGTCCTCAGTGGAGTGTCGGCCGCGCCGGGCGCAGCCCGTCCGCCGCCACCACGGTCCACGGTGGTGGCGGTGCGGGACGTGCCCGACGGGGCCGGGGGGGTTTCGGGGTGTCGACGCCCGCGCGCCGTCCACCGCGTCACCTCGTGCGAGGTGCGCGGGACAGCGCGTCGGAGCGGTTGCGGGTCGTCCGGTTCAGCCGCGCGGGGGCGCCCGGCTGGTCCACGGCGTCCGCTCGGCGGCCGCCTTCCCCTCGCCGCCGACCGTGCCGACGACCGGGCGTCCCGGTGCGACGTGCGCGTCACCGGTCCGGCCGAGCACGGCCCACCAGGTGTGCGCCAGGTCCGCGGCCGGCGCCTGCCGTGCCGCCAGCGACAGCCGGAGCCAGTCGTGGAGGTCGTCGTCCACCGAGGGCGCGGCGGATGCCGACTCGCCGAGCACCGGCCGGTCCGACACCGGGTACGGGGCCGCGTAGCCGTCGGCGACGTGCGGGGCGACGACGACGCCCACCCCGAGCAGCACCAACAGCAAGGCAGGCAGGAGCCCGAACCGGCCCGCCCGCGCTGCTGTCCGCACCTGCCCGACTCTCCTCACCGCACCGATGCCCTTCCGGGCGTGGGACAGCCTACGTGCGCCGCACCGCACCGCGGTACCGCTCCCTCGGCGGCACTCCGCGGCCCTGGAACCGGCGCCGTGCGCGGGACTCCACCGGCACCGCGGTCCGGGCGGTGTGCTGCGGTGCGCGCCGGGAGCTGCTGCAATCGGGGTCATGGCCCCCGACCGGAACGCTCCCGCGGCCAACCCCGACCTCGTGACGTTCGGCCACGGCACCGCGGACCGGGCCGCGTTGGCGGACCTCCTGCGGGGCGCGGGCGTCACGTCCGTCGTGGACGTCCGAACCGCGCCCGGCAGCCGCCGCGACCCCGACCTCGCGCGGGAGCGGGTGGCGCGGTGGCTGCCGGAGGAGGGCATCGGCTACCGGTGGGAGCAGCGCCTGGGCGGCTTCCGGAAGCCACCGCCCGACTCGCCGGACACGGTGTGGCGCAACGCGTCGTTCCGCGGGTACGCCGCCCACACCCGCACCCCGGAGTTCGTCACGGCGATGGACGCGCTGGTGGGGCAGGCAAGCGGGGAGCGCACGGCGGTGATGTGCAGCGAGTCGGTGTGGTGGCGGTGCCACCGACGGCTGATCGCCGACTTCGCCGTGGTGGCGCGCGGCCTGCGCGTGCACCACCTGATGCACGACGGACGCCTCACCGCGCACGAGCCGACGCCGGGCGTGCGCCTGCGCGACGACGGCCTGCTCGGGTACGACGCGGGAAGCCGACCGCCGGGCGCGGCGCGCCGGTCAGGCGGCTCGTCCGGTGGCCGGCGCCGAACGCCTCCCGCGCACCAGGTTCACCGCCGCGAGCACGACTCCCAGGCCGACCAGGATCAGACCCCGCACCCAGACCTCGCCGTCGATCCGGGTGAACAGCAGCACGCAGGACGCCAGCCCCAGCCACGGGACGACGACCGGCACCCGGAAGTGGTCGGCCTCGCCCTCGTCGCGGCGCAGGACGAGCACGGCGGCGTTCACCGCCAGGAACACCACCAGCAACAACAGCACGAGCGTCTCGGCCAGCGCCGCCACCTCGCCGGTCAACGCCAGCGCGAGCGACACGGCCGTCGTGGCCAGGACCGCCACCCACGGCGTCCGCCTGCCCGGCAGCACCCGGGCCAGCGGCGCGGGCAGCAGGCCGTCCCGGGCCATGCCGTAGGCCAGCCGGGACGACATGATGCCGGTGAGCAGCGCGCCGTTGGCCACCGCGACCAGCGCCACCAGGCTGAACAGCCCCTCCGGCACCGCGCCCGCCAGGCGCACGACCTCCAGCAGCGGACCGCTGGACGCCGCCAGCCGGTCGGTCGGCACCGCGGCCGAGGCCACCACGCCGATCAGCAGGTACACCGCGCCGGCGGTGAGCAGCGCGCCGAACAGCGCCCGCGGGTAGGACCGGCGCGGCTCCTTCACCTCCTCGGCGAGGTTCACCGACGTCTCGAACCCGACGAACGAGTAGTAGGCGAGCACCGCGCCGGCCAGCGTCGCGCCCAGGACCCCCCGGTCCCCCGTCCCGACCTCGGTCAGCCGGCCGAGGTCGGCGTCACCGCGCAGCACCACCCAGGCGCCCAGGCCGATGATCAGCAGCAGGCCGCCGACCTCGATCACCGTGGCCACGACGTTCGCGCCGAGCGACTCCTTGATGCCGCGGATGTTGAGCAGCGCCAGCGCGCCCAGGAACACCACCACGACCAGCGCGGTCGGCAACGAGACCAGCTCGCGCAGGTAGTCGCCGGCGAACGCCCTGGCCAGCGCGCCGACCGACACCACCCCCGCGGCGAGCATGCAGAACCCGGTGAACGAGCCGACCGCCGGGCCGAACGCCTTGGTGGCGTAGTGGGCCGAGCCACCCGCCCGCGGGTACTTCGTCGCCAGCTCGGCGTAGGAGCCCGCGGTCAGCGCGGCCAGCAGGAGGGCGGTGAGCAGGGGCAGCCAGACCGCGCCGCCGGACTCGCCCGCGACCGACCCGACCAGCACGTACACCCCCGCGCCGAGGATGTCGCCCAGGATGAAGAAGTACAGCAGGGGCGTGCTCACTGCCCGCTTGAGCGAGGAGACCATGCCGTCCAGTACCCCGTTCGCCGCACGCCGAAGCCAGGACGACGGGCCGCCCCGGCACGCGGGGTCAGGGAGGCGACACCGGGTTCACGGCGGCGAGCAGGTCGGGGCGCCAGTTCTCCAGCAGGTCGGGCTTGCCGAACAGGTATCCCTGCACGTAGTCGCAGCCCGCGTCGCGCAGCCAGCGCTCCTGCGCCGCCGTCTCGACGCCCTCCGCGACCGTCCGGGCGCCCAGCGCGGCGGCGAGGTCGATGATGCACCGCACCACGCCCTCGGTCCGCCGGTCCCCGCCCAGGCCGTCGGTGAACGACTTGTCGATCTTGACGAGGTCGAACGGGTAACAGCGCAGGTAGTTCAGCGACGAGTAGCCGGTGCCGAAGTCGTCCAGCGCCACCCGCACGCCCAGCTCGCGGACGTCCCTCAGCACCCGCATCGCGTCCTCGTCGGCCCAGACCGACTCGGTGACCTCGACCGTGAGCCGCCCCGGCGCGAGCCCGGTGGCCGTCAGCAGCTCGTGCACCTCGGCGGGGAACCGGTCGCCGGCCAACTGGCCGGGTGAGACGTTGACCGCCACGCCGAGCGCCAGGCCGCGGTCCTGCCAGCGCACCGCCTGCTCGCACGCGGTGCGCAGCACGTGGCTGCCCAGGGGCACGATGAGCCCGCTCTCCTCGGCCAACCCGATGAACCGGTCGGGGCCGAGCAGGCCGTGCCCGGGTCGCTGCCACCGCACCAGCGCCTCGGCGTGAGTGGTGCGCGCCGAGGCCAGGTCGATGATCGGCTGGTAGTGCAGGACCAGCTCGTCGTTCGCCAGCGCGGCGGACAGGTCGCCCCGGTCCCGCTGCCGCGCGGCGACGTCCTCGCCCATCGCGCGGCGGAACGACCGCACCCGTCCCCCGCCCTCGCGCTTGGCCACGTACATCGCCACGTCCGCGTCGCGCAGCAGGTCCTCGGCGGTGCGGCCGGTGCCGTCCCGACCGGCGACGGCGACGCCGATGCTCGACCGGATGCCCGTGTCGCCGCCGGTGGCGTCGGGCGCGGCGAGGGCGGCCAGGACCTGGCCGGCCCGGTGGGCGGCGTCGTCGGCGGAGGTCGTGAGCACGGCGAACTCGTCGCCGCCGAGGCGGGCCACCACGTCCGGGCCGCCGGTCACGGTCCGCAGCCGCCGGGCCGCCTCGACCAGCCGCCGGTCGCCCGCCTGGTGCCCTTCGACGTCGTTGACCTCCTTGAAGTGGTCCAGGTCGATCAGCAGCAGCGCGACGTCGCGGCCCTCGCCGAGCGCCCGGTCCGCGAGGTCGAGGAAGTGCCGCCGGTTGACCAGCCCGGTCAGCTCGTCGCACTCGGAGCGCTCGCGCAGCTCGTCCTCCCACCGCCGCCGGGCGGTGACGTCGACCACGGCCACCATCACCCGACCGCCCCGGCCGCCGTCGCGGACGGCGACGGGGTGCAGCGCGAGCGTGGCGCCGGGCCGCTCCAGCCGCAGCTCCACCGGCTCCGGCCCCGGCCGGGCGCAGCCCCGGTCGCACGCGGTGAGGTCCGCGCCGTGCGGGCACGGCACCGCGCCCGGTTCGTCCCAGCCCAGCAGGTCGGCGGCGCGGTCGTTGAACAGCTCGGGCCGGCCGCCGTCGAGGAGCACCAGGCCCACCGGGCTGGCGCGCACCGCGGCCTCCGCCGTCCGGTGCGCGCGGTCGGCGCGGTCGCGGGCGGCGTCGGCCAGGCGGGCGGCCCGCGCGGTCTCGTACAGGGCCACCGATCCCACGACCAGGCCCACCAACGGCATCAGCACCGGCGCGAGGGCCTCCGGTCCGGGGTGGACGCGACCGCTGAGCACCGTCACCCCCACGCCGACGAGGTACCCCAGCACGGGGAAAACGGCCCGCGCCGGGAACCGGTAGTCACCGTCGAGCAGCACCCGGCGGACCGTGACGCCGAAGAGGAAGCCGAGCACCGGCTGCGGGGCCGACAGCAGCAAGGCCCCGGCCAGGATGGCGGCCGTCTCGGCGGAGACGACGCCCCACCCGTCCCGGCCGGGCCGCAGCACCCACCCGCCGGTCACCACCACGACGACCAGGGCGACGGCCGCGCCGAAGGGCGCGGGTCCGGTGAACGCCACCTGCGCCGCGAACACGACCGCCCCCACCCAGGCGAACGCGGTGGTCCACCGTCGGACGCGGCGGAGACCCGCCCGCACGTCGAAGGCGTCATCAGAGAGCGCGACGGCCGCGCCGACCCGACGTGCCACACCCCTCCCAGGCAAAGCGCGACAGCCGCGCACCGGAACCCGACGATGGCGCCTGGCGTCGATACCACGCCGCCAAGCGCCGCGTGATCCTAGCCCTCACGGGGGACATCCGGCTACACACCGTGAGCACCCGTCGGGCCGACCGGGTCCGGCGGTGCTTCGAGACGACCGACTACGCCTACCGGCGGCCGGCCGAGGCGGGGCGCGACCCGCAACGGGCCCCGCACTCGACCATCGTGCTGTTCGACGCCCCGCCGGAGCCGCTGTGCCGGCGCCGGCACATGATCACCGATGGGAGCCGCGCGCAGCTGGTCGTCATGCCGCACGTGACCACCCGCCACATCGACCGGCTGTGCGAGGAGCCGGCCGACACGGGGAGCGGGTCGTGAGCGGCGAGGTCCTGCCGGTGCCCGACCGGGTGTGGGACGGCGTGGGCGACCGGCCCGTCGCGCGCTCGCGCGTGCTGGTCCGCGACGGGCGCGTGGCCGAGGTCGGGGAGCGCGTGACCGCGCCGGCCGGGGCCGACGTGGTCGACCTGGCCGGGCACACGCTGCTGCCCGGATTCATCGACTGCCACGTGCACGTCGTGGACGAAAGCCTGAACACCGCGCCGGTCGCGGAGCAGACCGTGCGCGCGATCCCGCCGCTGCGCACCCTGCCGGCCAACGGGTTCACCACCGTGCGCGACCTCGGCGGCTCGGACCAGCCGATCACCACCGCCCTGCGCGACGCGGTCGCCGACGGCGTCCTCCCCGGCCCGCAGATGGTCGTCGCGCCGAACATCCTGTCCGCGCGCGGCTCGCACGGCGACAAGGAACCGGAGTTGACCGCCCGGTTCGGCGTGGAGGTCGGCGTGGTGGCCGACGGCGCGTCCGAGGTGGTGCGCCGGGTCCGCGAACAGGCCGGGGCGAAGGCCGACTGGATCAAGTTCGCGGGCAGCGGCGGGTTCAGCTCCGCCGTCGACAGCCCCACCGACGTCGGCTACTCCCAAGCCGAGGTGGACGCGCTGGTCGCCGCCGCCTCGGATCTCGGCCTGCCCTGCGCCGGGTACGCCTTCAACGACGAGGCCGTGGTGCGGGCCGTGCGGGCGGGCGTGCGCTCGGTCGAGCACGGGAGCCTGATCGGCCGGGACACCCTCGACCTGCTGGTGCGGCGGCGGGTGCCCCTGGTGCCGACGTGGTACTGCGTCGAACACCTCCTCGACCGGGTGGACGACGAGGAGTTCCGGGCCGGCAGGCCGCCGGAGGTCCGGGAGAAGCTGCGCGGGCACGCGGACGGGCTGCGCGCGACCGCCGCCCTGGTGGCCGGTTCCGACGTGGTGCCGTCCTTCGGCACCGACGCGGGCCTGTTCCCCCACGAGGACAACTGGCGGGAGTTCCCCACCATGGCGCGGCTCGGCGTCGAGCCGGTCCGCGCCCTGCGCGCCGCGACCAGCGTCGCCGCGGACCTGCTCGACCGCCCCGACCTCGGCCGGGTGGCGCCGGGCGCGACCGCGGACCTGGTGGCCGTGCCGGGCGACCCCTTCGAGGACATCGAGGTCACCGGACAGGTCGGTTTCGTGATGCGCGAGGGCTCGGTCGTGCTGCACCGCGCCGGCGGCGTGTCCCGGCTCTGACGGCGCCCACGCGCTCACGGAGTGGACGCGCTTGCCAGGTCGAGGCTGCCTCGGGTTAACTCCCGCCGTTATCCCGAGGCCATCTCGACTTGAGGAGCAGTCCCATGACCACCCAGGCCCGGTCCCGCCCGTTGGGTCTCGCGTTGGCGGCCATCGTCGGCGCCGAGTTCCTGCTGCAACTGGACGGCACGATCGTCACCGTCGCCCTCCCGTCCCTGCGCGCCGACCTCGGCGTGGACGTGGCCGCGGCGTCGTGGGTGCTCAACGCCTTCTTCGTCGCCTTCGGCGGCCTCCTGCTGCCCGCCGGGCGGCTCGGGGACGTGCTCGGCCACCGCCGGGTGTTCCTCGCCGGGATCGGCCTGGTCACGGTCGCGTCGCTCGTCGCGGGCCTGGCGCCGGCGTTCGAGGTCCTGATCGCGGGACGCGTGCTCCAGGGAGCGGGCGCGGCGATCGCCGGTCCCGCCGGCCTCGCCCTGCTGGCCGCGCTGTTCCGGGGCGAGCGGCAGGCCAGGGCGTTCGGGCTGTACTCGACCGTGACGGGGCTCGGCGCGGCCTCCGGCATGATCCTCGGCGGGCTCCTCACGGCGGTCGGCGAGTGGCGGTGGAGCCTGCTGGTCAACGTGCCGGTCGGCGTGCTCGTCATCGCGGTCGCGCTGCGCGCCGTCGGGACCCGTGACGAGGGCGTTCGGGCGCGTTCGCTGGGAGCGCCGAGCGCGGTGCTGGTCACCCTCGCGCTCGCCGCGGGCGTGCTCGGGCTGGTCCGCGCCGCCGAGGACGAGTGGCTCGCGCCGGGGGCGCTCGTGCCGCTGGCGGTGTCGGCGGCGCTGGTCGCCGTGCTGGTCGTGGTCGACGGGCGGGCCGCCGAGCCGCTCCTGCCGCGCCGCGTCTTCGCCGGCCGGGAACGCGTCGGCGGGTTCGCCACCCTGCTCCTGCTGGCCTCGGTGCTGACCGGTTTCCTGTTCCACACCGGCCTGTACCTCGCGGGCCCGCTCGGCTTCGACCCGCTGCGCACCGGCCTGGCGATCCTGCCGTTCGGGCTGGCGCTGCTGGTCGCGACCCAGGTCCTCGCCGGGCGCGTGGCGAAGGTGCGCCCACAGGTCCGGGCGGTCGCCGGGCTCGTGCTG
The DNA here is from genome assembly GCF_053601135.1 of Actinosynnema sp. NPDC004786. Classification (NCBI taxonomy): domain Bacteria; kingdom Bacillati; phylum Actinomycetota; class Actinomycetes; order Pseudonocardiales; family Pseudonocardiaceae; genus Actinosynnema; species Actinosynnema sp. NPDC004786. The sequence goes on along the minus strand of NZ_JBSGBG010000047.1, from coordinate 49,345 downwards.
GTCGCCGCGGGCTTCGGGTGGCTGTCCCGGCTCGACGGCGACAGCACGTACACCGCCGGTGTGCTGCCCGCGATCGTGGTGCTGGGCGTCGGCGTGGGCCTGGCGATCGTCCCGGTCAACGTGATCGTGCTGTCCTCCTCGGACCCGGCCGACACCGGGATCACGGCGGGCATCCTCCAGACCGCCCTGACCGTCGGCGGCGCGATCGGCCTCGCCGTGCTGCTGCTGCCGTTCTCGGCCGGCGACGGGGGCGCGGACGCGGTCTCCTCGGTGTTCGCCTGGAGCGCGGGGATCGCCGTGCTCGCGGTCCTGGTGTCGCTGGTGTTCTGGTTCGGCCCGCGCCGCGCCGCCCGGTAGCCTGGGCGTCACCAGCCGGTTGGAGGGATCAGTGACGGCCTACCTGGCCCGACGGCCCAAGCGCGCGGACGGGCGGCGCAACTACGACCGCATCCTCGAAGCCGCGCGGGAGGCGTTCGACGCCCGGGGCACCGACGCCGCGCTGGAGGACGTCGCCCGTGCCGCCGGCGTCGCCATCGGCACCCTGTACGGCCACTTCCCCACCCGCGAGACGCTGATCGAGGCGTCGGTGCGCGACAGCCTGGACGACCTGCGCGCCGACGCCGAACGCCTCGCCGAGGCGGCCGCGGACGACCCGGTCGGCGCGCTCACCGCGTGGATCCACCGGGCCGTCGCGCACTGCAGCACGTTCCGGGGCCTGGTCGGGTTCCTCGCGGCGAGCACCTACGACGAGGGCACGCCCCTGCACCGCTCGTGCGTCGAGATGCACGCCGCCGGCGGCGCGTTGCTGGCCCGTGCCCGGGAAGCCGGCCGGGTGCGCCCGGACCTGACCGCCGAGGAGCTGTTCACCGCCATCACGGCCGCCGCGTGGGCGCGCGAGAACTCGCCGCCGGGGCAGGACCACAGCGCGCGGCTGATCGAGTTGCTGATCGACGGGTTCCGCGCGGGCGCCCGCTGAGCCGGCGTCGGTCGAAATGGCGGGCGCCGCGCAGCGGGTCGTTGCTACAGTTCGCCGGCCGGCCGCGGGACTCCGGCGCGACTTCCGGAACCCGCCTTGGAAGCGACGATTCGCTGATCGTGCCCCCACTCCCCGGTCGGCACCCCGACACCCCCGGAGCGTGGACGCGTGGACGCCCTCACCGCCGACGACATGATGATGTTCATCAACGCGGCGACGACGTCCACGGCGCAGGGCGAGTTCCACGGCGGGGCCGCGGACCAGCGGCTGTCGCTGGACTTCCTGCACGACTACGTGATCGGCAACTACCGCGACCTGTACGCGGCGGCGCTCGCGCTGGACATCAACGACCACAACGCGGCGCTGATCGTCCGCAAGCTGCTGGAGACCACCGGCGACGCCACCGAGGAGCAGCGGCGGGTCGAGGGCGCGCTCATCGCGCGCCGCTTGCGGCTGCTGCCGCCGCAGCGCGTGTACGACCTGTTCGGGGTGCTGCGGCGGGCACGGGTGAACAACCGGCGCACCCGCGCGATCATCCGCGACTGGGTCGCGGCCCGCCCCGACCCGGCGTTCGACGCGGTGAAGTACCGCACCGGGTTGAAGCGGGCGCTGCGGCACGCGCACGTCGCGCCGGCGGGCGAGCTGGCCCCGTTCCTGTTCACGACGGGCCACCAGCGCCGCTACGACACCCCGCTGCTGGAGACGTGGCGGCGGGCGCACTACGAGCAGGCGTCGGTGTACGGGCTGCCGTACACGGTGGCCGAGGGGTTCGCCGCCAAGCACGGCATCGACCGGGCGACGTTCCTCAAGCGCATCGAGCCCCGCCTGACCAAGCTGGAACGGCTGCGGGTGCAGGGCGCCGCGCGTCGAGGCGGCGCGGACGTGGCGATCGACCTCGGCTCGATGCCGCTGACCCGCCTCGCCTCCTACGTGCTCTCCCTGCCGATGGCCGAACGCGTCGAACGGCGCGACGAGCTGACCGACGCGCTGCGCGCGGCCGCCGTGCGCGCCGCCGGGCGGGCCGCGGGCGCCTGGGGCCGGGTCGCGGCCGTGCTGGACGACAGCTTCTCGGCGTCGGGGTCCGCGCAGAAGCGCCGCCGCCCGCTGGCGGTCGCGCTGGCGTGCCACCACCTGCTGGCCGAGCTGGCGTCCGAGTACGTCCCGTTGTGGACCTCCGGCCGCACCGACGCCCTGCTGGCCCACCCGTACGGGATGACGCCGCTGGGCGAGCGGGTGCTCGACGCGCTGGAGCACGCGCCGGACCGGCTGCTGATCGTGTCCGACGGCTGGGACAACGCGCCGTACGGGCTGGCGGCCGAGGTGCTGCGGGTGTGGCGGACGCGGCTCGACCCGGAGCGCCGGGTGGTCGCGGTCCACCTCAACCCGGTGTACGACGCGGTCGACTTCGACGTGAAGCGGCTCGCGCGCGCCGTGCCGACCGTGGGCGTGCGCGACGCGGAGGACGTGCCCGCCCTGGTCGAGTTCGCCCGGTTCACCGAGGGCAGGGCCGGGGTCGCGGACCTGCGGGCGCACTTCGACGACCGGGTGGCCCGCTTCCTGGAGGAGGGATGATGCCGACCGGCCTGACCACGCGGCCGGCCCAGGTGTGGGGCGGCGTGCGACTCGTGCCGTTGACCCGGGACGAGCCCATCACCGGCCTGCGCCTGCACGCCCGCGTCCACGGGGACGAGATCGGCGTCGTCCAACTGGACCGCCGCAGGCACTACGTGTCCTACATCCCGCACGGTTTCGTCGCCACGTGGGGCGACGACCGCCCGGTCGCCGCCTACGGCACCCAGTTGACGAAGGGCTCGCAACCGCCCGCGCACGGCATGGGCCTGCGCTTCCACCGCCGGATGGCCAAGCGGGTCGGACGCGACCGCCTGCGGTTCCTGCCCCTGCACCTCGCCGTCGAGGGCTACCTGTCGCTGCACTTCGGCGGTCCGACGGTGGTGTGGGAGGAGTGGTCGCACCGCGCCGTCCGCCGCGGCCTCTCACCGCGCGTCGAGGAGGCGTACACGGGGGCCGACGTCCAGGGCCTCGCGGACGCGCTCAAGCACTTCGAGATCCACCCGGACCAGTGCGGCGTGCTGGTGTACGTGGCCGACACGCCGGCCGCCGCCTTCGTCGTCCCGCACCCGGACGACTACCGCGCCCTGCACACCACCCTGTTGCAGGACATGTACGGCGAACTCGTCCACCGCCACGCCACCCTGGCCACGCCCGTGCCACCTTTCGACGTGCGACTGCCCGACGACATCACGTCACTGGCCGACCTCCGCGCGGCAGCCGCCCGCGAACAAGCCGAGTGGTCCCGCTTCCACGACCGGACCATGGCGGACGGCCTCCTGGCCGAACCCCACACCGTGCGCCACACGTACCGGCTGGGCGACTACACCCTGTCCCGCTTCCTGCCGGCGTTCGGCCTCAAGCAGGAGAACCACATCGGCGAACTGATCACCGCCCGCGACGGCCGCCTGGCCTACCTGAAGACGTTCCGCCTGTCGGAGTCCCAAGTCCGCCGCGGCCACCTGCTGACCACCCTGGCGGCCCACGACTGGCACCTCCCCACCGCCGCCTCCGCCCTGGGCATCACCGACGCCCAACTGGGCCTGCGCCTGGACGCCGCCGGCTTCGGCGCACTGCTCCGCGAAGACGTCCTCGCCCGCTACCGCGCCGGCTGACAACACACCCCCAAGTGCACCACCACGCCGCCCTTCCCCAACAGAAGGGTTCCGTGTCATCCCGCCGACCTGGCGCAGCCCTACCGCGCGTGTCAAGGGGGCATTTCCGGCCCTACCGCACCTTTGCGCTGGAACCGCCCCCTTGACGCGTGCGGTAGCCCTCGTGGAGGTCGGCGGGATGACACGAAACCCGACCAACGACGCAACCGCACCGAACCACCGAACCCCGTCATCCTGCTGATCTGCCCGTCCGGCGAGGACGCTTTTCGCTTTTCCCACCCCCTGAACCTTGAACTCTCGCGTTCCCAACGTTGAACTCTCGCACTCTGAACGTTGGACTCTCGCGTTCCCAACGTAGGACACACGCGTTCTGAACGTAGGACACGCGGTGATCGGGTCGACCCCCAGTGCTCCGACCCGATCACCGGACGTCAGCGCCGCGCCAACCCACTCAACGCCCCACCAACCCCCTGAGCGCGACACCGACGTTGTAGTTGGGCCGCGTCGGGTTCACCGAGATGATCTGGCGCAGCTCGTGGTACGGGTCCGGGGGCGGAGGGGGCGGTGGGATCCTCCGCCGCAGCCACCACCAGATGAGCCAGAACCACCGGTCGAGGCCGCACCAACCGATGTAGAGGTAGTCGTCACCGCCGTACACCAGGGCCAGCGGGTTGCCCGCGACGTGCACGGCGGGCGGCCCGATCACCCACGGGTCCGGCACGGCCCCGAACGCGTCCGTGGCCGCCCTGATCGCACCGTCCGCACCCGCGTACGTCACGACGAACTCACCGGTCGGAGCCAGGGTCGCGGCCAGGCTCGCGCCCGTCGGCACCGCACCGGGCCCGGACAGCGCGACCAGGGGTTGCGGCGTCAGGCTCGCGAACGGGATCCGCCACAACCGCCCGTCCGTGCCGGTGAAGAACGCCGACGCCCCGGCGCTGCCCGACGCGGCGGCCACGGGCGATCCCGGCGCGGCCACGTTCGCCGGGGTGGCCGCGATGGTCGTCCAGATCGCGATCGGTCCGGCGGAGCCGCTGCCGAGCCGGCCCACCGACGTGTGGACGCCGCCGTTGCCGCCGACGAACGCCACCCCGAACCGGTCCCCCGCCGACGACTGGAACGCGGCCAGCGGCGTGGACGGCCGCACGGTGCCGGCCGGCACCACCGGCGCGATCGGCACGATCACCGAGCCGGACCTGCCGTACGTGGTGTGGTAAATCGCGCCGTTGCTGCCGGTGAAGTGGACGTGGGTGCCGGTCTGCCCCTCGACCGCCACGATCCGCCCGCCCGGCGGGGCCAGCCCGCCCTGCGGGTGGCGGACGAAGCTCATGCCGGAGCCCGTGGCGCTGGTGAACCCGGCGATCAGGCCGCCGTGGCTGCCGATGGTGAACAGGGCCAGGCCGCCGTCCGACCGCCGGACGACGCTGAGGTCGCCGCCGGGCGGTCCGATGGCCGAGCCGACGAGCGGGCCGGTGGAGCCGGCGTCGGCACCGCAGAGCCGGCCGTCACCGCCGATGAAGAAGCCGCCGACCGGGGCGCTCGCGGCCGCCGGCGCGGCCGAGGCCGGTCCGGCCAGGCCGACCGGGAGTGCCGCGATCGCGCCGGACGCGACCGCGGCTCGAAGCAGGTCGCGCCGGGTCGGACCGGCGGACGCGCTGTTCGTGGACGTCATGCGCCCACGCTAGGAACGGCCTGCGCTGTCCGGCCGCTTCCGGGACGCGGACGGCTGCGGTGAGATCGGGTGGAGTGACGGTCGGCGACCCCGGGGCGGGACCATGGCGCAGAACTCCAGGCAGGCGTTGGACGCGTTCGTCGACGACCTCAACCGGCTGCGGCGGCACGCGGGCGCGCCGTCCCTGAACCGGATCACGTCGTCCGCGCACGCGATCGGCCACCCGCTCGCCCGGTCGACGGTGAGCGACAAGCTGAACGGGAAGTCGTTGCCGGAGTGGGACTTCGTCGTCTCCTTCGTCCGCGCGTGCCTGGCGCACGCCGACCAGGCGGGCGTGCGCGTGCCGGACGAGCTGGCCGACCTGGCGCGCTGGGACGCCGCGCACTGGGACCTGCTCCGCGCGATGGACAACGACCGCTCCACCGACCGACTGGCCGTCGCCGCGCAGCACGAAGCGCGCCGCCGCCAAGCCCGAACCCGGTCACAGGAACCGGACGCGTGGGTGGTCCCGCGACAACTCCCACCGCCGATCTCCCACTTCGCCGGCCGCGCGAGACCCCTGTCCCGATTAGCGGAACTACTCGCCACCCCCTCCACACCGACACCCACACCCGCACCCGCACCAACACCGACACCGACACCGACACCGACACCGACGATGATCACCGCCATCAGCGGCACCGCGGGCGTCGGCAAGACCACCCTCGCCGTCCACTGGGCCAACCAGGTCGCCGACCGCTTCCCCGACGGCCAGCTCTACGTGAACCTGCGCGGCTTCGACGCGGCACCGTCACGACTGGACCCCGGCGTCGCCCTGCGCGGTTTCCTCGAAGCCCTCGGCACCCCCGCCGACCGGATCCCGACCGACCCCGCCGCGCAGACCGGCTTGTACCGCAGCCTGCTCGTCGGACGCCGGGTCCTGGTCCTGCTGGACAACGCCCGCGACGCCGACCAGGTGCGACCGCTGTTGCCGGGATCGCCGGGCTGCCTCGTGCTGATCACCAGCCGGCAGCGGATGACCGGCCTGGTCGCGGCGGAGGGCGCGCACCCGGTCGTGCTGGACCTGCTGTCCGACGCCGAATCGCGCGACGTGCTCGCGCTGCGCCTGGGCGCGCGGCGGGTCGCGGCCGAGCCGGACGCGGTGCGGCGCATCGTCACCGCCTCGGCCGGGCTGCCGCTCGCACTGGCGGTGGTCGCGGCCCGCGCGCAGACCTTCCCCGACTTCCCGCTCTCCCGGCTGGCCGACGAGTTGGACGCGGCCAGGCTGGACGGGTTCGCGGGCGTCGAGCCCGCGCTGGACATCCGGTTCGTGTTCTCCTGGTCGTGCCGGAAGCTCGACCCGCCGGCGGCCCGGGTCTTCCGGCTGCTGGGGCTGCACCCCGGCGGCGGCTTCGGCGTGGACGCGGCGGCGAGCCTGGCCGGGCTGCCCGTCGCCGCGACCCGCCGCCTGCTGGCCGTCCTGGCCCACGTCAACCTGCTGTCCGAGCCGTCGCCGGGGCGGTACGCGATGCACGACCTGCTCCGCGCGTACGCCGCCGAACAGGCCGAGGCGGTCGAGCCCGCGCCGGACCGGCACCGCGCCCTCGGCCGGTTGCTCGACCACTACGTGCACACCGCCCACGCCGCGGACGTGCTGCTGTACCCGCACCGCGACCCGATCACGGTGCCGCCCCTCCCGGACGGCGTGGCCCTGCCGACGTTCACGGGGCGGGAGCAGGCGTGGGCGTGGCTCACCGCCGAGCACCAGGCGCTGCTCAACGCGGTCGAGCTGGCCGGCGACGGCTTCGACGCCCACGCGTGGCGGCTGGCGTGGTCGATGAGCACCTACCTCGACCGGATCGGCGCGTGGGCCGAGCAGAGCGCCGTGCAGCGGATCGCGGTCGCGGCGGGAGCCAGGCAGGCCGACCTCGACGCGCAGGCACGTGCCCGGCGGAACTGGGCGGTGGCGTGCCTGCGCCACGAGCGCTACGACGAAGCCGGCGAGCACCTGCGCCTGGCGCTGGACCTCTACGACGAGCTGGGCGACCAGGTCGGGGCCGCCAGGACGGTGCTGAACCTCGGCATCCTGGCCGAGCACCGGGCCGACTACCCGACCGCGCTGGAGCACGCGCGGCAGGCGTTCGACCGCTTCGCGCTGGCGGGGCACGCGCACGGGCAGGCCAACGCGCTGAACAACATCGGCTGGTACCAGATCCAGCTCGGCCACCACGAGAGCGCCCTGGAGCACTGCCGGCGGGCGCTCGCGCTCCAGCAGGAGATCGGCAACGCCTACTGGCAGGCGCACATCTGGGACAGCCTGGGCACCGCCCACCACCACCTCGGCCGGCACCGGGAGGCCATCCGCTGCTTCGGCCAGGCGCTGGCGTTGTGGCGGGACACGGGCGAGCGCTTCTTCGAGGCCACGACGTTGACGCACCTGGGCGACGCGCGGCACGCCGTCGGCGACCCGGCGGGCGCGCGGTCGGCATGGCTGCGGTCCGCCGTCATCCTCGACGACCTGGGCCACCCGGACGCGGGCCCGGTGCGCGCCCGGCTGCACGCGACCCCACCACCGGCCCCGATCGAACCGGACGGCGAAGCCGCCCACCGCTGACCGCGCTCGGCCGGGCTTGCCGGGTCGCCGCCGCGCCGGCGAGGACGCCCGGCATGTCACGGCGGGCACGACGGCCCTGTTCCGCGCAGTGGAACCCACCGCCGTCCGGCGAATCGAACGACCGGGATGAACCTCCGAGCCCACACCGATCACCCGCGCCCATCGCGGCCGAGCCCTGCCCATCGCCGCCGAGCCGCCGCCCGCCCATCGTTCGTGGCCCGGTCACCGCCCGCCCGTCGTGACCGAGCCACCGCCCGCCCATCGCCGCCGAGCCACCACCTGCCCGTCGCGGCCGAGTCACCGCCCGCCCGTCGCGGCCCGGTCGCCGGCCGGGTCGAACCCGGCGGCCATCTCGGCCACGGTGTGGGCGCGGAGGTCCGGCTGCGGGCCGTCGGCGAATCGCGCGACCACGGAGCGGACGTGGTCCTGGGCCGGCTCCGCCAGCCCGTCGTACACGCCGAGGAACACCTCACGCGCCCGGCCGCGCGGCCAGTCCGGCGGCATGAGGGTGATCGGCAGCAGGGGGTCCAGGGTCGGGAAGCGGCGGTAGGTGTCCATCACCTCGGTGCGGGCCCGGACCGCGTCCGGCCCGGTGACCTCGCCGGCCCGGACGCCCGGCAGCAACGGCTCCCAGCGGGCGATGAAGTCCTCGTACCGCTGCGCGATGGCCGTGAGGTCCCACGCTTCGAGCGGGTCGCGGGTGACGTCCGACGCGAACTCCAGGTGCCGCGCGCGGAACGCCGTCGCCGCGCCCGGGGTCACCGCGACCAGCTCCGCGTGCGCCTGCGCCGTCAGGGGGTGCGGTGACACCCACACCCCGTCGTACAGCGGGGCGTACCCGCGCCACCGCAGCTCCGCGCGCAACGCGCTGCGGCGGGACTTCTCCTCCACCGGCATGGTGAACACGATGATGGTCCACAGGCCGTCCCACGAGTCCGGCCCGGTGGCGAAGGTGGCGATGGCCGCGCCGCCGTTCGACAGGTCGGCCACGACGGCGTCGGTCAGGCGGTAGAGGCTGTGCCGGCCCCGGCGACTGCCCTCGAGCACGCCCCGGCGGAACAGCCTGCTGATCGCGGTCCGCGCGGCCCCGGCCGTCACGCCGAACTCCTCCAGCAACGCCGCGATCGCCGCGCTCGGCAGCCACGCCCGGGTCCGCACGGTGTAGTCCGCGATCAACGTCATCGCCAGGCCCTGCGGGGAGCTGCCGCTCTGCCTGCGCGGCAGGCGAACCGACCCGGGGACGACGTCCGAGAGGATCTCGTCGACGTTGAACGGGCTTGTCACGGCGTGCTCCGGTCCCAGGTCCGCGTGCGGCAGACCCTGACTCTAGCGACTCGTCGCCGCACCGCCGTGCGCCCGCCACGACCAGCGCGTTCCCGCAGGTGGAGCCCTATCGAGACGATCATTGACACTTGTTACAGCCGAAGCCACACTATGTGACACCTGTGGTCCGCGCCGAGCCGGCGCAGGCGTGAACAGCGCCCTGACGGCTGCTGTCGGCGTTGCGGTCACGTGGCGGGAGCGTGCACCGCCGGTCGTTCGCACCCCCGCCCCGGGCGACTCCACCCATTCCCCGTGGCCGGGCGGCCGCTCCTCCCGCGCGCCCGATCCCCGGCCACCCGTTCCGGCAGGAGGTCCTTCCGTGAGAAGACTCGAGAGCGCGCTGCACGCCCGACCCGCGAGCGGGCTGTGGCGCTACGGCATCGCCCTCGCGGCGGCGACGATCATGGTGGTGGCGTTGACGGTCGCGGGCGGGTCCCGCACGGCGTCGGGTGCGGACAACCCGTACCAGCGCGGTCCCGACCCGACCCCGGCCAGCGTGTCGGCCAACCGCGGCACCTTCGCCACCGCGCAGGTCACCGTCCCCGCCGGCAACGGCTTCGGCGGCGGCGTCATCTACTACCCCACCGACACCAGCCAGGGCACCTTCGGCGCGATCGCCGTCGTCCCCGGTTACACCGCCACCTGGGCCGCCGAGGGCGCGTGGATGGGCCACTGGCTCGCGTCGTTCGGCTTCGTCGTGATCGGCATCGACACCAACAACCGCAACGACTGGGACACCGCCCGCGGCACCCAGCTGCTCGCCGCGCTCGACTACCTGACCCAGCGCAGCTCCGTCCGCGACCGGGTCGACGCCACCCGGACCGCCGTCATGGGGCACTCCATGGGCGGCGGGGGCGCGGCCTACGCCTCCCTGCAACGACCGACGCTGAAGACCTCCGTCGGGCTGGCGCCGGCCAGCTTCTCCCAGAACCTCACCACCACGCGGGTGCCGACGATGCTGCTGTCCGGGCAGAACGACACCACCATCACGCCCTCCAGCGTGCTCAACCTCTACAACGGGATCCCCGCCAACGTCGAGAAGGCGTACCTGGAACTCTCCGGCGCGGGCCACGGGTTCCCCACGTCCAACAACTCCACGATGATGCGCAACGTCATCCCGTGGTTCAAGATCTTCGTCGACAGCGACACCCGCTACACCCAGTTCCTCTGCCCGCTGTCCGACACCAACGGCATCCGCTCCTACCTGAGCACCTGCCCGCTGGTGCCGTCCGACCCGCCGACCACGACCAGCACCACAACCACAACGACCACCACGACCTCCACCAGCACCACCACGACCACGACCAGCACCACGACCACCACGCCCGACCCCGGTGGCGCGTGCAACGCCGCCTACCGCACCACGAACTCGTGGCCCGGCGGCTACCAGGGCGAGGTCACGGTGACGGCGGGCGGTTCCGGGGTCAGCGGTTGGAGCGTGCGCTGGACGTTGGCCAGTGGCCAGTCCATCAGCCAGGTCTGGAACGGCACGCTGACCGTGGACGGGTCGTCCGTGTCGGTCCGGAACGTCTCGTACAACGGGTCGCTCGGCCCGAACGCCTCGACCACGTTCGGCTTCCTCGGCGGCGGCACGCCGCCCACCTCGCCCCTCTCCTGCACCAGCCCGTGACGCGACGCCGCACGCCCGGGTCCGGCAGGGGTCGGACCCGGGCGTGCGGCGAGCCGGGGGTCGAAGGCACTCCCGCCGGTCTCCCGCCGACCCGTCGGGTTCACCACGACGCTGCCGGAGCCGGCGCGGCGGTCTGCCCGGTCAGCCGGTGAGCGCCGCCGACACCAGCGGCGCGAGCCGGTCGGCGATCTTGCGGTGCCCCTGGTCGTTCGGGTGCACGTTGTCCGTGGTGTCGGTGGCCTCCACGATCCAGCCCGTGGTGTCGACGAACCGCACCTTCGGGTCGTTGACGATGCGCACCGCCGCCTGCGTCTCGGGGATGTAGCGCTTGCGGAAGGTCTGCATCGCCAGCACCGTGGCGTTCGGGTACTTCTGCCGCGCCCGCTGGATCAGCGTGACGTAGGCGCTCTGGAACTGCGCGCCGGACACGCTGTGGCCGACGTCGTTGGTGCCGAGGTTGATCACCACGACGGTCGCGGCGTACCGGGCGAAGTCCCAGTCGGTGTTGTTCGTGATCCCGGTCTTGAGGAACCGGTCGCTCATGCCGATGCAGCCGTCGGCCGCGGAGACCAGGCACGCGCCGCCCACGGCGACCTGGGTGTGGCCCACGCCCAGCCGCTCGCCGACCAGCCAGCCGTAGGCCGTCAACGCCTGCTTGGACGACTGCTGGCCCACGGTGATGGAGTCGCCGACGAACTCGACGACCTCGTCCGGCACGGTCGGGGCGAACGTCACCGCGCCGGGGTCCAGCTCGACGCCCCGGTAGACCGCGTCACCGCGGTAGGAACCGGCGACCGGCCGGTAGGACACGCGCACAGTGTGGTTGCCCGCGGCCAGCGGCGTGGGGGTGAGGTCCACCGTGCCGCTGCGGTTGACGTAGGACACGTCGGGACCGCCGTCGATGCTCACGAAGAAGTCGATGGCGTTGCGCTGCTTGAGCTTCACCGTGCGGCCGGTGAAGCCGACGACCACGTATGCGCCCGCCCACTCCGACACGTACGCGGTGGGGTCGGCGGTGTTCCAGCGCCCGAAGAACTTCACGTTCGGGTCGGTGGGCGCGCCGGTGCCGCCGGCGCCGAGGCGGACGAGTTGCCATTGCTGGTTGGCACCGGTGGTGATGTCGTACTGGGAGACGCGGGCGTTGTCGGCGGTGGAGCGTTCCCACACGTCCAGCGCCTTGCCGCTGTTGCGGTTGACCAGGCGGACGTGGCCGCCGTCGGTGTCGACCAGGCCGAACTGCTGGTGGGGGGCGTTGCGGTCGGTCCAGGCCACGACCTGCGCGCCGTTGGCCGTGGACGCCGACGCGACGTCGACCACCTTCCCGCCCAACCGCGACCGCAACCGGTAGAACCCGCCCCCGGAGTCCACGAACTGGAACTGCTGCGCCACCGAGTCCGTCCGGGTCGCCTGCACCACCGCGGCCCCGTCCTCGCCCGACTGGACCTGCATGGCCTTGCCGCTGTGCCGGGCGACCAGCACGTAGGCGGCCGAGGTGTCCACCGTCGCGGCCACCGCCGGCGGTCCCACCGCCGACACCGCGGCCACACCCAGGACGACCACCAGGGCCGACCGCACGACCGCGACGCCTGACGACACTGTCATGTGCGTGCCTTCCTCACCAGAAGCGGCACGGCGGACCAGCCGCCGCAGGGGAACCTTCCGCCGCGAAGAGTTGCGCCGCACCCATGACCCGTCAACGGCCGCATCTCGTATGGAAGATCGCGTCGAACGCATTCGACCGCGAGCGCGAAAGCCCGCGATCCAGTCCTTTGTGGACCGCCGACACACGTGTCACGGCCCGGCAACGGCGGAATCCCGCCAAAGGGCGGACGCCGGGTTCCCGCCACTCGCCCGGCCGAACGCGTTCCACCCCACGCCCGGCGCACATCCGATACGTTGGCCTGCGCCGGGCCCGCGCGGTTCGGCACCGAACCGCGCGCAGCGAGCGGAGGGGCTGGTCGATGGACGCGGCACGGGCGATTTCGCTGGTCGTGGCACGGATCCGGGCCGAAGGGCTCGCGTACCCGACCGAGGACTTGAGGGTTGATCGCTTCCAGGGCGGCTGGTGCGTCTTCGCGCCGGTGATGGTCGCCGACGGGGCCCCGGAGGACGACGTGGACCGGCCGATGACGAGGTCGGTGTTCCTGGTGGGCGCCTCCGGGCACATCGACGTGGTGTCCTCCAGCGAGCCGGCGGAGGACGCGCGGTCCCACTTCGCGGAGGCGTGCCTGTGGTTCGGCGCGGGTGAGCCGCGGCCCGACGGCGAGGACGCCTTCTCGGCGCCCTCCCACCCGGACTTCGACCGGTTCGCCCGCCCGCGCGGACCGCGGCCCACCGCCGCCCACGACCGCCTCGCGGTGGAGGCATTCGCCCGTGCCCTCCGGCACGAGAAGGACTTCGCGGGCTGGTTGACCGGTCGCCTGCGCGAGCTGGGCGACCTGCTCGGCGGCACGGGGCACCTGGTCGCCCGCCGCCCGGACGCCTGGTCGTCCCAGCAGTTCCTGGAGTTCCTGGAGCAGGACGTCGCCGAGGACGAACCGCTTGACGCGATGTGGGAGTCCTGGCCGCCGGTCGACCCGGCGCGGCTGCCCGACGTCGACACCTCGGGCTGGCTGCTCGTCCCGGGCGACGCGGCGCGCGACTACCTGGAGTCGCTGAGCGCCGGGACGACCGCGGCGGCCCGCCTGACCGGCCTCGTCGCCGACCGCACCCGGCGGGCTCCCGCGTGGCTGGCCTGCGGCGTGGCCGAGCTGGTCCCGGCGCTCGTGGCCGTGCGCCGCGACGGGCGGGTGGACGCCGACCTGGCGGAGCTGCGCCGGCTCGCCGTCGAGGAGGAGGAACAGGACTTCTTCGACATGCTGACGGGGACGTCGTGGTCCGACGACGCCGACGTGGAGGCGTTGCTGCGGTACGCGATCGACGCCGACCGGAACCACCGGGACGTGGTCCACCTCGACGTGGCGGCCACGGCCGCGTACCGCCGCTTCCTCGACCGCCTCGGCCTGGGCTCCCCCGAGTGGTTCGGGATGGCGTTCGGGGACCCGGACCCGTTCGACGTGCCGCCGGAGCGCGAGCGCCCCGCCGTGCGCCCTGTCGACCCGGCCCGGGACGGCGCGGTCGTCACGGACGAGCGCCACGCGATCGCGTCGGTGGTGGAGTGGATCCGGTCGCGCGGCCTGGACCACCCCACCGAGGGGTTGGTGGCGGAGCGCTTCGAGGCGGGGTGGAGCGTGTACGCGCCGGTGGAGGTCGACGAGAGCGACCCCATGGCGTTCCTGGACCTGCCGGTGGGCCGGTCGGTGTTCCTGGTCGGGGACTCCGGGCGGATCAAGGAGACGTCGAGTTCCGTCCCGCCCGGGCAGGCGGAGGAGGAGTTCATCGCCGAGGAGCGCGCGGCGGACGGCATGATCGACCTGGAGTGGGCGGCGCTGAGGCTCCGGGAGGAGGGGGCGATCCAGAGCTTCACGATCGTCGACACGCCTCCCGAGGAGGCGATCGCCGCCGAGGCGTCGGAGCTGATCGAGCCGATCGTGCAGCAGCTCGCCCGGCTCGGGCCGCCCGGGTGGCGGCGGTTCGACGCGGTGTTCGCCGTCACCGTGTCCGCCGAGATCGGCCGGGTGCGGTTCCGGACCGACCGGCCGAACGACCCGGCGCCGGTCCCGGAGGCGATCATGGCGTTGGTCCGCCGGCAACGCGACATCGCGGCCCGGATGCCCGCCGGGCCGTGGTGGCGCCTGCTGCTGTCCGTCACGCACCAGGGCGAGACGGCCGTGGAGTACGACTACGGCGACCGGCCGTTCCCCCGCGAGGACCTGCTGCCGCCCGAGCACTACCGGGCGGACCTGGCCGCGTACCCGCGCGGCGAGGTGCCGGCCTGGCTCGCCGACTACCTCGCCGACGACACGCCGGAGGTGCTGGACACCAAGGTCGGCCTCCGGCGGCTGCACGCGGACGCCCGGGAGATCGCCCACGGCGACCTGACGATCCCGCTCGACCGGGTCGACTGGGTCCGCTACGGGAGCGTGCACACCACGACCAAGCGGTTCCTCGCCCCCAGCTCGCACCACGCGCGGTGGCACTTCTCGGTCGGCACGTACCCGGTCGGCCGGGAGACCGCGATCGACGTGGAGTTCCCCACCGACGGCAAGGACGCGCCGCCGCCGGACGCGTGGGCGTTCCTGGTCGAGCTGTCCCGCCGCCACCTCGAACCACGGCTGGTCGCCCGCCTCGCCGACCGGGTCCGCAGTGGCGAGACCGTCGAGGTCGGCGGCGTGCGGGTGCACCGGGGCGGGGTGGGTCCCCTGCCGTGGTCCGAGGTCGGCGAGGTCCGGGTCGCCGGTGGTCAGGTCTCGATCCACCGGGCCGGCGAGGCGCGGCCCGCGGTGGTGGCGTCGTGGGGGAGCCCGAACGCGGTGCTCCTCCCGGCGCTGCTCGCCGCGGTCGCGCCGTGAGGCGCCGCGGTCACCACCAGGCCGTGGAGTTGCCCGCGGTGCAGGTGCCGTTCGGGTCGACCACGTAGCACGCGCGGAAGGCGCGGTTCGGGCTCGTGCTCGTCGGGTACGCCTGCGTGTAGTTGCGGTCGCCCGCGGTGTAGGTGGAGAAGTCGTCCGCGACCCGGTCGCCGTTCAGGTCGACCTCGAAGCGGATGAACTCGGGCCCGGTGTAGTTCAGGATCCGTCCCCAGCCGTACTGCACGCCGCCGCAGTTGCCGTAGCGGACCTGGACCACCCGGTCGGACACCGTGCGCTGGACCGCCGTGAGCGGGTTGGCGCACGTCGCCGGGTCGCTGAGCCACGGCGGCGCGGCGGCCCCGGCCGTGCCGGTCATCAGCGCGGCGGACGTGGCGGCCGTCGCCAGGACGGCCGCGACCTTCATCGTCTTCCTCATCGTTTCCCCCTCGGTGCGATGCGACGACGTTCGGCCCTGCTCGCTGTCGCCACTCCCCTGCCGACACGAGCGCCTCGCCGTCGGCACCCATGGTCCCACTATTGGCGGACACCAGCATCATCTCGATCGGGTGATGCTGGGCTTGGAAAGACGGACAGTGACGACAATTCCGCCGAAGGGGTGGAGCGCGGGGGGGTGCGCGCTCGCCCGGCCGGGTTCGATCGGTACGGGCCCGGACCGCCGTGGCCGGTCCGGGCCCGTACCGGCCGGTGTCGCCGATCAGCCCTGAGCGGGTGGCGTGGCGAACACCAGGCCCTGGCTCGGCGGCGACGAGAAGCCGTACGCGTCCCGCGTGACGATCTTGACCCGGTGTTGCGCGTCGGGCGCCAGGCCGGTGATCGTCGCCTGCTTGTCGGTCACGAACGCGACGTTCACCCCGTCGAGGTAGACCTCGTAACCGCGGGTGTCGAACCACCACGAGGTCGCGTACCAGGCCAGGGAGACGCTGGTGGGCGTCACCGCCGTCACCCGCAGCTGGGACGGCCGCACCGGGTGCTCGACGATGCTCGACTCCGACGTCAGCGTGCCGATCCGGCGGCTCTGCGCCGGGTCGGGCGAGCAGGTGGCGTCGATCGTCCCCAGCGGCGTGCCGTCGGCCTTCTCGGGGCGCAACGACAGCGCCAGGTCGCCGAGGTCGATGGCGTAGGCGCCGGCCTGCTGGAGGTACAGCGCCGGGAAGCCGCCGGCCGCCGTCACCGGCAGCCCGCCGCCGGACGCGGAGACCCACGTGGGCGCGAACGTCAACGCCGCCTGGCTCTGCACCGTGACCGGCCCGGAGAAGCTCGCCGCGAGCGTGGCCGTGCTGTCACCGTCCAGCCGCACCCCGCCGTGCCCGCCGAGCCCGGCCCGGTCCACGTCCAACTCCAGGTCCACGTCGATGAACGCGGCCTCGAAGTGCGGCACGTCCCCGCCGGACATCCCTTCCTTCGGCAGGACGAACGTGACGTCCGCGGCGACCGCCACCCGCGGCCCGGACGCGACCGCGCACGTGTAGTCCACCTCCAACCCGACCGTTCTCGACGGCGCGGCGTGCGCGCTCCCCGTCGGCACGCCGGCGCCGAGCAACGCCGCCACCGCCGTCCCGACGGCGGCACGGCGCAGGTTCCTGTCCAGTCGCATGGTGTTCCCCTCGTACGTGGTGGGAGGGTCGTGGAGAACGGCGCCCCCACCGCAACACTGGCGGTGTCCCGACCGATCGTCCCCGCGCCGCGCCCGCCCCGGCAACGTGCCACCGAACCTCGGCGTCGGGTTCACCGAAGCCGTGCCGGGACGGGGCAATCCCGTTGCGCCGACCGCCGTCCCGCGCACTGCTCCCGGCGCTTCACCCGGTGCGCCGACCGGCCCGGACCAGCGGGTGCCGCCACCGACCGGGTAGGTCCACTGTGGACACTTCGCCGGAAGTTCCGTGCCCGGCTGTCAGCCCGCCACACCGGTGGTGGCGAGCAGGATCGCCACCGCGGGCAGGAAGTTGTTCACCTGGTGGGCCACCACGGCCGCCAGCAGGTTGCCGGTGAGCAGGCGCGCCAGGCCGATCGGGATCGACAGCACCAGCAGGAGCGGGGTGCGCAGCAGTTCCCAGTGGGCGACCGAGAACAGCGCGGTCGTCACCGCGAAGATCACCCAGCGGTGCCACCGCCAGTGCTCCAGCGCCCGCCACAGCACGCCCCGGAACAGCACCTCCTCCGCCGCCGGCGCGACGAGCCACACCGCGACGAACGCCAGCGCGGCCGGCAGCGGGTCCAGGCGCAGGCCGGTGAACGCGTCACCCACCGCGGAACCGGCCCGGTCGTCGCCGACCCACGCCGCCCACAGGCCCGCCGCGGGCACGGTCAGCAGCAGGCCGCCGAGACCCAGCACGAGGCCGGTGCCGACGACCGACCAGTCCCAGCGCACCGCCAGCTCCCGCCGCACCCGCCCGGCCCTCGGCCCGCCGCCGGCCAAGGCCGTGCCGAGCACCGCGGTCACCGCCGCCGCCACCGCGGGCGCCACCAGCAGGGCCAGCAGCGGCCACGCCGGCAGCCGCACGCCCGCCAGCAGGTCCGGGTCCGCCAGCGCGAACGGCACCAGCACCAGCGACGCCGCCACGAGCATGACCAGCTGGGCGAGGACGAACACGCCGACCAGCCGCAGTCCCGCGCGCACGCCACCGGGGACGGCGACGGCGTCGTGAACCCCGGTCGACCGCTGAGGCAGCACCCGGCACCTCCTGTCGCCCGCGCCGTCGTCTGCGACACGGCTCCCGCCCTGTCCTTACCCACGCGCGGGACCCTTCGCCGCATCGCGGGGGAAAAGACAGGTAACCGCAAGGCGGGGCACGGCCGTAACCCACCCCGGTGAACCGCCCGTGCGGTGGCCTGACGCCGCGTTTGCCGCCCACCGCCACGGGTAGGCGGCCGGAGGCGTGCCGGCGGGCAGGGCGGGCGCGGCGGAGCGGCGGGACGGGATCCCGCCCGAGGCGAGGGGTGTGGGATGGACGCGCGCCGGTGGTTGCGGTCGTGGCCGGTCTACCGCCAGCTCAGCGGCGAGGACCGCGCCGGGAAGGCGGCCGCGGCGAAGTCGCGGCGCAGCGGAACGCTGAGGCCGCGCACCGCGACGGCGGACCGGGTGGTCAAGTCGGTCTGCCCGTACTGCGCGGTCGGTTGCGGGCAGGACGTCTACGTGCGCGGCGGGGAGGTCGTGCAGGTCGAGGGCGACCCCGATTCGCCGGTCAGCCGGGGTCGCCTGTGCCCCAAGGGCTCGGCCACGCTCCAGCTCACCACCGGCCCGAGCCGCCTGCACAAGGTCCTGTACCGCCCGCCGTACGCGACCGACTGGCGCGAGCTGGACCTCGACACCGCGATGCGGATGGTCGTCCGGCGCGTGCTGCGCACCCGGCGCGAGACCTGGCAGGACGAGCACGACGGCAGCCCCGTCAACCGCACCATGGGCATCGCGAGCCTCGGCGGCGCGACGCTGGACAACGAGGAGAACTACCTCATCAAGAAGCTGCTCACCGCCCTCGGCGTGGTGCAGGTCGAGAACCAGGCCCGCGTCTGCCACAGCTCCACCGTGGTCGGCCTGGGCACGTCGTTCGGGCGCGGTGGCGCGACGACGTTCCTCCAGGACCTCCAGCACGCCGACTGCATCGTGATCGAGGGCTCGAACTTCGCCGAGTGCCACCCGGTCGGGTTCCAGTGGGTGATGGAGGCGAAGGCGCGCGGGGCGAAGGTCATCCACGTGGACCCCAGGTTCACCCGAACCAGCGCGCTGGCGGACCTGCACGTGCCGATCCGCGCGGGCACCGACATCGCGTTCCTCGGCGGGATCATCAACCACGTGCTGAGCACGGACGCGCACTTCCACGAGTTCGTGGTCAACTACACCAACGCCGCCACGATCGTGTCCGAGGAGTTCCGCGACACCGAGGACCTCGACGGCCTGTTCTCCGGCTTCGACCACGACACCCGGCACTACGCGTTCGACACCTGGTCGTACGAGGGGGTGGACGTCGCGCCGGCCTCCGGGCAACGCGACCGGACCCCGGGCGACCCCACCGACAACGACCACACCGACAACGGCCACGACGGCGACGACCACAGCGGCGACGGGCAGGGCGACCACGGGCACGCCGGCGAGGTCCAGGCCAGCGGCCGCGGCGAGGTGCACGGCTCGGGCGGCACCTCGATGGCGGGCGAGCCGCGACGCGACGAGACCCTGCAACACCCCCGGTGCGTGTTCCAGATCCTCAAGCGGCACTACGCCCGCTACACCCCCGAGGCGGTCGAGCGGATCTGCGGCATCCCCCGGGAGACGTTCCTGGAGGTGTGCCGCCACCTGGTCGAGAACTCCGGCCCCGAGCGGACCAGCGAGTTCGTCTACGCGGTCGGCTGGACCCAGCACACCACCGGCTCCCAGATGATCCGCGCGGCGTGCGTCCTGCAACTGCTGCTGGGCAACATGGGCCGCCCCGGCGGCGGCATCCAGGCCCTGCGGGGGCACGCGAGCATCCAGGGCTCCAGCGACATCCCCACGCTGTTCAACCTGCTCCCCGGCTACATCCCCATGCCCTACGCGCACCACCAGCACGGCCTGGCCGCGTTCCTGCGCGCCGACGCCGCGCGCAAGGGCTTCTGGGCCGACATGGACGCGTACGCGGTCAGCCTGCTCAAGGCGTGGTGGGGCGACGCCGCCACCCCGGACAACGACTTCTGCTTCGACCACCTGCCCCGGCTCACCGGCAGCCACAGCACCTACGACACCGTGCTGGAGCAGGTCAAGGGCACGTGCAAGGGCTACTTCCTGCTCGGCGAGAACCCGGCCGTCGGCTCGGCGAACGCCCGGTTGCAGCGCGAGGGCATGGCCAACCTGGAGTGGCTGGTCGTCCGCGACTTCACCCTGACCGAGAGCGCGACGTGGTGGCGCGACGGACCGGAGGTCCGCACCGGCGAGCTGCGCACCGAGGACATCGGCACCGAGGTGTTCTTCTTCCCCGCCGCCGCGCACACCGAGAAGGCGGGCAGCTTCACCAACACCAACCGGATGCTCCAGTGGCACCACCAGGCCGTCGAGCCGAAGGGCGACGCGCGCAGCGACCTGTGGTTCATGTACCACCTGGGGCGGCTCATCCGCGCCGAGCTGGCCGGGTCGACCGATCGCCGCGACCGGCCGGTCCTCGACCTCACCTGGGACTACCCGACCGAGGGCCCGCTGGACGAGCCGGTCGCCGAAGCGGTGCTGGCGGAGATCAACGGGCGGGACGCCGACGGCGCGCCGCTGAGCGCATACACCCAGCTCAAGGCCGACGGCTCCACCACGTGCGGCTGCTGGATCTACTGCGGCGTGTACGCCGACGGCGTGAACCAGGCCGCGCGCCGCAAACCGGGCCGGGAGCAGGACTGGATCGCGGCGGAGTGGGCCTGGGCGTGGCCCGCCAACCGCCGCATCCTCTACAACCGCGCCTCCGCCCGCCCCGACGGCACGCCGTGGAGCGAGCGCAAGAAGCTGGTGTGGTGGGACGCCGAGGCCGGCGAATGGACCGGCTACGACGTGCCCGACTTCGAGGAGCGCAAGCCGCCGGACTACCGGCCCGCGCCGGGCGACACCGGCGTGGCCGCGCTCTCGGGCATCGACCCGTTCATCATGCAGTCGGACGGCAAGGCGTGGCTGTACGCGCCGGCGGGCGTCGTGGACGGGCCCATGCCGACCCACTACGAACCGCAGGACTCGCCGTTCCCGAACGCGCTGTACGGGCAGCGGCGCAACCCCGCGCGCCTGGTCTACCCGCACGAGCACAACCGCTACCAGCCCGGCGGCGGCGAGCCGGGCAGCGAGGTCTTCCCGTACGTCGTGACGACCTACCGGCTCACCGAGCACTTCACGGCGGGCGGCATGTCCCGGTGGACGCCGTACCTGGCCGAGCTGCAACCGGAGCTGTTCTGCGAGGTCTCCCCCGAGCTGGCGGCGGCCAAGGGGCTGGTCAACGGCGACTGGGCCACGATCGTCACGGCCCGCGGCGCCATCGAGGCCCGGGTCCTGGTGACCGACCGCCTCGCGCCGCTGCGGGTGCAGGACCGCGTGCTGGAGCAGATCGGCCTGCCCTACCACTGGGGTCCCAACGGCCTGAGCGCCGGCGACGCGGCCAACGAGCTGTCCTCGATCAGCCTCGACCCCAGCTCCCACATCCAGGAGGTCAAGGCGTTCAGCGCGGACATCCGGCCGGGCCGGCGGCCGCGCGGCCCGGCGCTGCCCGCGCTGGTGCGCGCCTACCGGCGGCGTGCCGGGATCACCGAACGCACCGGGACGGAGGTGTGAGCACCGTGGACTTCGACCTGCGGGACCTGCTGACCGGTGACGACCCGCCGCGCGCGGGAGGCTACGACGACCCGCCGCCGCGCTACGGGTTCTTCACCGACACCACCGTGTGCATCGGCTGCAAGGCGTGCGAGGTGGCGTGCAAGGAGTGGAACCACGTCCCCGACGACGGGCTGCTCTTCACCGGCATGTCCTACGACAACACGCAGGGCCTCGGCGCGGACACCTGGCGGCACGTGGCCTTCGTCGAGCAGCGCAAGCCCCTGGGCGCGCAGGTCGGGGGCGCGCGGACCGCCGGGACCGCCGACCTCGGCATGCCCGCGTTCACCACGCCGGGCGAGCGGGGCGACGGCGACCGGTCGGAGTTCCGCTGGCTCATGGCCTCGGACGTGTGCAAGCACTGCACCCACGCCGCCTGCCTGGACGTGTGCCCCACCGGGGCGCTGTTCCGCACCGAGTTCGGCACCGTCGTGGTGCAGGAGGACATCTGCAACGGCTGCGGGTACTGCGTGCCCGCCTGCCCGTACGGCGTGATCGACCAGCGCCGGGACGACGGGCGGGTCTGGAAGTGCACGCTGTGCTACGACCGGCTCGGCGCGGGCCAGGAGCCCGCCTGCGCGAAGGCGTGCCCGACCGACTCCATCCAGTTCGGCGAGCTGGACGAACTCCGGGAACGCGCCGCCCGGCGCGTCGAGCGGCTGCACGAGGCGGGGATCGCCGACGCCCGGCTGTACGGGCACGACCCCGACGACGGCGTGGGCGGCGCCGGCGCGTTCTTCCTGCTGCTGGACGAGCCCGAGGTCTACGGCCTGCCGCCGGACCCGGTCGTCACCACTCGTGACCTGCCGGCCATGTGGAAGCACGTCGGGATCGCCGCCGCCGCCCTGCTGACCGGCCTCGCGGCCGCCTTCCTGGGGAGGTCGTGATGACCGACGTGCCGGCCGACCCGGTCGCGCCGCCCGACCGCGACGCCGTCACCGGTGGCGAGCGCCGACGGCGGCGGGGCAGGCGCGGGGAGCGGGCCGTCGTGCCCGACGCGCGCTTCACCTCCTACTACGGCAAGCCCGTGCTCAACAAGCCGACCTGGGCGGCGCGCGACATCGCGGGCTACCTGTTCCTCGGCGGGTTGGCGGGCGCGTCGTCGGTGCTGGCCGCCGGGGCCGAGCTGACCGGCCGCCCCGCGCTGGCCAAGGGCTGCAAGGCGGGCGCGCTCGTGGCCATCTCCGGTTCGCTGTACGCCCTCGTGCACGACCTGGGCCGGCCCGCGCGGTTCCTCAACATGCTGCGGGTGGTGAAGCCCAGCTCGCCGATGAGCGTCGGCTCGTGGCTGCTGGTGGCCTACGGGCCGCAGGCCGGCCTCGCCGCCGTCACCGCGCTGACCGGTCGGTTCAGCGTGCTCGGCCGGGTCGCCACGTTCGGCGCGGCCCTGGTCGGCCCGGCGGTCGCCTCCTACACGGCGGCGCTGATCTGCGACACCGCCGTGCCGTCGTGGCACGAGGGCCACCGCGAGATGCCGTTCGTGTTCGTCGGCTCGGCCGCGAGCGCGGCGGGCGGTCTCGGCCTGCTCGTGGCCCCGGTGGACCAGGCGGGTCCCGCGCGGCGGGCCGCGCTCGTCGGCGGTGCGGTCGAGCTGGTGGCCACGGAGGTGATGGTGCGGCGGATGGGCCTGGCCGCCGAGCCGCTGCGCACCGGGCGGGGCGGGAGGCTGGTGAAGGCCGCCGCCGCGCTCACCGCGACCGGCGCGGTGCTCGGGGGCGTGCTGGGCAGGCGCTCCCGCGCGGCCGCGGTGCTCGGCGGGCTGGCGTCGCTGGCCGGGTCGGCGTGCACCCGGTTCGGCGTCTTCCACGCGGGCGTGGCGTCGGCCGAGGACCCGAAGTACGTGGTCCGGCCCCAGCGGGAGCGGCAGGCGAGCCGGGGAGCGCCGACCGCCGCGATGTGAACGCGGGGCCCGACCTTGCGATCGGCTTGCATCCCGCCGGCGCGGCCGACCACCACGAGGCGCGGCCGGCGGCTCCACCCGAGAATCCGGGCATGACGCTCTCCGCGCCGCCGGTCGAGGACGACGAGGGACCCGCCGCCATCGACGCGGCCGCCGGACCAGGGGCCGGTGTGGGACCGGCCGCCGGACCACGCACCGACCCGGGACCAGCCGCCGGACCACGGGCCGACCCGGGGTCGGCCGCCGTCGTGCGCCGCGCGGACCGCGAGGTGAGAACCTGATGCCCCGGCTGTCGTTGCGCTGGCGCGTCGCGCTGGTCCTGGGCGCGGGCTCGTTGCTGCTGACCAGCGCGGTGGCGGTGCTGGTGTGGAACCTGTCCTCCGGGTACATGCTGCGCCAGCGCGAGCAGAGCGCCATCCGGCAGGCCGAGGTCAACGTCCGGCTCGTCGACGAGGCGCTGCGCACCGGCTCCGACGCGCTGGAGGAGCTGCTGACCGGCCTGACCACCGGGCCGGACTCGACCGTCGTGCTCTACCGGTCCGGCCAGGTCCTGACGAGCGGGCGGCAGGTCGACCCCCGGGCGTTGCCCGACCGGCTGGTCGAACTCGGCCGCCGCGGCACGCCGGCGACGCAACGGCTCGTCGTGGACGGCATCCCGGTGCTGGCCGTCAGCCTGCCCATCAGCTCCACCGACGCCGCCTACGTCGAACTCGCGCCGCTGCTGCAGCTCGACCGCACGTTCCGCTTCCTCAGCGTCCTGCTGATCAGCGGAGCCGTGGTCAGCGGGTTGCTCGGCGTCGCGCTGGGGTCGTGGGCCGGCCGCCGCGCCCTGCGCCCGCTGACCGAGCTGACCGAGGCCGCGTCCCGGGTGGCGGGCGGCGACCTGGCGGCGCGCCTGCCGACCCAGACCGACCCCGACCTGGCGCACCTGGCGACGACGTTCAACGCCACCGCCGACGCGCTGGAGGAACGGGTGCTGCGCGACGCGCGCTTCGCCGGCGACGTCAGCCACGAGCTGCGCTCGCCCCTGACCACCATGGTCAACGCCGCCGAGGTGCTGCGCCGCCGCCGCGCGGAGATCCCCGGCACCGCGGGGCGGGCCGTGGACCTGCTCACGTCCGAGGTGGACCGCTTCGCCCGGACCGTGGTGGATTTGCTGGAGATCTCCCGCTCCGACCAGCGGGCCGACGACGCCGAGCCGGAGGTCATCGACCTCGCGTCGCTGGTGGACAACGTGCTGGACTCCCGGCCCGGCACGGAGGTCCCGGTGCGCACCGGTGTCCCCGGGCCCCGGGTGCTGGGCGACCGCCGCCGGCTGGACCGGGTGGTGAACAACCTGCTCGACAACGCCGAGCGCCACGCCGGCGGCGCGGTGCGGGTCGCGGTCCTGGCCCGGGACGGCCGCGCCCGGCTGGAGGTGGACGACGCCGGGCCGGGCGTGCCGCCCGAGCTGCGCGACCGCATCTTCCACCGCTTCGACCGGGGCACGCGGGCGGGCAGCCGGGGCGCGGACACCGGCAGCGGCCTCGGCCTGGCCCTGGTCGCCCAGCACGTCCAGCGGCACGGCGGGTCGGTGTGGGTCGAGGACCGCCCCGGCGGCGGGGCCCGGTTCGTGGTCGAGATCCCGGAGGCGCAACGGTGAGGCCCACCGCCACGGCAACCCCCGCACGTGACCGCTCAGCCGACGGCGGCCACCCCCGCGCGCGACCGCTCAGCCCATGGCGGCCAGCAGGTCCCGGCACGCCCGCTCGCACGCCCGGCACGCCTCGGCGCACACCCGGCAGTGCTCGTGCATGGTCGCGTGGGCCTCGCACTCGTCACCGCACGCCCGGCACGCCATGGCGCACGCCTCCAGCAGCGACCGGGTGATGTTCGCGTCGTACCCGGTGTGCCGCGACAGCACCCGCGCGGTCGTGCCGCAGATGTCGGCGCAGTCCATGTTCGTGCGGACGCACTTGGTCAGCTCCGCCACCGAACTCTCGCTCAGGCACGCGTCCGCGCACGCCGTGCACGCCTCGGCGCACGCGAGCAGCGCGTCGATCGCCCCGGCCAGCTTCCGCCGGTCCAGGTTGATCTCCGCCGGGTAGGTCTCCAACATCGGCATCGTCGTCGTGGTCACGCCGATCGCTCCTCACGTCGTGGCGGTTGGGGTGGCCCGGTCTCACCCGACCGGCGGGTACTCGGCCTGCTTGAGCAGCCGCGCCAGGTGCGCGGCGTTGCTCGCCAACTTCTTGTTGGTCGCGGCCACGGGGTCCGGCGTCCGCTCCAGGTCGATGTAGTCCTTGGGGTTCATCGCCTCGGAGTTCCAGTACGTGCCGCCGCTGGCCGGGATGGTGAAGCCGACGTCGTCGAGCGCCTGGAAGCAGTCGGCGATGATCTTGTGCGCGCCGTCCTCGTTGCCGACCACCGCCACCACCGCGACCTTGCCGTAGGTGAGCAGGCGGCCCTCGTCGTCGGTCTCGGACAGCTCGGCGTCCAACCGCTCCATCACCCGTTGGGCGACGCTGGACGGGTGACCCACCCACGTGGGCGTGGCGAGCACGAGGATGTCGGCGGCCAGCAGCCGCTCCCGGATCGCGGGCCACTCGTCACCCTCGCCCATGTCGGTCCGCACGCCGGGGCGCACGTCGTGGTCCACGACCCGGACCAGGTCGCCCCGGACCCCGTGGGCGGCCAGCTCGTCCAGCACCTGACGGGCGATCTTGTCCGTGCTCGACGGCTCGGGTGACGGCTTCAGCGAACAGGTCAGCGCGAGCGCGGTCAGCGGGGTGTCAGCCATAGGCCAGACCTACCCGCGCACCGCGACCTCAACCGTCCCGGCCCGGTGAAGCCCCGGCCGGCCGTCCGGACGATGCCGCCGTCCGGCTCCCCTCACGTCGCCGCGCACGTCGTCGGGCGGCGACGGTGACGGCTTCGAGTCACCGCCGCCATGGTTCGAACCTTTGTCCGCGGTTGAGCGGTTCGCCTCTGAGAGCGCTCCCATATTGGCGCTTGTTGTTGTCTTTTGCTGAGGTCTGTGGATAGATGAGCGACGTTGTGATGGGCCTCATAGTCGAGCCCGAGGAGACCGTTCATGCCCCCTGCCGCCCGCCGGCTGTCCGCCCTGTTCCTCGCACTCCTGCTCACCCCCGTCCTCGCCCTGCCCGCCACCGCCGCCGCGCCGCCCGCGCACGGCTTGAAGGGCGAGTACTTCCGGATGTCCGCACCCGGCGCCCGCGACTTCGCCGAGCCCGGCGGCGCCACGCTCGACCCGAACATCGACTTCGCCGACCTGACCGGCACGTTCCAGCAGCTCACCGGCCGCACCGAGCACACGACGGCCCGGTGGACCGGCAGCCTCACCGCACCGGCCACCGGCGACTACACCTTCCACGCCATCGGCGACAACGGCTTCCGCCTGTTCCTCGACGGCGTGCCGGTCATCGACCACTGGGTCGGCGACTGGGACGTCGAGCAGCACAGCGCCCCGGTCCGCCTGGTCGCGGGCGAGCCGCACGACTTCCGGATGGAGCTGTTCCAGGACGTCGGCGGCGCGAACCTGCGGCTGCGCTGGTCCACGCCGACGCTGGCCAAGCAGGTGGTGCCGGAGACCGCGTTCCTCCCGCCCGCCGACTTCCCGGTCTACCCGGTCGGGCTGACCGTGTCGCCGGACGGCCGGGCGCTGGAGGCCGCGTTCGACCGGCCGGTCGACCGGCTCGGCGACCTGCGCGCCCACCTGAAGGTCGAGGTGGACACCGTGCCGTTCCCGATCGAGTCCGCCGCCGTCGACCGCCGTGACCGCACCAGGGTCGTGGTGAAGCTCGGCGCGGCCGTCCAGGAACCGCAGCGCGTCCGGGTCACCTACGACGGCGACGGCGGCCTGGTCGTCGGCGGCGAGACCGTGCCGCAGGTCATCCGCACCGCGACCAACAACTCCACCCGGCGGCTCAAGACCGAGTGGGGCGAGGAGGTCGACAGGAACAACCCGCTGCCGGAGTACCCGCGCCCGCAGCAGCGGCGCGACGACTGGCTGAACCTCAACGGCCAGTGGGAGTTCTCCGCCGCCACCGCTGGGCAGCAGCCGGTGTTCGGCCGCGCGCTGCCGGAGCGGATCACCGTGCCGTTCCCGGTGGAGTCCCAGCTGTCCGGGCTGGAGCGGCACGAGGACCACATGTTCTACCGCCGGCAGTTCGAGGTGCCGCGCGGCTGGCGGATCGGCCGCGACCAGCGGCTCAAGCTCAACTTCGGCGCGGTCGACCACCACGCCCGGGTCTGGGTGGACGGCACGCTCGTCGCCGAGCACACCGGCGGCTACACCGCGTTCACCGCCGACATCACCGACGCCCTGCGCGGCACGGGCAGGCACGAGCTGATCGTCGCCGTCACCGACACCACGGGCGACAACCAGCCGATCGGCAAGCAGTCGCGCAACCCCGGCGGCATCGTCTACACGCAGTCGTCCGGCATCTGGCAGACCGTGTGGCTGGAGCCCGTGCCGGACAAGGCGATCGACGACGTCAAGACCACACCGGACATCACCACGGGCACGCTCACCGTCCGGGTGTCGTCCTCGACGGCGTCGCCGAACGCCCGGGTCACCGCCACCGCGCGCGACCACCGGGGCAAGGAGGTCGGCACGGTCACCGGCGCGCCGAACACCGACCTGACCCTGCCGGTGCCCGACCCGCGCCTGTGGAGCCCGGACGACCCGTACCTGTACGACCTCGACGTGTCGCTGCGCGACGGCCGCGCCAAGGACCGCGTCGCCGGCTACTTCGGCATGCGCTCGATCGGCGTGCAGACCGTCGCCGGGTTCCCGAAGCTGGTCCTCAACGGCAAGCCCGTGTTCTCGCTGGCCATGCTGGACCAGGGCTTCTGGCCGGACGGCCTGAACACCGCGCCCAGCGACGAGGCGCTGGCGTGGGACATCAAGGCGCAGAAGGACCTCGGGTTCAACGCGCTGCGCAAGCACATCAAGGTGGAGCCGGCCCGCTGGTACTACCACGCCGACCGGTTGGGCCTGCTGGTGTGGCAGGACTTCGTGAACGTCAACGTCACGGACGAGAGCGGGCGGCAGGCGTTCCTCACCGAGGGCAGGCGCGCCATGGAGCAGTTGCACGACTCGCCCGCGATCATCGGCTGGATCGTGTTCAACGAGGGCTGGGGCGAGTGGGACCGGGAGGAGACCGGCCGCATCGCCGAGTCGGTCAAGGCCGCCGACCCGTCCCGGGTCGTCAACGCGCACAGCGGCGTCAACTGCTGCGCCTCCAAGGGCGACTCCGGCAAGGGCGACGTGATCGACCACCACGACTACAACAACACCGACCCGGCGTGGCCGGACGCCACCCGCGTGGCGATGGACGGCGAGCACGGCGGGTTCACCCTGCGCACCCCCGGCCACCAGTGGCCCGGCGCGCCGGCCGTGAT
The DNA here is from genome assembly GCF_053601135.1 of Actinosynnema sp. NPDC004786. Taxonomy (NCBI): domain Bacteria; kingdom Bacillati; phylum Actinomycetota; class Actinomycetes; order Pseudonocardiales; family Pseudonocardiaceae; genus Actinosynnema; species Actinosynnema sp. NPDC004786. Next base: position 20,385 of record NZ_JBSGBG010000047.1, on the reverse strand, counting down.
CTACAGCGGCGTGGCCGACAAGGCGGCGCTGACCGCCAAGTACGTGTCGAACACGGAGACGTTCTACCTCGACGCGGCCCGCGCGGAGCTGTCCGGGTCGGTCTACACGCAGATCACCGACGTGGAGACCGAGCTGAACGGCCTGTGGACCTACGACCGGCGCGAGATCAAGGTGGACCCCGGTCCCGTGCGGGAGGTCAACCGGCGGGTCGTCGCGGCCGGCGCGGCGGCGGCCGGGCGCACCTACGACGGCCAGGGCTCGTGGTCGCTCGACGGCAACGGCGACGACACCGCCGGCGCGCCGAACCCCGTGGCCCTGAGCGGGGACGCGGCCTGGACGACCGGCGTGCGCGGGCAGGCGCTCGCGTTCGACGGCTCCGGGGACTACGCCCAGACCGAGGGGCCGGTGCTCGACACCACCGGCTCGTACTCGGTGTCGGCGTGGGTGGCGCTGGACTCGCTGCCCGGCAACTACGCCACCGCCGTCAGCCAGGACGGGCGGCGCGTGGAGAACCCGTTCTACCTCCAGTACGGGCAGGGCAGGTGGGCGTTCAGCGTGCCCGGCGGCAGGCGGGCCACGCTGGCCGCCACCCCGGAGCCCGGCCGCTGGTACCACCTGGTCGGCGTGCGCGACGAGGCGGCCGGGGAGACGCGCCTGTACGTCGACGGCGTGCGGGCCGCCGCGATCCCGATCGGGCCGGACGAGGTGAGCACCGGGCCGCTGGCCATCGGGCGGGCCAGGTACGCGGGCGCGAACGTCGACTTCTGGCACGGCGAGGTCGACGAGGTCCGCGCCGTGAACCGCGCCCTGACCGACGCGGAGGTGGCGCAGCAGTACGCCGCCCGCTGACCGGGCGGCTCCCCGATCGAAGGGCCGCGGGGTGGTCGACCCCGCGGCCCTTCGCGCACTTGAGCCGCCTGGGCTCAACTTCGGGAACACGGGGAGGCGCAAGTTCGTCATAAGAGGTGAGGGCGCGTTCCGGACGCGCCCCCGGAGGACGAAGACCCGTTGGGAGGAGGAGCCATGACGCTGCCAGCCGTGCGACCGTCCCGTTCGCCGGACCGGTGGGACCCGTTCCGGGAGTTCGAGGACCTCTACCGACAGCTCGGCCGCTGGATGGACACCGTGTCCGGTGGTCCGGACGGCGCGTGGTCGCCGTCGGCCGACGTGAGCGAGACCGAGGACGCCTACCTGGTGGAGGTCGAGCTGCCCGGTGTCCGGCGCGAGGACGTCGCCGTCGAGCTGGCCGGCGGTGAGCTGGCCATCAGCGGCGAGTTCAAGGAGAAGGAGCGGCAGGGCCTGTTCCGGCACCGCACCCGCCGCACCGGCCGGTTCGCCTACCGGGTGACGCTGCCGCGCGAGGTGGACGCCGACGCGGTCGCGGCCGAGCTGGCCGACGGGGTGCTCACGGTGCGGGCGCCCAAGGGCGAGGCGGCCAGGCCGCGACGCATCGCCATCACCGGCAGGTGATCCCGGGCGAGCCCTCGCGGGAGGGCTCGCCGGCCCACCCGCGCCACCGGCCACCGCCGGTGGCGACCCGACCCACGGAGGTGTCCCACCCATGACGTCCGCGACCCAGCTCCTGCACACCCGACCCGCCGACCTGCCGACGCCGCCCACGGGGTGGCCGATCGGCTCGTACGCCACCTACGCCGAAGCCCAGCGCGCCGTCGACCACCTGGCGGGCCGGGACTTCCCGGTGCACGAGGTCACCATCGTCGGCGTCGGGCCGATGATCGTCGAACGGGTCGTCGGGCGGTTGACGTGGCGGCGCGTGCTGGCGGGCGGCGCGGCGTCCGGGGCGTGGTTCGGCCTGTTCGTCGGCCTGCTGCTCGGCCTGTTCAGCACCGGCCCGCTCCCGGTGCCGCTGTTGACCGGGCTGGTCACCGGCGTCCTCTTCGGCACGGCCTTCGCCGCGGCGGGGTACGCGTCGCTGCGGGGCAGGCGCGACTTCGCCTCCACGACGCAGCTCGTCGCCGGCCGCTACGACGTCCTGTGCGAACCGCGCCACGCCGAACTGGGCCGCGACCTGCTCGCCCGGCTCGCCCTGGCCGCGCCGTCCGGCCGCTGACGGCGCGGCGGCCGTCGCCACGCGATCGGCCACTGACCCGCCACCAACGGCGCGATCAGCCAAGCGGCGCGTCAGGCAAGCGGCGCGGTCGGCCACCGGCGCGTGACGCTCGCCCGCCGAGCGCGATCGGCCACGGCGGGTCGGCGGCACGGGCAGCGCGTTCGGCCGCGACGCGAACGCACGACTGGTCCGATCGGGCGGGCACGTGCGCTACCTTTGTGCCCGAGGGTGTTCAACAGCGCAGCATCCTGATCCCAGCTCCGCCACCGGTCTCGTGTCGGTCGTCCGGGGCACGGACGCGGTGAAGGGTGCACAGATGACGCGCGATCCGCACGATCGCGGTGCGCGGCCCGCCGCCGAGGCGCGGGGCCGGGCCGACGACGGGCACGACGCGGACCGGCACGAGTCCGCCGAACCCGGGACCGTCGCGTTGCGCCGCCGTCGCGACCGCCACACCGGACTCGCGAGCGGGACCGGGGCGCCCGGAACGGTGGGCAGGACCGAGGCGCACGTCTCCGGCCCCCGCGGCGCGACCGAGGGGCACCCCAGCGGACCGGCGAACGGAACCGGTGCCCGCACTGCGAACCCGCGCCCCGCGGCACGCACGTCCGGCCTGGTGAACCGGCTCGACGGGCTCGGCCCGCACGACCACGTGTGCTGGCGGTACCCCGCGCCCGACGAGTTCCGCGCCCGCGTCCGCGAGTTCCTGGTCGACGGCCTCGCGCGCAACCTCCAGGTCTGGTACGTCGCCACCGGCTCGCCGGCCGACCTCCTCGAGGACCTGCGCGGGACCGCCGAACTCGCCGGGGGCCTGCGGACCGGCGCGGCGCGCGTCGTGTCGCTGGACGCCACGTACCCGGTGGGCGCGGTGCTCGACCCCGCCGCCCAGGTGCGCGCCTACGCCGAGGCCACCGGGGCGGCGCTGGCCGAGGGGCACGCCGGCCTGCGCGTCGCCGCCGACTGCACGCCGCTCGTGCGCACGCCGGAGCAGCTCGCGGCCTTCGCCCGCTACGAGAACGCGATCGACCACTACATGGCGGACCGGCCGTTCTCGGCCCTGTGCGCGTACTCCACCGAGGTCGGCGACGCGGCGTTCGGGCAGCTCGCCTGCATGCACCCGAGCGCCAACGACGCGCTGCCCGGCTTCCGGCTGCACGCGGCGGCCGGGGGCGCCGCCGTCCTGGGCGGCGAGCTGGACCCGACCAACAACGACCTGTTCGCCCTCGCGCTGGCGCGGTCCGAGCCGCACCTGCGCGACGGACTCCTGGAGGTGGACGGCCGGACGTTGGAGTTCATCGACCACCGCGCCCTGGCCCGACTGTCCGCGCACGCCGACGGCCTCGGGGCGACCGTCGTGCTGCGCACCTCGTGGCCGGGCGCGGCCACCCTGGTCGACCTGCTCGGCCTGTCCAACATCCGCGTGGAGAGTGCCGCGTGACCATCACCGACGTCCCGCCCCTGGGCGACTTCGTCCACCCGGCCGTGTTCTACGGCTCCGACCAGGAGTACCTGGACCTGCTCGTCCCGTTCGTCCTCGACGGGCTGGCGCACGGCCGGCCGGTGGCCGCGGCGGTGCCCGGGCCGAGGCTGGCGCTGCTGCGCGAGGCCCTCGGCGAGCGCGCCGCCGACGTGCTGCTGCTGGACATGTCGGTCGAGGGCCGCAACCCCGGCCGCATCATCCCCGCGGTGCTGCGCCGCTTCGCCGACAGCCACCCGGGCACGCACGTGCACATCATCGGCGAACCGATCTGGGCCGGCCGCAGCGACACCGAGTACCCGGCCTGCGCCCAGCACGAGGCGCTGATCAACCTGGCGTTCGCGGGGCGCGACCTCACCATCGCCTGCCCCTACGACACCGTCCGCCTGGCCGACCACGTCCTGGCCGACGCCCTGGCGACGCACCCGCTGGTGTGGGACGCCACCCGGCGGTACGACAGCGAGCACTTCGCCCCCGACGTCGTCGTGGACCGCCACAACCGGCCCATCACCCCGACCCCGGACGCGACCGCGCTCGACGTCACCGCCACGACCGGGGTGCGCGAGGCCCGCCGGCTGGCCACCCGCGAGGCGGAACGCCACGGCCTGCCGGCGGAGCAGGTCGCCAACTTCGCGCTCATCACCACCGAGCTGGTGACGAACAGCCTCCGGCACACCGACGGCGGCTGCCGGCTGACCGTCTGGCGGGACGACCACCACGTCGTCTGCACCGTCGAGGACTCCGGCCGGCTGACCGACCCGCTCGCCGGCCGACGCCCGGCGGGTCCGGACCGCGAGGGCGGCCGGGGCCTGCTCGTGGTGAACATGCTGGCCGACCTCGTCCGCACCCACACCAGACCGGACGGCACCACCGTGCACGCCTTGGTGCGCCTGCCCGACGACGGCTCTCCGCGGCGGTAGGGCGGCAGGTCCAGGCCGGGGTACCCGCCGACGTCTCCTCGTTCCACCAGGGCCGGACGTCCGAAGCGGTCGATCTCCCCTGATCTCGGGCGGAGCGGGTGGTGCACCGACAAGCCCGGGAGCGCCAGGGCCGCTCGGGCCACCCTCCGGCCGAGACCAAGGACTTTCGGGAAGTATCCCCGCCTCGGGCCCGCAACAGTTTCGCGAACGCTTGTGACCCCGTGATCGGCACCGCTACAACTGGTCGGCCGCCGGCTCGGTTCAGGAGGGGATCGCGCATGCGCTCGCTGAAACTCTTATTGCCCGCCTTGATGGCAGCGGCTCTCGCCACGCCCGTCGCGGCGACGGCCCACGCCGGACAGGCGGCCGAGCCGCCGCCGACGGGGTGGGCGGTCACCGGCTCGCGGCTGGCGTGGACGGCGCCCGCCCCGGTGCCGCCGGGCGGGGCTGAGGTGGAGTTCTGGGACGGCGACCGGTTCCTCGGTGTGCCGCGCCCGTCGGCCGACCTGCGCACGTACACCCTGGACGGGGCGGCGACCGCCGATCCCGAACGGCTCCAGGTGCGGGCGTCGGGCCGGCGGTTGGACGTCGAGGAGCCCGTGCCCCCGTCGACCGCGGTCGCCGCGACCCCGCCCGCGGCGCTGCCCGCCGGCGACACCGACCCCGGCACGCCCGGCCCGTTCGCCACGCGCACCGGCGAGTACGAACTCGACCCGATCACCGTGCCCGGGTACCCGGTGCCACTGGAGATGCGGGGCGTGGTCGTCGCGCCGACCGACGCGCCGGGCAGGCGCCCGCTGGCCCTGTTCCTGCACGGCAGGCACATCACCTGCTACAACGGTCCCCAGGCCCTGCTGGAGTGGCCGTGCCCGGCGAACACCGAGCCGGTGCCGAGCCACCGCGGCTACCTCCAGGCGCAGCGACTGCTCGCCTCGCAGGGCTACGTCACGGTGTCCGTCTCGGCCAACGCGGTCAACGCCCACGACACCCTGGACCTCGAATCCGGCGCGGGCGCGCGGTCGGCGCTGGTCCGCGCGCACCTCGCGAAGTGGGCGGACTGGGCGGGGGCCGGTCGGCGGTCCGCGCCCGACGTGGTGCGCGCCGCACCCGTCGCCGACCTCGACAAGGTGCTCCTGGTCGGGCACTCGCGCGGCGGCGACGGCGTCAACCGGGCCGCGATCGACAGCCTCTCGCCCCCGCCGCCGGGCAGCGGCTACGACGGCCCGGTGCGCTGGACCATCAGGGGCGACGTGCTCATCGGCTCGACCATCTTCGGCCACAACCCGGCCCCGGACGTGCCGTCGGTGGCGATCCTGCCCGGCTGCGACGGCGACGTCTCCGACCTCCAGGGCCAGTTGACCGTGGACGCGACGCGCGGCGTGAGCCGGGGTGCCGCGTTGCACAGCGCGCTGTACTTCGTCGGCGCGAACCACAACTTCTTCAACACCGAGTGGACGCCCGGTCAGGCGGAAGCCCCGGCGAACGACGACTTCCGCGACACCTGGGTCGACGCGGTGTGCTCGCCGGGCACCGCCACCCGGCTCACGGCCGAGCAGCAGCAGACCGCGGGCGCGACCTACATCGCCGCGGCGGCACGGCTGTTCGTCGCGGGCGACCGCCGCGTGCTGCCGCTGCTGGACGGCTCCGGCGTCCGCGCGCCCTCGGCCGACCCCGCGCGCGTGCTCGCCCACGCGGTCGGCGGCGCGCGTTCCCCGTTCGTCGTGCCCGACGGCGCGACCTCCGCCGGCGGGTCGGCACAGGTCTGCGCGCAGGTGTCGGCCGACCCGGCCGCGGCGTGCGTCGACCCGGCCGCCACCCGCCCGTCACCGCACTTCGCCCGGCTCAGCCGCATCGTCCCGGAGCCCGGCCGGTTCGCCGTGGCGCTGCGGTGGACCGCCGAGGGGCAGGCCGCCACCGTGCGGCCGGGTGCGCCGGTGTCCCTGGCCGGGGCACGGCACCTGGCGCTGCGGCTGATCGTGCCGCCGAACACCGCCGGCAACCGCTTCGCCGTGGCCGTCACCGACGCCGCCGGTCGCCGCGCCCGGCTCGGCACGGTGGCGCTGGACGGGCTGCCCGCCACCGAGCGGATCTCCGCCCGGTGGGCGCAGGAGGTCCGCGTGCCGCTGCCGGCGCGCGGGATCGACCTGGGCCGCGTCGCCGAGCTGGAACTCGTGCCGGAGGGCGGCGTCGGGGAGGCGTGGCTCATCGACGCCCACGGCTGGTCCCCGGGCCTGCCCGACCCGCGCCCGGTGGCGCTGCCGCGGGTGGACGTGGGCGCGCTGACCGTCGAGGAGGGCGACTCGGGCACCCGGACCGCCCGGTTCCCGGTCTCGGTCACCGGCCGCGGCACGGGTTCGGTGTGGGTGTTCGTGCAGAACGCGGACGGCCGCACGTACACCGAGCACGCGGTGGCGATCGAGCCGGGGCAACGCGAGGTCGAGGTGCCGGTGCAGATCACCGGCAACACCCGCTGGAGCTTCGACGCGAGGCGTCCGGTGCTGGCCAAGGCCGTGGGGGGCGCGGTCGTCGGCCGCTTCGTGAACCGGCTGACGGTGCCGAACGACGACCCGCTGCCGACCCTGACCGCCACTCCGGTCACCGACGCGGTCACCGAGGGCGGCACGCTGGCGTGGCGGATCACCCTGTCCTCGGCCGCCGACTCGAACGTCACGGTCCAGGGCCGGGCGGTCGCCCCGGGCGGGGTCGAGCTGTCCACCACGGACGTGGACGAGACCTGGTTCCGCCAGCGCGTCTCCCAGGAGGAGCCGCTCCCCTCCCGGCCGCTGTCGAGCACCCGCGTGTCGGTGACGGCCTACTTCACGCCCGGCGAGGTGAACCGCGAGGTGTTCGTGCTGACGGCGCCGGACGGGCAAGCCGAGCCGGCCGAACAGGTCCGCTTCGACCTGGCGAACCTGCAACCCGGGGCCAACACCGTCACGGTCGTCGGCACGGTCACCGACAACGCGCCCTGAGCACCGGGGGTGCGGAGCCACCGGTCCGCACCCCCCGCTCGGCGCACACCCGGCCGCGCGAACGCCCGCGCCCCGACGTCAGGTCATCCACGAACCGCCGGGGTGGGCTTCGCCGTCCAGACGGACCCGATCACCGCCGGTCGGGTCGATCCCTCGCCCTCGTGCGACCACGACGACCGGCCACGCGCAAGGAGCCGAACGGCCGCTCGCCCGCCGACGGTTCCCGCACTCCCCGGCCAACCGACCGGACGCTTTGCGCAACATCACCCGTATGGCCGATGCCGAGCCGGTGGCGTCCTCCCAACACTGACCACCGCTGGGAGCGCTCCCAGAGCGGCCCGGCAGCCCCTCGCGGTCCGTTCGACCGCGGCAAGGAGTCCGAGCGGTACCGGTTCCCACCGCAGTGCGGAGCCGTCGAAGTCCACGTCGTCGATCAACGAAGATTTGGCGGTACACATGCTTCACTCTGGGAGCGCTCCCAACCAGCCGCGAGCAGCGCTGTCCGTGCGGGTGCCGTCGCGCCCCGGCGCGCTGTGGCGGGCTGCGGCGGCACTCGGCGCGTGCCTGGCGCTGTTGACCACCCTCCTGGTGACGCTGAGCGCGGGCACCGCGTCCGCGCACGGCTCGGTCAGCGACCCGCCCGCGCGCCAGTACGCCTGCTACCACCGGTGGCCGAACGGCCCCACGCAGCAGATGGCCACCGAAGACCCCATGTGCTACAAGGCTTGGCAGGCCGACGCGTCCGCGATGTACAACTGGAACGGCCTGTTCCGCGAGGGCGTCGCCGGCAACCACCAGGCCGCGATCCCGGACGGCCAGCTGTGCAGCGCGGGCCTGGCGCACAACGGGCGCTACGCCGCGTTCGACGAGCCGGGCAACTGGAAGACCGTCGACCGGCCGAGCCGGTTCACGCTGAACCTGCACGACCAGTCGTCGCACGGCGCGGACTACATGCGGGTCTACGCCACCCGGCAGGGCTTCGACCCCAAGACCCAGAAGCTCAAGTGGAGCGACCTGGAACTGGTCGGGCAGACCGGCCGGATCGCCACCGGCACCACCACGCCGGTCGAGGTCAACGCGCCCGGCCGCACCGGCCACCACGTCCTCTACACGGTCTGGCAGGCCAGCCACCTCGACCAGTCCTACTACTTCTGCAGCGACGTCAACTTCACCGACGGCGGGCAGACCACCACCACGACCACGCCCACCAGCACCACCACCACGACGACGACCACGACCACCACCACCACCGACGTCCCGGCACGCGGCTGCTCGGCGACGCTGCGCACCACCTCGCAGTGGAACGGCGGCTTCCAGGCCGAGGTCCGCGTGACCGCCGGGTCCGCCGCCATCACCGGCTGGGCGGTGACCTGGACGTTCGCCAACGGCGAGCGGATCAACTCGATCTGGAGCGCCGCCGCGACCACGAGCGGGACGTCCGTCACCGCGCGCAACGTCGGCTACAACGGCTCACTGGCCGCCGGGGCGAGCACCACGTTCGGCTTCGTCGCCTCCGGCACGCTCGGCACCCCGACGCTGAGCTGCACCGCGTCCTGACCGCGGACCGGCCGGCCGCCCGCCACGGGCGGCCGGCGGTCGTCGGGAGTCCGCTTCCAGCGACACAGCCGTGGCCGGCCGACAGGCGGCACAGGCCCTGGTCAGGAGGCCGCTTCCAGCGGCAGGCCGGTGCCGCGCCAGGTCGCCGCCAACTCCTCGATCGGCACGTCGAGCGCCTCGCCGAGGCAGACGATCGTGCCGAACCCGGGCGACGGCAGCCGTCCGGTCTCGATCTTGCGCAGCGTCTCCGGCGACACGCCGGCCGCCCGCGCCACCTCCGCCAGGTCACGCCCCGCTCGCGCGCGGCGCAGCAGCGCGCCGAGACGCCTGCCGGCTTCGACCTGCTCGGGCGTGAGGGGTTGGCGGACCATGCGCCCAGGATAAGGTTGGTATTACTATACCGACAAGTGCTAGCGTTTCGGTATTACTATACCGATGGGACGCGAGGTACTCGTGATCGAGCTGAAGACGCCTGCGGAGATCGAACGCATGCACGTCGCCGGGCGCTTCGTGGCCGAGGCGCTCGCCGAGGTCGCCCGCCTCGCCGAGGTGGGCGTCAACCTGCTGGACCTGGAGCACCACGTGCGCGGCATGATCGCGCGGCGCGGCGCGGAGTCCTGCTACTGGGACTACGCGCCGTCGTTCGGGCGCGGCCCGTTCCGCAACGTCATCTGCCTGTCCGTCAACGACGCCGTGCTGCACGGCCTGCCGCACGACTACGTGCTGCGCGACGGCGACGTGCTCAGCGCCGACCTCGCGGTCGGCATCGACGGCTGGGTGGCCGACTCGGCGCGCACCTTCGTCGTCGGCACGCCCGCCGAGGAGGACCTGCGGATCATCCGGGCCACCGAGGAGGCGTTGGAGGCGGCCATCGCGGTCGCGCGGCCGGGCAACCGCCTGGGCGACATCTCGGCGGCCATCTGGTCCGTCGCCCGCGACCACGGCTACCCGGTCAACACCGAGTTCGGCGGCCACGGCATCGGCCGCACGATGCACGAGGACCTCCACGTCTCCAACAAGGGCCGGCCCGGCCGGGGTCTCGTGCTGCGGCCGGGCCTGACCCTCGCGCTCGAACCGTGGTTCACCCGCACGACCGACCGGATCGTCTACGACGACGACGGCTGGACGATCCGCTCGGCCGACGGCTCGCGCACGGCGCACTCCGAGCACACGATCGCCATCACGGACGACGAACCTCTCGTGCTCACCCGGCACGAGGCGTAGAGCCGGACAGGCGGGTGCCCCGGCCGGGTTCGCGCCCGGCCGGGACACCGCGTCGGTCAGCCCCGCGAGGTCACCGCCTTCCCGGCGACGAGCGGGGCGAGCTGGACCCAGTCCACGTTCGGGCCCCAGCCGCCGGCGTTGCCGAAGGTGAGGTCGCCGTCGTCGGTGACCAGGTCGAGCGGCGAGGTCTCGGGCCAGAAGCCGTCCCAGGTGTAGTTGTGCCGGTACGGCGCGCGGGTCGTGCCGCCGCCGGCCTCGGTGGCGTCGAGGTACCGGGTGATCGCGTCGGTGTTGTACGGGTGCCCGGTGTTCTTCTCCGCCTGCGCGTAGGCGACGGTCAGGTTGTACTGGCCCGCCCCGCGAACGCCCTCGGGCCGCGGCACGGTGAGCGTGCCGCCGTTGCCCAGCCACCCGACGTAGCTGCCGCCGGAGGCCCACGGGCCCGTCGCCGTCGCCGCTCCCCCGCCGAGCCGCCCGGTCTCCGCCTCGACGCGGACCGCACGCCGGTCGGCGTCCTGGGCGCGCACCTGGTCGAGCGTGCCGACGACCAGGGGGCTCCGGCCCTCGTTGGACAGCACGACCTCGGTGATCCCGGCCTTGAGGTGCACCGTCGCGCGGCCGGTCCACGCGCCCGCCCGGTCGGCGGTCAGGTCGCCGCCGGCGACGCGGCGGCCGGACAGGGTCAGGCCCAGTGCGCTGTGGCCGGTGCCGAACCAGGTGGTGGACAACGCGTAGTAGCCGTCCTCCGCGGCGGACACGTAGGCGGTCACGGCGTCACCGGGGCGCAGGACCACGGCGTTCGGCACGAGCGCCCGCAGGGCCCGGACCCCGCGGTCGACCGAACCACCGGTGCGGCGCGCGTCGGCCAACGGGTAGCTCGCCTTCTCCGGACCGGTGACCTCGGTGAGGTCGATGCGGTCCAGCGCGATGTCGGCCGGGCGGCCGAGGAACCCGGTGGGGTCGCTGGTGCGCAGGGAAATGCGGTGCCGGCCGGCGGCGAGCTGGACCGGCGTGTCGAGCCTGCCCCGGTACTGCCAGTTCAGCGTGGCCGGGAAGGTCAGCGTGGTGACGTGGGCGTCGTCCACGTAGAGGGCCTGCCTGCCGACGAACCCGTTGGTGCCGTACAGGACGCCCAGCCGGTACGTCCCGGTGCGCGGCACGTCCACCTCGACGGTGACCCGCGAGCCGGCGTTGTTCATGTAGCCGACGTCCTTGCCGCCGGACGTGGTGTACCGCCAACCCGACGGGTCCGACTGGTCGACCACGGAGGCGTTCTCCACCAGGCCGGACTCGGCTTCGTGGCGGGAGGTCCAGGGCGCGTCGGCGACCGGGGCCGGGGCGAGGCCGGCCGGGGTGACGATCACCTGGTAGGCGGCGAGGGGGTCGCCGCCGGGCACCTTGACGGTGAGCTCGCCGTCGGAGACCCGGACGCGGGAGGCCGCGACGACCGGTGGCTGCCCGGCGTCGCCCTCGTAGCCGGACCAGGTGGTCTTGGACACGCGCACGTCGACGTGACCGCCGAACAACCGCCGGTCCAGACCGGTGACGGCGACGTCCACCGGGTTGGCCGTGCCGCCGAGCAGCACGGTCGCCTTCGCGTCGGCGCGGTCCAGCGTCGCCAGGCCCTGCAACGTGTCCCGGGTGCTGGGGCGGGGCGCGGTGACGCGGACGGTGTCGCCGGACAGGTCGGCGTACCACTTGGTGAGCCACCAGCCGCCGTTGGCGCGGCCCGTGCGCACGGCCTGGTCGCTGAGGTTGCCGGCGAGCGACCAGTACGCCATCTGCCCGTCGACCTTGGTGTCCTCCAGCATGGTGATCCACTGGATCAGCTGACCGGGCACGGAGGTGTCGCGGCGGTTGGTGTACTCGGTGATGTTGATCGGGAGCGGTCCGATGCCCAGGGACTTCTCGAGGGCCCGGTAGTCCTCGTAGTGGGCGCGGTAGTGGTTCAGGGAGTCCGGGCTCAGCTCGTGCCAGGTGACGATGTCGGGCAGCACGTCGTTCGCCTTGGCGTAGGCGAGGAAGTCGCGCAGCCTGCCCGGGTTGTAGCTCGCCTCGCCGGGCCCGTCGATGCGCGCGGTGGGCAGCACCGACCTGACGGTCCGGTAGACCTTGGTCCAGTCGGCGAGGAACTTGTCCTTCTTGGTGGCCCAGTCGCCGTACCAGATCCAGTCGGGCTCGTTGAAGATCGTCCACACGAACCGGTCGCGGTCCGGTCGCGCGGCCACCTTCTCCAGCTGGGGCCGCAGCCGGGCGATGTAGTCGTCGATGCCCAGGTCCTGGTAGGGCCAGGCGCTGTAGATGTCCTGGGAGTTGATGAAGACGTCCGCGCCGCCGGCGGCGAAGAGGTCGTCGGCCACCACGAGGGCGTCGCCGTTGGGGTGCTGTTCGCCGTCCGGCGGCTTCTGGGCGATGGTGCGGGGCTTCATGCCGGCGATGAGGTCGCGCGACGGCACGCCGGGGTCGCCCAGGCCGTAGAGGATGCCGGTCGCGCCGCCGCGGAACGCCCCGGTGGGGGCGGCGAGGTCCACGCGCAGGGTCTCGGCGGCGGGTTCGGTCCGGGCGGCGGCGGTCGGGGTCGTCGGCGACAGGGTCGCCAGCAGCAGCGCGGCGGCTACCGCGCCGATCGGGAGTCGGGGTCTTGCCGGTCGGTGTCGCATCGTCGCTCCACAGGGTTACCGGGGTGGGTGGTTACCGGAACAGCGCGTTGACCTGCTCGTTGGCCTGGGTCAACGAGGACGGGTCGGCTTGGAAGGCCAGCACCGCGTCGATGGCCGGGCCCATGACGGCGGAGATCTCGGGGGCGTGGTCGGTGATCGGGAACAGGTGCGTCGCGCCCTCCTCCAGCGGCCGGGTGAACGCGGTGATGTCCACGCCCTTGGCCGCGAACCGCTCCTTGGCCACGGCCAGGGCCTCGGGCAGCGCCGGGAACACGACGGCGTGCTCGCCCACGGCCTTCTGGCACTCGGCGGAGGCCAGGTGCCTGACCCACTTCCAGGCGCCCTCGCGGTTGTCGGTGCCCGTGTAGATCGAGTCGGCCAGGCCGTTGAAGATGGTGGCGCGCTTGCCGGACGGGCCGGTCGGGGTCGGCGCGACGCCGACCTCGACGCCGTCGTAGCCGAAGTAGCTGTTGATCATCCACGAACCGTTCGTGCTCAGCGCGTACTTGCCCGCGCCGAAGCCGTCGTTGACGCTCGTGCCGGAGCGCGCGGTGGCCAGGCTGGGCAGGTAGCCCTTGTCGATCAGGCCGCGGAACCAGGCCATGGTCTGCTGGAAGCGGGGGTCGTCGTAGTTGAAGCGGCTGCCCCACGGGTTCTCGTCGGTGTAGGTCCAGCCGGTGCTCAGCGCGTACATGCTCCACATCTGCTGGCCCACGCCCGCGACGTTGTTCTCGTCCAGGCCCAGCCCGTGCACCGCCACCTTCGACTTGTCGAAGCCGGGCTCGTCGCCGCGCACCCCGTTGGCGTCCACGGTGAGCCGCGCGATGAGCTTCTCGTAGGTGCCGCCGTCCTGCGGGTTCCAGGTGAGGTTGGCCAGGTCGGCCTCGGCGACGCCGGCGTCGGCGAGCATCTTCTTGTTGTAGAACAGGGCGACGGTGTCGAAGTCCTTGGGCAGGCCGTAGCGCTTGCCGTCCCGGGTGGTCCACAGGTCGGCCAGGCCGTTGGGGTAGACGTCGGTGGGCACGCCGTCGCGGGCCACGAACTCGTCGAGCGGCAGGAGCTGGTCCTTGGCCGCGTAGGTCGGGAAGTAGTTGAGATGGTTGGTGAACACATCCGGCGCGGTGCCCGCCACGAGGTCCGTGGTCAGCTTGTTCCAGTAGTCGGCCCACCCGAACTGCTCGATCTTCACGGTGGTGCCGGGGTTGGCCTGCTGGAACGACGTGGCGCACGCCTGGTAGGCGGGCAGCTGGTTGGCGTCCCACAGCCAGTAGGTGATCTCGTCGGAGCCGCTGCCCCCACCCGGCGCGCCCGCGCAGCCCGCGAGCGCCAACGAGACGGCGGCGGCCAGGGCGGCCGGCTTGGACAACTTGTTGTGCACGGTGAACTCCTTTGTCCCACCCGTGTCCGGACGGCTACTTGATGCCGGAGAACTGGATGGAGTCGACGATCCGGCGCCCGAAGGCGGCGAACAGCGCGATGACCGGCAGCGCCGCGAGCAGGGTGGCGGCCATGAGGCCGGCCCAGTCGGGGCTGCCCTGCGGTGTCTGCGAGCGGAAGACGCCCAGCGCCACCGTGAGGACGCGCACGCCCTCACCCTGGCCGACCAGCAGCGGCCAGAAGTACTCGTTCCACGCGGTGATGTAGGCCAGCAGCGCCACCGTGGCCAGCGGCGCCCGGCTCATCGGCAGCACGATCCGGAAGAAGATCCTCGGGTGCCCGGCCCCGTCGATGCGCGCGGCCTCCTCGACCTCGCGGCTCAGGCCGAGCAGGAACTGGCGCATGAAGAACACCGCGAACGGGGTCATGAAGAAGAACGGCAGCACGACCGCCGCGTAGGTGTTGAGCAGCTTGAGGTCGCGCATCAGCACGAAGTTGGGCAGCGCGGTGAAGATCGGCGGGATCATCAGCGCGGTCAGGAAGACGAAGAACACCGCTTCCCGCCCGCGCCAGCGCAACCGCGCGAACGCGTACGCGGCCATCGAGCTGAACAGCACCTGCCCGGCGGTGATGACCGTCGAGGTGAGCACCGAGTTCAGCAGGTAGCGCCAGAAGTCGATCGACGCGCCGGAACCGCCCTGGGCGCGGGCCTCCGCGAGCGACGCCAGGCCCAGCACGCGCTCGTACGCGCCCAACGTGAACCCGGCGGGCAGCAGCGAGTCGGCGTTGGCGGCCAGCGCCCGGTTGTCCGACAGCGACACGCGCAGCATCCAGTAGAACGGGAACAGCGTGATCAGCACCAGCAGGGCCAGCACCGCCCAGCCGAGCGCCCGCCGCCACCGCGGGCCGATCGTCGTCGAGGTCATCACGGCTCCTTCAGTCCAGGTCCGAGCTGCCCGCGCGCAGCAGGCGCAGCTGCGCCACCGCCAGGCCCGCGAGGATCAGGAACAGCACGACCGACAGCGCGGCCGCGTAGCCGAAGTCGAACTGCTGGAACGCCTTCTCGTAGATGTAGAAGTAGATGACGCGGGTGGCGTCGACCGGGCCGCCGCGGGTGGTGACGGCGACGGTGTCGAAGATCTGGAACGACCCGATCACCGTCAGCACGAGCACCATCGCGAGCACGGGCCGCAGCAGCGGCAACGTGACGCTGCGGAACACCCGCCACTCCGACGCGCCGTCGATGGCCGCGGCCTCGTACACCGACTTGGGGATGGCCTGGAGCCCTGCGAAGAGCAGCAGCGCGGTGTAGCCCATGTGGCGCCACACGTTGACCAGCGCGATGGTCGGGATGGCCGTGGAGGTCTCGCCGAAGAACGCCACCGGGTCGATCCCGACCCACGACAGCATCGCGTTCACGATGCCGAGCTGGGCGTCGAGCATGGTGTACCAGACCAGCGCCACCACCACGTTCGCGATCAGGTACGGCAGCAGCAACAGTCCCCGCACCAGCGAGGATTTCGTCAACCGGTGCATCAGGACCGCGATGAGCAGCGCCACGACGGTCTGCACGCCGATGTTGATCACCACGTACTCGGCGGTGACCAGCAGCGCGTTGCCGAACTTCGGGTCGCTCAGCGCGTCGCGGTAGTTCTGCGCCCCGACCCAGTTCGGCGTGGCCAGCAGGCTGTAGTCGGTGAAGCTCAGGTAGAACGTCTGCAGCGCGGGCCACGCGTAGAACAGCGCGAAGCCGAAGCCCGCGGGCAGCAGGAACAGCACGGCCGCCCGCAGGTCGCCGCGGCGTCGGACCGGGTGGGCGGCGGTCATGCGCGCTCCTCCCGCACCAGGTGCAGCAGCAGGGCCTGCTCGGGGTGCAGCGGCGGGGCCTGCACCCCCACCTCGGCCAGTTCCCGACCGGACAGGCGGACGCCGGTGGCCAGCCAGGGCACCTGGACCAGGGCGGTGGAGGGCGGCAGGCCGCCGTGGTCCACCGGACGGACGTGGTAGCGGACGTCGGGTGGCAGGCCGGGCACCGCGACCCGACCCGGCGAGGTGGTCGTCCCCGAGGCGATCGCGACCACGGCGAACAACGCCTGCGCGTCGTCGTCGGCCACCACGCCGTGCACCAGGACGGCCGGGTCGGGGGAGTCCGCCCGCACCACCCGGCCGCGGTGCAACCAGCCGCGGACCTCCTTGTAGAACGCCACCCAGCGCGCCAGCTCGGCCAGCTCGGCCTCGTCGGCGGCGGCCAGGTCCCACTCGATGCCCAGGTGGCCGAACAGCGCGGTGGCCGCCCGGAACGCCAAGCCGTGCCGCCTGCCCGTGGTGTGCGACCGGTCGGCGCCGACGTGCGCGCCCACCAGCTCGGGCGGCAGCAGCAGGCCGGTCCAGCGCTGGATGCCCTGGCGCTCCAGGGCGTCGATGCAGTCGCTGGCCCACACCCGGTCGGTGCGCTCCAGGATGCCCAGGTCCACCCGCGACCCGCCGGACGAGCACGACTCGACCTCCAGGCCGGGGTGGCGGCGTCGCAGCTCGTCCAACAGCCGGTAGACGGCCAGCGTCTGGGCGTGCACGGCGGCGCGGCCGGTGCGCGAGTCGCCCGCGTCGACCAGGTCCCGGTTGTGGTCCCACTTGAGGTAGGCCAGCCGGTACTCGTCGACCAGGGCGTCGAGGCGCGCGAGCACGTGCTCCCACGCCTCGCGGCGGGTCAGGTCGAGCACGTACTGCCCGCGCACCAGCGGCGGGCGGCGACCGCCGGTGGCCAGCACCCAGTCCGGGTGCGCCCGCAGCAGGTCCGAGTCCGCGCTGACCATCTCCGGTTCCACCCACAGGCCGAACTCCAGGCCCAGCGACCGGACGTGGTCCGCCAGCGGGTGCAGGCCGTCCGGCCAGACCTGCTCGTCCACGTGCCAGTCCCCCAGGCCGGCGGTGTCGTCGCGCCTGCCCCGGAACCAGCCGTCGTCCAGCACGAACAGCTCCGCGCCGACCGCCGCGCCCCGGTCGGCCAGGTCGCGCAGCCGGTCCAGGTCGTGGTCGAAGTACACGGCCTCCCAGGTGTTGAGCACCACGCGCCGCGGGCCGGCCGGGTGGTGCGGCCGGGAGCGCAGGTGCCGGTGGAAGCGGGCGGACAGCTCGTCCAGGCCGTCGCCGCACGAGCCGAACACCTCGGGCGTCGTGTAGGTCTCCCCCGGCCCCAACCGGACCTCGCCGTCCAGCAGCAGTTCGCCGCCGCCGAGCACGGCCTCCCCCGTGGGCACGCGCTCGGCGTAGGTGCGGTGGTTGCCGCTCCACGCGACGTGCACGCCCCACACCCGGCCCCGGCGGAACCCGAAGCCGCTCTCCCCCGCCACCAGGACCAGCGTGGCGTCCGACCCGGTCCGGCCGCGCCGGCCGTCGCGCACGTGCGCCTCCACGCCGAACGGCCTGCGCTGCGGCGTGCGCTCGCGGCCCCAGCGCCCGGTGAGGTCGAGCAGTTCGTTCGCGCGGGCGGGCACGGGGAGCGTGAGCGCCAACCCGTTCAGGGTGTAGGGGGTGTCGCCGGTGTTGCGCACGGTGGCCCGCATCCGCACCAGGCCAGCCGGGGTCAGCCCGATCTCCAGGTCGAGCGCGAGCCCGGCCTCCGCGTCGGCCGCGGCGACCAGGCACGTGCCACCGCTCTCCGCGACCCGTTCGACGGTGAACAGCGGCGACCAGTCGCGCCCGTCGCGGTGGCCGCGCAGGCCGGGCAGGCCGGGCCAGGCCGTCGCGTGCTCCGGCACCACCGCCACGGCGCTCGGGACGTCGGTCGCGTTGGGCACCACGGCCGGCGCGGACGCCGCCGCGACCGCGTCCGGATCCGCCCCGGGACCGAGATCGGCGCCCCAGTGCAGGACGTGCGGCAGCCGGGAGTCCTTGCAGCGCAACACCAGGCTCACGCCCCCGGCTCGCAGGTGGACGATCCGGTCGGCGGCATCGGGGTGGTCGGCGGCCGGCGCGGTGACCGGTGGCGCGGTGGACACACAGCCCTCCAGGGGGTTGGCATCACATTGAACGTTCCATGGACGATGTCAGCGGCACCCCGACGCGGTCAACGGCGACCGCGGTAACGAGTCGGCAACATTGATCGTTCAATGTGTCGAGCCCGTCACGTAGGGTGAAAGATGGCGGGTGACGACAGGAGGGCGGACCGGTGTCCCGAGGCGGTGCTGATCAGGAGAGGCGGCGCGTCGGCATCGTGGACGTGGCCGCCGCCGCGGGCGTCTCGCGGCAGACCGTGTCCAACGTCCTCAACGGGCGGGACGAGTACTACTCGACCGCCACGTACGAGAAGGTCACCAGCGCCATGCGGGCGCTGGGCTACCAGCCGAACCGGGCCGCGCAGACGTTGCGCTCGCGCCGCACCAACCAGCTCGGCTACCACATCTTCGGCGAGCAGCTCGACCGCGCGCAGGGCTTCACCCTGCACTTCCTGCAGTCCCTGGTGAAGGCCGCCTCCGACGTCGACCACCAGGTCCTGGTGTTCACCCACCGCCGGGACGACCCGTTGGGCGTGTTCAAGGACCTCGTCGCCCGGCACGCCGTGGACGCGATCATCCTGTCGGAGTCGACCGTCGAGGACGAGCGGGCCCGCTTCCTGGCCGACAGCCGCATCCCGTTCGCCTGCTTCGGCCGCCTCGCGCCCGACCTGCCGCAGCGCTGGGTGGACGTCGACAACGCGGCCGGCATGCGCGAGATCGTGGACCTGCTCGTCACCGAGGGCCACCGGCGGTTCGCCTACCTCGGGGCCGACGGCGACCAGTACTGGAAGCTCGACCGGCTCGACGGGGTCGTGCGGCGCCTGGCCCACCACGGCATCCGCCTGCCCAAGACCTCGGTGTTCCGCGGCCCCGACAGCGGCGTCCGCCGCCGCGCGCGGCAACTGCTGACCGGCAAGAACCCGCCGAGCGCGATCGTGACCGGCAGCGACGCGGTCGCCGCGGTCGTGGTCAACGTCGCGCACTCGCTCGGGCTCAGGGTGGGCGACGACGTGGCGATCACGGGTTTCGACGGCGGCGCGGTCGGCCTGGTCACCGAGCCCACGCTGACCGGCGCCCGCATCCCCGTCGAGCGCATCTCGCACGAACTCGTCGCCCGCTGCCTGCGCCAGGTCGAGCACGGTCACGACGACGAGCCCGGCCTGCTCCTGCCCACCGACCTCGTGCGGGGCGGCAGCGCCTGACCGGCGGCCCGGTCGGCTTCGGCCCAAGCCTGGACACCGCCGGGCGCGCTCTCTAATGTAACGTTCAATGTCCACCTGATCACCCGGCGCACCGGTCGAGTCGCCCGACCGGTCGGCAGTGGTTGTTAGCGCTAACAGAACACCGCAGACCTCCTGCCCGCACCGGGCGACGAGAGTCAAGGAGAGGCAATGACGCCCACTCGACCGCGGAGGCGACTCCTGCACCTGCTCACGGCCGCCGCCGCCCTGGCGGCCGTGGTGACCACCGCGCCGCCCGCCCCGGACACCGCCGCGGCCGCTCCCGGCAGCCCCGCGCTGACGCCCCCGATGGGGTGGAACTCGTGGAACTCGTTCGGCTGCAACATCAACGAGGGCCTGATCCGCCAGGCGGCGGACGCGATGGTGTCCTCGGGGATGCGGGACGCGGGGTACCAGTACGTGGTGGTGGACGACTGCTGGTACGAGCCGGAGCGCGACGGCGCGGGCAACCTGCGCGCGCACGCCGGCCGGTTCCCGAGCGGCATGAAGGCGCTGGGCGACTACATCCACGCCCGGGGCCTCAAGTTCGGCATCTACATGGCCCCGACCGACCGCACCTGCGCGCAGCGGGTCGGCACCTACCCCGGCTCGACCGGCAGCGGGGGCCGCGAGGCGCAGGACGCCCGGACGTTCGCGTCCTGGGGCGTGGACTACCTGAAGTACGACTGGTGCAACCCCTGGGGCACGCGCGACGAGCAGGTCGCCCGGTTCACCGCCATGCGCGACGCGTTGCGGGCCACCGGCCGGCCGATCGTCTACAGCATCAACCCCAACAGCCTGCACGCCATCACCGGCGACAAGTACAACTGGGGTGAGGTCGCCGATCTGTGGCGGACGACCGAGGACTTGTTGGACATCTGGCAGAACGGGAACGTCAACAGTTACCCGAT
>NZ_JBSGBG010000046.1:0-72778 GCF_053601135.1 Actinosynnema sp. NPDC004786 | reverse complement strand
AGCTTCTGTGAGAGGAAACCGACCCTACCCAGACGGGGCTGTTGCGCTGCCACCCCAAGATCAACCTTCTGAATAACGCTCTAGGACTCACGCGTGAGTCGTACGTCCGGGACCCGTGTGTCGAACGTTTGGGTCGGGTGGGTTCCACGTTCAGGTGTGAGAGAGCGCTCTCTCGGTCGGTGTTACGGGATGACCGGAACGCCCGACTTTCCTTGACTGATACAGGGGGCCGTCTTACGTTCCGCTGTGAGAGCGCTCTCCCAAACCACCTCGCAACGCCCTACGAAAGGGGAGTCGTGATCCCCACCATTCGCCGATGGCGTCGTCTGGTCACCACGCTGGCAGTCGGGGCACTGACCGCGTCGGCACTGACGTTCGTCACCGCTCCCGCCTCGGCGGCGCCGGAACTGCTGTCCCAGGGCAGGCCCGTCACCGCCTCCTCCACCGAGAACGGCGGCACGCCCGCCTCTGCGGCCGTCGACGGCAACGCCGGCACCCGGTGGTCCAGCGCCGCGGCCGACCCGCAGTGGATCCGCGTCGACCTCGGCACGTCCACCGCCATCAGCCAGGTCACGCTGAACTGGGAAGCCGCCTACGCGCGGTCCTTCCAGCTCCAGACCTCGGCCGACGGCAACTCCTGGACCACCATCGCCACCGCGTCCGGCAACGTCGGCGTGCAGAACCTGACCGTCTCGGCCACCACCCGGTTCGTCCGCGTCTACACGACCGCCCGTGCCACCCAGTACGGCGTGTCGCTGTGGGAGTTCCAGGTGTTCGGCGTCCGCAACACCAGCGGTCCGATCGTGCGCGTCGCCGAGTTCCTCGCGGAGTGCCCGTACAGCCACCGACTGCCCGACGACCCGATCGTCGCGCCGAACCTGCCCGGCGCGTCGCACATGCACAGCTTCTTCGGCAACACCACCACCAACGCCCGCTCCACCGTCCAGACCCTGCTGGCCGGCACGAGCAACTGCAGCCCGGGCGTCGACCTGTCCTCGTACTGGGTGCCGACCCTCTACGCGGACAACCAGCCCGTGGAGCCGACCGGCACCACGTTCTACTACCTCGGCGAGGGCGTGCGCGACGACGTGATCGCGCGCATCCAGCCGTTCCCGCTGGGCCTGCGGATCGTGGCGGGCAACGCGAAGGCCACCGCGCCGGACGCCAGCACGATCTCGCGCTGGTCCTGCCTGCACGCCGGGCACGTGGGCGCGTCCAAGGACTTCGTGAACTGCCCGTCGGGCACGATGCTCGAGTCCTACCTGGACTTCCCGCAGTGCTGGAACGGCCGCGACCTGGACTCGCCGGACCACAAGAGCCACATGGCCTACCCGGTGAACGCCGAGTGCCCGTCGACCCACCCGGTGCCGGTGCCGAAGCTGCGCCAGGTGCTGCGCTACCCGGTGAACGGCGACCCGTCGCGGTTCCGGCTCGCCTCGGGACCCGGGTTCACCATGCACGGCGACTTCTTCAACGCGTGGCCGGAGGCCGAACTCGCCCGCCGGGTGCGCGACTGCATCAACCCGATCATCAAGTGCGGCGCGGACGGTCGCCCATGAGGACGTCCCTGATCCGCATCGGCTCGGCGTTCGCCCTGCTCACCGCGCTGATCGTGCCGTCGACCGCCGCGCGGGCGGCGGAGTGCGGCACGGCCAACGCGGCGTTGAACGCGCCGGTCACCGCGTCGTCGGTGGAACCGGGCAGCCCGTTCGCGGCCGGCTCGGCGGTGGACGGCGACGCCGGCACCCGCTGGTCCAGCGCGTTCAGCGACCCGCAGTGGCTGCGGGTCGACCTGGGCACGAGCCGCGAGGTCTGCGGCGCCACGCTCCAGTGGGAGGCCGCGTACGCGACGGCCTTCCAGATCCAGGTCTCGGCCGACGGCTCCGCGTGGACGACTGTGTACCAGACCACGACCGGCGCCGGTGGCACGCAGAACGTCACCTTCACCGGCACGGGTCGCTACGTCCGCGTCTACACCACGGCGCGCGCCACGCAGTACGGCGTGTCCCTGTGGGAGTTCGCGGTCCGCACCGGGACGAACGGCAACCCGCAGCCGGGCGAGCAGCTGCTGTCGTACAACAAGCCGGCGTTCGCCTCGTCGTTCCAGGACGACGGCGCGTGCCCCGGCTGCACCCCGGCGAAGGCGCTGGACTACAACCCGGCCACGCGGTGGGCCACCAGCGCCACCACCGGCTGGGTGGACCCGGGCTGGATCTACGTCGACCTCGGCGCGACGGCCCAGGTCAGCAAGGTCGTGTTGCAGTGGGACCCGGCGTTCGCCACCGGGTTCCAGATCCAGACCTCGGCCAACGCGTCGAGCTGGACCACGATCCACACCGTCACCAACGGCACCGGGTTCAAGCAGACGTTCGCGGTGAGCGGCACGGGCCGGTACGTCCGGGTCAACCTGACCAAGCGCAGCGGTCAGTACGGCTACTCGCTGTGGGAGTTCCAGGTCTACGGCACCGGCGGCAGCCCGACGCCGCCACCGCCGCAGGCCCCGGACCCGGGCAACCCGCTGCGGCTGGTGTGGAGCGACGAGTTCAACGCGCCCGCGGGCACCCGGCCGGACGCGACCAAGTGGCGGCCGGAGATCGGCACCGGGCAGAACGCGGAGTTGCAGTACTACACCGACAACCGCAACGCGTTCACCGACGGCGCGGGCAACATGGTGCTGGAGGCGAGGCGGGAGGTCACGCCGGGCTCGGCGTGCCCGGTCGACCCGGTCAGCGGCTCCGGCACGTGCCAGTACACCTCCGCCCGCATCATCACCGAGGGCAAGGCGTCCTGGACCTACGGCCGGATGGAGGCCCGCATCAAGGTCTCGGGCACCAAGGGCCTGTGGCCCGCGTTCTGGATGCTCGGCACCGACATCTTCAAGGGCACGCCGTGGCCCGCGAGCGGCGAGATCGACATCATGGAGCACCTCGGCCGCGAGCCCAACACGGCGTACCAGACCATCCACGGCCCGGCGTACTTCGGCGGTGGCGGCATCGGCCAGATGCGCGACATCGGCCAGGACTTCGCGAACGCGTTCCACACGTTCCGCGTCGACTGGAACAGCCGGGGCATCACGTTCAGCATCGACGATGTGACGGTCATCTCCATCGACAAGGCCACGGTGGAGGCGACCCGCGGTCCGTGGGTGTTCGACAAGCCGTTCTTCATCCTGCTCAACAACGCGGTGGGCGGTGACTGGCCCGGTCCGCCGGACGCCACCACGGTCTTCCCGCAGCGCATGCTGGTCGACTACGTCCGCGTCTACCAGTGACGGGGTGGGTGCGGTCACGCCTCGCGTGACCGCACCTCCCGGTATAAAGGCTGACGTGGACCGCAGACCAGTCACGTTGGAAGAGGTCGCGCGGATCGCGGGGGTTTCCCGGGCCACGGTGTCCAGGGTCGTCAACGGGGTCGCCACGGTGGACCGTGAGCTGCGCCAGGTGGTGGAGAAGGCGATCTCCACGACCGGGTACACGCCCAACCGCGCGGCGCGCTCGCTCGTCACCCGGAGGGCGGGCGCGATCGGGCTCGTCCTGCCCGACGAGGGCCGCACGGTGCACGACCCGTACTTCGGCCGGGTGGTCAGCGGCGTGCTGCCGGTGATCCGGCCGCTGGGCGTGCAGCTCGTGCTGACCACGGGCGACCACCGCGAGGTGGTGGACGACATCCGGCAGCGCCGGCTGGACGGCGTGATCCTCATCCACACGCACGACGCGGACCCGCTGCCGCGGCAGCTCATCGAGGCGAACCTGCCGGTCGTGCTGGCCGCGCGGCCCGTGCGGCCCATGTCGATCACCTACGTGGACGTCGACCAGGCCGCCGGCGCGGCCCTGGCCGCGGACCACCTGGTCGCCTCCGGGTGCCGCCGGACGGCGACCATCACCGGGCCGCTGGAGACGCCGCCCGGCCAGGACCGGCTGCGCGGGTTCCGCGAGGCCGTGGCCCGGCACGGCCTGCCCGAGCCCGTGGTGGTCGAGGGCGACTTCTCCCGCGAGGGCGGCGCGGCGGCGGCCCGGGAGCTGGCCGACGCGGACATCGACGGCCTGTTCATCGCGTCCGACCTGATGGCGACTGGCGCGTTGCCGGTGCTGCGCCAGTGCGGCCGGCGGGTGCCCGAGGACGTGAAGGTCGTCGGCTTCGACGACAGCAGCCCGGCGGTCGAGTGCGACCCTCCGTTGACGACGGTGCGCCAGCCGGTGGAGGACATGGCCGCCGAGATGGCCCGACTGCTGGTCGAACGGGTCGAGCGGCCCGACCGCCCGGTCAGCTCGGTGGTGTTCGCGCCCACGCTCGTGGTGCGCCGGTCGGCCTGACGCCGGCCGAAGCTGTCGGTTCCCTTAACCCCGGAACGCCGGCCGAGCGCCGTCCGTTCTGTCCGTTGTGCCGACCGCTGACTTCGCGCCCACCCGTTCCCCGGCCCGCTTCGTCGCCCAGGCGGGCGCCGCCGCCGTCCTGCTGACCGTCGCGCTGGTCGGCGGGCTCGACCTCTACCGGCTCGGCGAGTCCACCCGGCACCTGCGCCGCACCATCAGCGAGTACGCGCTCGGGCCGTACCGCTGGGTGTTCGACACCGGGGTGCTGCTGCTCGTGGCCGGGTCGGTCGCGATCCTGGCCGTGCTGGTGCGGCGCGGGGTGGCGCGGTGGCACTCGGCGGGCGCGCTGGCGTTCGCGGCGTGGTCGGTCGGGCTGACCATGGTGGTGATCTTCCCGAAGAACAACTGGGCGATCGGCCCGAGCGTGAGCGGCAGCATCCACCGGTTCGGCAGCCTGCTGGCGTTCGTCGCGCTGCCGGTCGCCGCGACGCTGCTGGCCCGGCCGTGGCGGCGGGACCCGGTGTGGGGCCGCCACGCCCGGTGGACGTTCCGGTTCGGCCTGCTGTCGGCGCTCGCGTTCACCCCGATCCTGTACGCGATCGCGGTGGACGCCCTGGTCGGCACGGCGTGGTGGCGGGTGATCCCGCTCGGGTACGTGGAGCGGCTGCTGGTGCTGACCGAGGTGGTGACGGTGCTGGTGGCGGGTGTGTGGGCGGTCGCGGCGACCCGGACCGCCCCCGCCCCCGCTCAGCCGGCGTACAGGCTGTCCAGCACGTCCCGGTAGCGGGTCTCGATCTCCTTGCGCCGCATCTTCAGGCTCGGCGTGAGGGTGCCGTCGTCCACCGAGAAATCCTTCGGCAGCACGGCGTGCCTCTTGATCGTCTCGTGCCGGGCGAGCTTGGCGTTGGCCGCCTCGACGGCCCGGCGGACCTCGGCCTCCGCGTCCAGGTCGGCGGGCGCGAGGTCGGGGTCGATGGTGACCAGCGCGACGCAGTAGTTGCGGCCGTCGCCGTGCACGAGCACGTTGCCGATGTACGGGCTGCCCGCCTTGACCAGGCCCTCCACCGCCTGCGGCGCGACGTACTTGCCGCCCGAGGTCTTGATCAGCTCCTTCTTCCGGTCGGTGATGCGCAGCCGGCCCGCCTCGTCCAGCTCGCCGATGTCGCCGGTGTGCAGCCAGCCGTCCCGCAGCGTCGCGGCGGTCTCCTCCGGCAGGCCGTGGTAGCCGCGCATGACGCCGCGCCCGCCGATCAGCACCTCGCCGTCGTCGGCGATGCGCACCTCGGTGCCCACCAGCGGCGCGCCGACCGTGCCGAGCTTGTTCGCGCCGGGCCGGTTCACGAAGGACGCGGCCGAGGACTCGGTCAGGCCGTAGCCCTCCAGGATCGTGATGCCCGCGCGGTCGAAGAACTCGCCGACCGGCCGCGACAGCGGCGCGGAGCCGGACACGAAGTACTTGATCCGGCCGCCGACCCGGTCCCGCAGCTTGCTGAACACAAGCTTGTCGGCGATCCTGCGGCGGGTCGTCCACTCCGGGTGCTCGGCCACGGCCAACGCCCAGTCGAACAGCTTCGCCTTCACCCCGCCCGCCTCGCGCATGGACGCCACGACCCGCTGGTGGATCTTCTCGAAGATGCGCGGCGCGGCGGCGACGACGGTCGGGCGCAACTGCTGGAGGTTGGCCGCGATCCGGTCCACGTCGCCGTCCACGGCGGTGGGCACGCCGGTCGCGAGCATGCCGACCTGGAGCACCTTGCCGAACGCGTGGGACATCGGCAGCCACAGGAAGTGCAGGTCGTCCGGGGTGAGGACGCCCAGCTCGCGGATCGCCTCGGCGGTGTAGAGCCAGTTGTCGTGGGTCAGCTCGACGCCCTTGGGCGTGCCGGTGGTGCCGGAGGTGTAGATCAGCGTGGCCAGCCGGTCGGGCGTCAGCTCGTCCACCATCGCGTCGTAGTCGCCCTCGGGGGCGTCCGGCTCCCAGTCCGGCGTGACGACCTTCGCGTCCACCTTGCCGGCCGGCTCCGGGTCCGCGACGACCAGCACGCTCCCGGAGTCGCGGACGATGTGCGAGACGACCTCGGGCGTGCTGCTGGGGTAGATGGTCGTCGTGACGCCGCCCGCGGCCAGCACGGCGAGGTCGGTGAGGATCCAGTCCACGCTGGTGGCGGCCATGATCGCGACCCGGGCCTCGTCCCGCACGCCCAGCTCCCGGAAGCCCAGCGCGCGGCGGCGCACGTGCTCGGCGACCTCCGTCCACGTCAGCGACGTCCACGTGTCGCCGGTGCGGTGGCGCAGGGCCTCTGCGTCCGGGGTTTCCCGCACGCGTTCGCGCAGCAGATCGGGGATGGAACGGGCCACGGTGACCTCCTGGGGGAGCGGCGCTCTAGAGCGGTACTCTAGCGGCGTGGGATCGACTGGTCGGCGAGCCGTGCTGGACGCGGCGCTCGCGCTGGTCGACGAGGGCGGGCTGGACGCGGTCACGATCAGCGCGCTGACCGCCCGGTCCGGGGTGTCGAACGGCAGCGTCTACCACCACTTCGGCAGCCGGGCCGGTGTGTTCGCCGTGCTGTACGGGGAGAGCTTCGCGCACTGCGTCGCGGCGATGCTGCCCGCGCTGGAGGTCGGCGACGCGGAGGAGGCCGTCCGGTCGCTGGTGGCGCGGTACCTGGCGTGGGTGGTCGGGAACCCCGGCCGCGCCCGGTTCCTCTACGCCGCGCCCGCGACCGCCGACCCGGCGGCGAAGGCGGCGGTGTTCGAGCCGGTCGCGCGCTGGTTCGCGGCCCGGATGGCGGCGGGCGAGCTGCGGGAACTGCCGCTGTGGGCGTTGGACCCGGTGGTGATGGGACCGGCGCACGAGTGCGCCCGGCGGCACCTGGCGGGCGCGCTCGACCTGGCCGCCGCGGCCGACCGGGTCGCCGATGCGGTGTGGGCGGCGGTCGCGCCCGTAGGGTGATCGCATGGCCACTTGGGGCGACCTCGCCGCGTACGTGCACGAGACCTACGACGTCATCGCGGAGAACGAGGACGAGATCCGGATCCTGTTCAACTTCGAGCAGTACGACGAGGACGACGAGCGGACCCAGGTGGTCATCCTGGTCCGCGAGGTGCTCGACAAGCTGCACGAGTGGGTGCAGATCGCCTCGCCGATCGGGCTGGCGGCGAACGTCGACCTGCACGCGTTCCTCGCCGAGGTCGGCAACTCGACCATCGCCTGCGGTGCGGCGATCATGGGCGACCACGTCGTGCTGCGGCACTCGCTGCCGCTGGCCGACCTGGACATCCACGAGTTCACCGAGCCGCTGGCGCTGCTCGCGGGCACGGCGGACCGGCTGGAGGAGACCTTCTTCGGCGGCGACGACTACTAGGGGCGCACCGTTGACAGCGGGTGTCCCGGGGTGCTGTGATCCACGCAACAGATAGGAAAGTTTCCTAACTGAGCCGCCGCCAGCGTGTTCCACCTCCACCCCTGTGACCCGTGGGAGGCACCCTGTGGCACCCCGATGGCCCGTACTGCCCCTGTTGGCCCCGCTCGTGGCGGCGGTCCTGTCCGTGCCCGCCGCCTCGGCCTCGACCCTGACCGACGTCGGCGCGGCGGACGTCGGCGCGGCGGCCGTGACCGAGCACCAGGCGGAGAGCGCGTCGATCTCCGGCGGCGTGGTCGAGTCCAACCACGCCGGCTACACCGGCAGCGGCTTCGTCAACTACGACAACGTGGCCGGCGCGTACGTCGAGTTCACCGTGAGCGCCGCGACCGCCGGTCCCGCGACGCTGTCCTTCCGGTACGCCAACGGCACCACCACCAACCGGCCGATGAGCGTGACGGTCAACGGCGGCTCCGCGGTGAGCGTGGCGTTCCCGGGCACCGGCGCGTGGTCGACCTGGTCCACCGGCACGGCCGCGGTGACGCTCGCGGCCGGCGTGAACCGCGTCCGCGCCACCGCGACCACGGCCGGCGGCGGCCCCAACCTCGACCGGCTCGGCGTGGACACCGGCACGACCGGCGCGGGCCGCCCCGCGGACGTCAACGGGCAGCTCCGGGTGTGCGGCGTGAAGCTGTGCAACCAGTACGGCAAGCCGATCCAGCTGCGCGGCATGAGCACGCACGGCATCCAGTGGTACTCGCAGTGCGTCAAGACCGCGTCGCTGGACGCGCTGGCGAACGACTGGGGCGCGGACGTCCTGCGCATCTCGATGTACGTGCAGGAAGGCGGCTACGAGACGAACCCGCGCAAGTTCACCGACCTGGTGCACGGCTACATCGAGGAGGCGACGCGGCGCGGCCTGTACGCGCTGGTCGACTGGCACCAGCTCGACCCGGGCGACCCGAACGCGAACCTCTCCCTGGCGCGCACGTTCTTCACCGAGGTCGCCCAGCGGCACCGGGACAAGACCAACATCATCTACGACATCGCGAACGAGCCGAACAACGTGTCGTGGGCGGGCATCAAGTCCTACGCGGAGCAGATGATCCCGGTGATCCGGGCGCAGGACCCGGACGGCGTCGTGTTCGTCGGCACGCACGGCTGGGGGTCGCTCGGCATCTCGGACGGGCGCAGCGAGCAGGACATCATCTCGAACCCGATCAACGCCACGAACTTCATGTACACGTTCCACTTCTACGCGGCGTCGCACCAGGACGAGTACTTCGCCGCGTTGCAGCGGGCGGCGGCGCGGCTGCCGATCTTCGTCACCGAGTTCGGCACCCAGACCTACACCGGCGACGGCGCGAACGACTTCGCCTACAGCCAGAAGTACCTGGACTTCCTGGCGGCCAACAAGATCGGCTGGACGAACTGGAACTTCTCCGACGACTTCCGGTCGGGCGCGGTGTTCAAGGAGGGCACCTGCGCGGGGTCCACGTTCGCCGGCACGGCCGTGCTGAAGCCGGCGGGCGTCTGGATCCGGGACCGCATGCGGACGCCGGACAACTTCCCGACGAGCTGATCGCCGGAGTCGACCGCATCGGGGCGCTCTCCGCCCCGATGCGGTCGGCGGCCGTGCGCGGAGGAACCCCTTTGCGCCACCAGGACCACGGTCGGCGGGCAGAGGGCGTACCCGGTAACGGTCCCGCGGCCGGTCCCGATCACCGGCGTGCAACCGGGGCCGGCCGAGGCTCCGCGACACGGGGTGGGCCGAATGCTCGCGAGTTCTGCAGCACGACACGGATCCGGATCGGCGGTGGCCAGGCTGTTATCGGTCGCCGTCTTCGCCGTCGCGCTGGTGGTCGTGCCGACGCCGTGGCACGCGCCGGTCGCGGTCGCCGCGACGCCGACGGCGTTCACCGACGTCCCGGCGACGGCGACGGTCGGCACGCCGTACACCTTCGGCGGCACCGTGACCGACGAGAGCCCGGTGGCCGCGGTCGAGGTGTCGACCGACGGCGGCGCGACCTGGCAGGCCGCCGGGTGGCAGGCCGGTCGGACGACGTGGACGCACACCTTCACCCCGTCCGCGTCCGGCCCGGCGCGGCTCGGGGTCCGCGCGCTCGACGCGGCGCTCGGCACGGTCGGCGAGGCGTCCGCGGAGGTCGACGTCGCGCCCCGGGTCTGCCCGTGCGGCCTGTGGTCCGACGCCGACGTGCCCGGATCGGTCGACGCGGTCGACGGCGCGGCGCTGGAACTGGGCGTCAAGTGGCGGTCGACGCACGACGGGCACGTGCGCGGCGTGCGGTTCTACAAGGGGCCGAACAACACCGGCACCCACACCGGCTCGCTGTGGTCGGCCACGGGCGTGCGGCTGGCGACCGGCACGTTCCGCGACGAGACCGCGACCGGTTGGCAGACCCTCGTGTTCGCGTCGCCCGTCGCGGTCTCCGGCGACACCACCTACATCGCCTCGTACTTCGCCCCGGCCGGGCACTACTCGTTCGACCTGGGGTACTTCGCGCGGTCCTCCCGCCGGCTGGAGCCGCTGACCGGGCTCCAGACCGGCGTGGACGGCCCCAACGGCGTGTTCCGCGCGGGCGGCGGCTTCCCGGACACCGGGGCGTCCGACACCAACTACTGGGTGGACGTGGTGTGGGCCCCCGAACCCGGCGCGGACACCCGGCCGCCGGACCTGACCGGCACCACGCCGGTCGACGGCGCGGGCAGCGTCCCCCTGACCGAGGAGGTGACGGCCGCCTTCGACGAGCCGGTCGCGCCGGGCTCCGCCGAGTTCGCGCTCATCGGTCCGGGCGGCCCGGTCGCGGGCGCGACGTCGTCGTCCGGCAACGGGATGACGGTCCGGTTCCGGCCGGACGCCCCGCTGGCGGCCGGCACGGCGTTCACCGCGTCCGTGCGGGTCCGCGACGCGGCCGGCAACGAGACGGCGCCGCGCACCTGGAGGTTCACCACCGGCACGCCGCGCGCGGCCGAGTGCCCCTGCACCCTGTGGGACGACTTCACCACCCCGGCCGTGCCCGCCGGTCCCGACGGGCAGGCCGTCGAACTCGGGCTGAAGGTCCGCTTCGCGGGCAAGGGCGAGGTGCTCGGCGTCCGGTTCCACAAGGGCGAGGGCAACACCGGCACCCACACCGGGTCGCTGTGGACGTCCACGGGGGCGCTGCTGGCCACCGGCACGTTCACCGGCGAGACGACGACGGGGTGGCAGACGCTGACGTTCGCCACGCCGGTCGTCGTCCAACCCGCCACGACGTACGTGGTGTCCTACTACGCCCCGAACGGCCACTACGCGGCCACCCAGCGGCACTTCCAGTCGCAGCCGACGACCTACGGCCCGATCACCGCGCCCGGCGACGGCGCGAACGGCGTGTTCCGCTACGGCGGCGGGTTCCCGGGCGACGCGTACCTGGCGACCAACTACTGGGTGGACGTCGTGTACCGCAACGGGCTCAACGACGACCGGACCCCGCCGACCCTCGACACGCGGACGCCCGGACCGGACGCGACGGACGTGCCGCTCGACCGGCCCCTGACGCTCGGGTTCAGCGAGGCGGTCGACCCGGAATCGCTCTCCGTGACGCTGGCCGACGACGGCGGCGCGTCGCTGCACGGCACGGCCGCGCTGTCGGCGGACGGCCGGACGGCGACGTGGACGCCGGACGGCCCGCTCAAGCCGGGCACCCGCTACTCGGCGCGGGTCATGGCGGCCGACGTCAACGGCAACACCCTGGCGGAACCGGTCACGTGGTCGGTCACCACGCGCGCCGAGGACGCCTGCCCGTGCTCGCTGTTCAGCACCGCGACCGTGCCGACCACCCCGTCCGCGAACGACGCCGGCTGGTACGAGCTGGGCGTGCGGTTCTCCGCCGGGCGCGGCGGCTGGGTCAACGCGGTCCGGTTCCACAAGGGCGAGGGCAACACCGGCACCCACACCGGGTCGCTCTGGTCCGCCGCCGGCGAGCGGCTCGCGACCGGCACGTTCACCGGCGAGACGGCGACGGGCTGGCAGACGCTCGTGTTCGCCGAACCCGTGCCGATCGCCCGGGACGCGGTGTACGTGGCCTCCTACACGACGACCGTTGGGCACTACTCGGTCGACCAGCGGTACTTCACCCGCCGCAACCCGGTGGTCTCGTCGCCGCTCGTCACGTCGGGCGGCGCCGCGGCGGGCGTGTTCGCGCCGGGCGGCGGCTTCCCCGACCGGTCCTACGAGGGCAACAACTACTGGGTGGACGTGGACTTCACCCCGTTCACCGACACGACGCCGCCGGTCCACATGGGACACACGCCGGCCGACGACGCGGCGGACGTCGAGTTGGGCGGTGCGCTCACGGTCACCTACGACGAGCAGGTCAGCGTGACGGGGACGTCCTTCCGGGTGGTGGACTCGCACGGCGTGACCATACGCGGCACGCTGACCCGTGCCGACGGCAACCGGGCGCTGGTCTGGACGCCGGTCGCGCCGCTGGTCCGGGGCACCGCGTACACCGCGACCGTGCGGGCGGCCGACGTGTTCGGGAACGTGGCCTCGGAGACCGTGACGTGGTCGTACACGACGGGCGACCCGCCGTGCCCGTGCTCGCTGTTCAGCGAGGCGGCGGTGCCGGAGGTCCCGGAGGGCTCGTACTTCGGCGGCGCGGGCATCGGGGTGAAGTTCGTGCCGGCGGTCGACGGGTTCGTGACCGGGGTGAAGTACTACAAGTCGGTCGCGAACGGGGGCACGCACACCGCCGCCCTGTCGCTGCCGGACGACACGACGTTGGCCACGGGGACGTTCCTCGGCGAGACGGCGTCGGGGTGGCAGCGGATGACCTTCGCCGAGCCGGTGCCCGTGACGGCCGGGACGACGTACCTCGCGTGGTACACGACGTCGCAGGGGCGTCAGTCGGAGACGCCGGGCTACTTCGCGTCGGGTGGCGTCACCACGCCGCGGTTGACCGCTCCGGGCGGGCCGGATACGCCCAACGGGATGTTCGGGCGCATCCAGGGTTTCCCGGACTTCCCGAGGACGGCCACGAGCCACAACTATTGGGTGGACGTGGTGTTCACGACGGAGTAGGGGGCTTGCGGTGGAGGGATCGGCGGGGGTCGTCGGGCTGGGGGTGGCGGCGGCGCGCAGGGGTGATGTCGCGGAGGCGGAGGTCTGGTACCGCGCGGCTGCCGAGGACGGTGCGGTGGACGCGATGAACCTGCTGGGGCTGCTGTGTGAGGAGAGGGGGCGGGTCGGGGAGGCGGTGTGGTGGTACCGGCGGGCGGCGGGCTCCGGTGACGTGGTGGCGATGCACGGGTTGGCGCGGCTCTCGCGGGCGGCGGGGTCGGTGGATGAGGCGCGGGGGTGGCTGCGGCGGGCGGCGGAGCGGGGTGATGTGGAGGCGGTGATGGCGCTCGCGGAAGGGGAGGCGGTCGGGGAGGCCGAGGAGTGGTACCGGAGGGCGGCGGAGATGGGGCACCCGCGGGCGCTGGCGGTGGTCGGCACGCGGTTGCGGGTGCGGGGGGAGGTCGGTGAGGCGGAGCGGTGGTTGCGGCGGGCGGTGGAGGTGACCGAGGAGCCGCTGGTCGGGTTCTTCATGGTCGAGCTGGGGGAGCTGTTGATCGAGCGCGGGGAGGTGGAGGAGGCGGAGGTGTGGCACCGGCGGGCGGCGGAGGTCGGGGAGGTCGGCGCGTGGGGGCGCCTCGGTGCGGTGTTGGTGGCGGCCGGGCGGTTGGCGGAGGCCGAGGAGTGGTTCCGGGAGGCGGCCGGTCGGCGGGGGCCGGCCATGGCGGACCTCGGGTTGCTGCTGGTGCACCGCGGTGAGTTGGTCGAGGCGGAGCGGTGGTGGGGGCGGGCGGTGGAGGCGGGGGTCGGTCGGGTGAACCACGCGTTGTGGGGCGCGTTGCCGGCGTTGGGCGGTGCGGAGTGGGGGCGGCGGGAGCGGGCCGGTGGTCACGTGGCCGTGGTGGTGGGGGTACTGGCGCGGGAGGCCGGTGACGTGGAGAGGGCGGAGAGGTGTTTTCGGCGGGCGGCGGATGAGGGGAACACGTGGGCGATGTACGAGATGGGGATGTTGCTGACCCGGTGGGGTGATGCGGGTGCGCGGGCGCGGAGGCGTGGGTGGGGGCAGCGGCAGGGTTGGGGTCAGGGGGAGAGGGCGGAGAAGTGGTTCCTGAGGGCGGCGGAGGGCGGGCACGTGGACGCGATGTTCAGCCTGTCGGCGCTGTACGAGGGGACTGCGGAGGGGGAGATGTGGTGGAAGCGGGCGGTGGAGGGGTTCGGGGCGTGAACGACCGGAAGCGCCCTCGCCGGACGGGCAGGTCGGCGGGATGGCACGGAACCCTTCGCTCGGGGGAGGGCCGTGTGGTCGCCGCGGAGACAGCGAACCCGCCGGTTGGGGGAGGGCGGTGTGGTTGGGTCAGGACACCGGCCAGGTGTGGACCGGTTCGTTGCTGTGCATCAGGTCGCGGTAGGTGCGCAGCATCCGGCGCAGTGCTTCCGGGCGGTCCAGGGCGGTGTGGTCGTAGTGGTGGTGGAACGACCTCGCCTGCCACGTCGCGCCGTTGACGCCGGTCAGGCAGCGTTGCTCGATGACGCCCAGCAGGCGGTCCCGTTCGGCCGGGTCGACCTTCATCCGGACCAGGCCCTCGTGGGCCATCGGGAGCAGGCGGCGCAGGACGAGTTCGGCGACGGGCACGGTGCCCAGGCCCGGCCAGTAGACCTGGGCGTCCAGGCCGGCGCGGGCGCCGGCGGTGAAGTTCTCCTCGGCGGCGCTGAAGGACATCTGGGACCACAGCGGCCGTTCCTCCTCGGCCAGCACGCGGACCAGGCCGTAGTAGAACGCGCCGTTGGCCAGCATGTCGACCACGGTCGGGCCGGCGGGCAGGGTGCGGTTCTCGACGCGCAGGTGCGGTTGGTCGCGCACGACGTCGTAGACGGGGCGGTTCCAGCGGTAGATGGTGCCGTTGTGCAGCCGCAGCTCGGCCAGCGACGGCGTGTCGCCGCGTTCCAGGACCTGCACCGGGTCTTCCTCGTCGCAGATCGGCAGCAGGGCCGGGAAGTAGCGGACGTTCTCCTCGAACAGGTCGAAGATGGACGTGATCCACCGCTCGCCGAACCACACGCGCGGCCGGACCCCCTGTTCCTTCAGCTCGTCGCTGCGGGTGTCGGTGGCCTGCTGGAACAGCGCGATCCGGGTTTCCCGCCACAGCTCCTTGCCGAGCAGGAACGGCGAGTTGGCGCCGACCGCGACCTGGACGCCCGCGATGGCCTGCGCGGCGTTCCAGTACGGGGCGAAGTCCTCCGGCGACACCTGGAGGTGGAACTGCGTGCTCGTGCAGGCGGCTTCCGGCACGATCGAGTCGGCGGTGAGCTGGAGCCGCTCGACGCCGCTGATCGAGATCTGCAGGTCCTCGCCCCGGGCGGCGAGGACCTGCTCGTTGAGCAGCGTGTAGCGGGGGTTGCCCGAGAGGGCGTCCACCGCCAGGTGCTTCGGTTGCAGCGTCGGCAGGATGCCGATCATCACCATGTGCGCGTCGACGTCGCGGGCCTTGTGCTCGGCCTCGTTCAGCGACCTCCGCACCACGTCCTCGAACGCCGAGATCCCGCCGCCGGTCAGCAGCCGGGGCGCGACGTTGATCTCCAGGTTCCACTGGCCCAGCTCGGTCACGAAGTCGGGGTCGGAGATCGCCTCCAACGCCTCGGCGTTGCGCATCGCCGGGTCGCCCGCGTCGTCGACCAGGTTCAGCTCGATCTCCAACCCGGTGGTCGGCCGGTCGAACTGGAACCTCGACTCGCTGAGCATCCGGGCGAACACGTCCAGGCAGCGGCGCACCTTCGTGCGGTACCGCGTCCGGTCATCTCGGGTGAATTCCTGCCGCCCGACCTCGTCGCCCATACCGCCGCCTTCCGCACCCTTCGATCAGCGCGCGGGTACCGCGATCGCGGTCACCACAAACCCCTCCCGGGCCAGCCAGCGACCGGTGAACCCGTCCAGCGGCACCCCGTCCACCAGGGGCGGCTCGATGAGGATCCGCGCGGTGAACGTGCCGTCGTCCGGGTTGATGGTCACCTCCGCATCCTCGAACCCCAGCCACTTGCGCGCCAGCGGGAACCACGCCTTGTACACCGTCTCCTTCGCGCTGAACAGCAGCCGGTCCCACGCGACCTTGTCGCCGGCGGCCCGCAGCTCACCCATCCGGGCCAGCTCGCCGGGCACCGCGATGGCGTTCAGCACCCCGTCGGGGGTCGGCGCGTTCGGCTCGGCGTCGATGCCGATGGTCCACACCTGCGACGCCAGGCCCACGGCGGCGGCCCGGTAGCCGTTGCAGTGCGTGATGCTGCCCACGACCCCCTCGGGCCACAGCGGCTCGCGGTTCGGGCCCGGCAGCAGCGGGCCGGGCCGGAACCCGAGGGCGGTCAGCGCGGTGCGCGCGCAGTGCCGGGCCGTGGCGAACTCGCGGCGTCTCTTGTCCACCGCACGGGCGACGTGTTCCTCCTCTTCGGGGAACAACCGCACCCCGTCGGGGTCGCCGAACGAGTCGACCGCCGACACCGGCGGGGGGAGCAGGTCGGTGATCATCGGGCGTCCCCCTCGCGCAGCACGTCCAGCAGCGGGGCGGCGGTCCAGCCGCGCGGCTGCCACTCCCGCGGGTAGCCGAGCGACACCTCGTCGAAGCGGACGCCGTCCTTGCGGATCGTGCGCGGGATGTGCAGGTGCCCGTAGACCATCACCGCCGCGCGGAACCTCAGGTGCCAGTCCGCGGTCCGCTCCGTACCGCACCACAGCGCGAATTCGGGGTACCGCAACACGAACGTGGGGTCCCGGACGAGTGGCCAGTGGTTGATCAGCACGGTGCGCAACGACGGGTCCACGGCGCGCAACCGGCGCTCGGACTCCTCGATCCGCGCCGCGCACCACGCCTCGCGGCTCGGGTACGGGTCGGGGTGCAGGAAGTACTCGTCGGTGCAGATGACGCCGGCCTCCTGCGCCACGGCGAGCGCGGACGCCTTGTCCGTCGTGCCCGCCGGGCGGAACGTGTAGTCGTAGAGGGTGAACAGCGGCGCGACCGCCACCGGGCCGCCCGCGCCCTCGAACACCGCGTACTCGTCCTCCGGCGTGAGCACGTCGATGCTGCGGCACAGCTCGACGAGCTGCTTGTACCGCACCTCGCCGCGCGCCTGCGCCGGGTCGTCCTTCGTCGTCCACAGCTCGTGGTTGCCCGGCGACCACACCACCTTGGCGAACCGGCCGCGCAGCACGCCCAGCGCCCACTCGATGTCGTCGAACTTCTCCGCCACGTCGCCCGCCACGATCAGCCAGTCGCCGGGTGAGCGCGGGCGGATCGCGTCGACGAAGTCGCGGTTCTGCTGGTAGGTCACGTGCAGGTCGCTGGTGGCGAGGAGTCGCGGCGGAGTGGTCACGCTTTCGAGCGTATCCGTGCACGGCGCGCTCCGGGGAGTGACCGCTCATCCGCTCGTCGCTCTGGCGTGGCCGTTCGGCGGAGCGCGGGGGGCCGCGTGACGCTGGACCACTCCCGTTCGGCGCGCGTTCCCTTACCAGGGGGCGTCGGTGTTCCTAGCGTGATGGGCATCACGACAGTCCTGGGCGGAGGACCTGATGACCAACTACGTACGACCAGCGCAGCCGTTCGGTCGGACGGTGGGCGCGGAGATCGCCCGGCAGGTGCAGCAGCACGCGCACCCCGCGGTCGCTCCCCGGCGCACCGACGACGCCGCCCTGGCCATGTTGCTCCGCGCCCGCCAGCGCGGGGACGCCCAGCGGCAGGAGCCGTGGGTGCGCCGGGCCCCGGAAGCGCCTCCCCGACCGCCGCACGCCGAGGTGATCGAGCAGCTGGCCGTGCGCCTGGTGCCGCCGTCGCTGTGGGCCGTGGTCGAGCCGCTGCTCCCGCCGGCGAAGGTCCGCCGGCAGGGCGGTGGCCGGGGCCGGGTGTCGGACCGCGCCATCTTCACCGCGATCGTGTTCGTCCTGACCAGCGGTTGCGCCTGGCGGCACCTGCCGCCGACGTTCGGCGTGACGGTGCCGACCGTGCACCGGCGGTTCCAGGAGTGGACCGAGGCCGGGCTGTGGCCGCGGCTGCGGCGGGTCGCGGTGGAAGGTCTGGCGGAGGACGCCGAGTGGCTGCGGCTGGTGCTCGAAGCAGCGGAAAGGCGCGGCGCGCGCGCCGCGGGGTGAACGAACGGGGACCGCGTGCCCGCGGTTCCCGATGGAGGTGTGTCCCGATGGAGCTGTCGAGACGCGAGGTGGCCCTGCTCCGGGCGACCGCCGCGGACCGGGTCGACCTGACCGGCAGCGCGGAGCCGGACGTGCGGGTGGACGGGTTGCCGTTCTGCGACCCGACCGCGGCGCGGGCGCTCGTGCACGCGGGCCTGATCGAGGCGGCGACCCCGGTCGCGCCCGGCCACCGCGCGCCGGCCCGCCTCACCGCCGCGGGCGCGGCGGCGCTGGACCTGGCGTTCGTCGCGGCCTGAGGGCCGGTTGACCGGGGCATGACTCCCGTCCACGCGACCGTCGTCGAAGGCCCCGCCGACGTGCCGCCGGCCGTGTTCCTGCACGGGGTGCTGAGCTGGGGCGCGGACGACGACCACGGCTTCGGCGCGCAACGCCCGCTCGCCGCCCACCGGCGGTTGCTGCTGGTGGACCGGCGCGGTTTCGGGAAGAGCCCCGACCTCGACGGCCCGCACGGCACCGACTACGAGGTGGACGCCCGGGACGCCGTCGGGCTGCCGGGCGACGGCGCGCACCTGGTCGGCCACTCCTACGGCGCGGTGGCCGCGATGCTCGCCGCCGCCGCGCGGCCGGACCTGGTGCGCTCGCTGTGCCTGGTCCAGCCGGGCGCGCTGCGCCCCGCGGCGGACCACCCGGTCGTCGCCGAGGCCCCGGCCCGCGCGCGTGCCGCGGTCGCGGAGCTGCCGCCCGACCTGACGGCGGAGGAGTACCTGAGGCTGTCCGCCGGGTCCGTCGGCCTGCCCGCGCCCGAGCCGACGCCCGCCCGGCTGCGGGCCGCCCGCACGACGATGCGCGAACGCCCGTGCTGGGACGCCGACGTGCCCCTCGGGCCGCTGTCCGACGCGCCGTGGCCCGCGCTCGTGGTCCGCGGCGACTGGGAGGGCGCGCCCGAGGCGTACCGCAGGCTCGCGGGCGTGCCACTCCAGGACGCCGCCGCGGTGATCGCCGACCGGATCGGGGCGGACCTGCTCACCGTGCCCGGCTACTACCCGCACGTCCAGCGGGCGGCCGAGGTCAACGCCGCGCTCGCCGCGTCGTGGGCGCGGGCCGACGCGGCGTGACCGCCGCGCTCACAGCCGCGCGAGCCTGGCGGCGAGGTCGGCGAGCACCCGTTCGGCCTCGGGCGGCGGCAGCTCGTCGAGCGTGGACGTCGCGGGCACGCCCTGGAAGCGGTTGAGCGCGGGCGTCGCGTGGAACAGGCTCGGCCCGACCAGGACCGCCGAGTCGAGGAGCCGGAACGCGTCGTTCACCGCCTCGCCGAACGAGCCGTGGCGGTCGCGGTGCACTTCGCCCGCGTGCATCGCCACGTGCGGGCTCACCTCGTGGTCGAACCGCCCGTCCCGGAGCCCGCGGGCGAGCGGCGGACCAGTCGCGCGCCACGACCGCCTTGGGCACCCCGTCGCCGAGGCTCGGGGTGTCGAGATCGGCCGGGACCAGGCCGCTTCCCGGAACGAGTCCGGCACCGGGTCGGTCAGCGCCGAGGTGGCCGCCACGCCTGGCGGTCGATGCGGGGGGCGACGACGGCGACGATGGTGTGGTGCACCGCGCAGTCGTCCGGCTCGGTCATCGCCCCACCCCCCGTGATCGGCTCAGGCGTGCACGCCTGCCTGGTACTTCGGCACCCGCACACTGATCTTCGTGCCCAGCCCCTGCGCCGTTTCCACGACCAGGCCGTAGTCGTCGCCGTAGCAGCGCCGGAGCCGCTCGTCGATGTTGCCGAGCCCTATCCCGGCGGTCTCGCCCACCTGCCCCGCCAGCGTGCGGCGCAGCGCGTCCGGGTCCATGCCGATCCCGTCGTCCTCGATGGTGATGTGCGCCTCCGCGCCCGCGTCCGCCGCCAGGATCGAGATGTGCCCCGGCCCGACCTTGCCCTCCATCCCGTGCCGCACCGCGTTCTCCACCAGCGGTTGCAGGCACAGGAACGGCACGGTCACCGGCAGCACCTCGGGCGCTATCTGCAACGTCACCTTGAGCCGTTCGCCGAACCGGGCCCGCTCCAGCGCCAGGTACTGGTCGATCGACTTCAGCTCCTCCGACAACGTGGTGAAGTCACCCGCCCGCCGGAACGAGTACCGGGTGAAGTCGGCGAAGTCCAGCAACAGCGTGCGAGCGCGCTCCGGGTCCGTGCGCACGTAGGACGCGATGGCGGACAACGAGTTGTAGATGAAGTGCGGCGAGATCTGCGCCCGCAGCGCGCGGACCTCCGCCTCCACCAACCGGGTCCGCGACCGGTCCAGCTCGGCCAGCTCCAGCTGTCCCGACGCCCACCGCGCCACCTCGTTCGTCGCCCGCACGAGGCCCGCCGACGCCTCCCGGCTGTACGCCGCCAGCACGCCGACCACCCGGCCCTCCACGGTGAGCGGCGCGAGGACGGCCGTG
This sequence comes from Actinosynnema sp. NPDC004786, assembly GCF_053601135.1. Taxonomy (NCBI): domain Bacteria; kingdom Bacillati; phylum Actinomycetota; class Actinomycetes; order Pseudonocardiales; family Pseudonocardiaceae; genus Actinosynnema; species Actinosynnema sp. NPDC004786. The sequence continues at coordinate 52,483 of NZ_JBSGBG010000046.1, read as the reverse complement.
TGCACGGGGCAGTCGGGCGCGGAGCAGGTGATGTCGAACGCCCGGGTGCGGCCGGTGTCGAACACGTCGGCGGCCAGGCCCATCGCCTCGGCCGCGTGGTGCTCGCCGTCGCCCTCCCACGCCACGACCTCGGTCTCGTCGGTCAGCGCGAGCGCGGGCGTGCCCAGCAGCGTCCGCAGGTGCTTGGCCGACTTCTTCGCCGCCTCGGGCACGAGCCCGGCGCGCAGCGGGGGAGCGGCGGACCACGCGGTGTGCAGCGTCTCGAACGTGATGCGCTGCTCGTGGGTGAGGAAGTCGTTGCGGGTACGGGAGGTCCAGCCCAGCGTGATCACCACGGCGAGGCCGACGACCAGGATCGCGCCCGCCGTCCACAGCCCGCTCACAACCGGTCCTGACTGCGCAGGCCCAGGTTCTCCGGCGCGTGCAAGCGCACCATGACGTGGTTCACCCCCGGTGGCACCTTCCGCGGTGTCAGCAGCGACACCACGTACATCACGACGAAGCCCAACGGCACGGTCCACGCGGCGGGCCGGGCCAGGAACACGTGGTACCACGCGCCGCCGCCCCCGGCGCTGATCGTCACCAGACCGGCCACCAGCGCGGGCAGGCCGCCCGCGACCATCCCGGCGACCGCGCCGACCGTGGTGATGCGCGTGCTCCAGATGCCCAGCACGAGCAGCGGGCACAGCGACGACGCGGCCACCGCGAACGCCAGGCCCACCATGTCGGCCACCGGCACCTTGCCCACCAGCCAGGTCATGCCCAGCGGCACCAGCACGGCCAGCACCGTGGACATCCGGAACCCGCGCACGCCGCGCAACCGCAGCACGTCCCGGCTCAGCACGCCCGCCAGCGACACCATCAGCCCGGACGACGTGGACAGGAACGCGGCGAACGCGCCGCCCGCCACCAGCGCGCCGAGGAGCTGACCGCCCAGCCCGTCGATCATCCGGCTCGGCAGGACCAGCACCACGGCGTCCGTGTCGCCGGTCATCAGCAGCTCGGGCGTGTAGAGCCGGCCGAGCGCGCCGTAGATCGGCGGCATCAGGTAGAACACGCCGAGCAGGCCCAGCACGATCAGCGTCGTGCGCCGCGCCGCGCGGCCGTTCGGGTTGGTGTAGAAGCGCACGATCACGTGCGGCAGGCCCATGGTGCCCAGGAACGTGGCGATGATCAGCGAGTACACCGCGTACAGCGGGAACCGCTCGCCGCCGCGCATGGGCAGCGCCCACACGTCGTTGGTGTTCACCGGGATCGACCGCACGTGCGGCACGGCCGCGCCCTCGGGGAACGTGAACCGCGTCCCGGCGGCCACGGTGTGCTCGCCCTCGGCCAGCTCGCCGCTGCCGTCCACGGGCCGGCCGTCCACCCGCCCGACACCGGTGAACGGCGTGGCGCGCGGCGCCTCGACGACCGTCGCCGTGTCGAAGGTGACCGTGGTGCGCTGCGGGAACTCGGGGAACGCGGGCCCCGTCAGGTCACGCGCGCCGTGCGCGTGCCAGGCCAGCACCAGGAACACCACGGGCACCGCGATCGCGGTCAGCTTGAGCCAGTACTGGAACGCCTGCACGAACGTGATGCTGCGCATCCCGCCGGAGATCACGTTCGCGGTGACCACCACCGCCACCACCAGCGCGCCCACCCAGTCGGGCGCGCCCGTCACCGTGTGCAGGGTCAGCCCCGCGCCCTGGAGCTGCGGCAGCAGGTACAGCCACCCGATGCCCAGCGCGAACACGCTCGCCACGGCGCGCACCGCGGGCGAGGCGAACCGGGCCTCGGCGAAGTCCGGCAGCGTGTACGCGCCGCTGCGGCGCAGGGGCGCGGCGACCAGCGCGAGCAGCACCAGGTAGCCCGCCGTGTAGCCGACCGGGAACCACAGCATGTCCGGCCCGTGCGCGAAGATCAGCCCGGCGATGCCGACGAACGACGCCGCGGACAGGTACTCGCCGCCGATGGCCGAGGCGTTCCACCACGGCGACACGGTCCGCGAGGCGACGAAGAAGTCCGACGTCGTGCGCGAGATCCGCAGCCCGTACGTGCCCACCAGCATGGTGCCGACCGCGACGACCAGCACCGCGATGATGCCGTACGTGCTGCTCACGAACGCTCCACCAGCTCCGCGAACTCGCGCTCGCCGCGCTCGGCCTGGCGCACGTAGAACCAGCCCGCGAGCACGAACACCGGGAACACCAGGCAGCCGAGCAGCAGCCACGGCAGGGGCAGGCCCAGCAACCGCTGCGCGGCGACCTGCGGCGCGAGCGTGAACACCAGCGGCAGGGCCGCCACGCTGCCGCACACCACCGCGCACAGCAGCAGCCCGAGCCGCCGCTGGGTCCGGATCAGCGACCGCATGTAGACCGCGCCCAGCTCGCTCTGCTCGTCGATCTCCCGCGACGCCGGGTACGGGCGGGGCGCGCGCGGCGCGCGGGTGCGCGGGCTCGTCACCACGACCCGCTGGGTGGGCGGGCGCTGCGGCGAGGTCACGACGGCTGCCGGTTGCGGCGCACCAGGAGCTGCCGGAGGTGCCGGGCGTGCCGCCGGCTGACCGGCAGCACCGCGCCGCCGATGTTGACGCTGAGGTGCCCGTCCTCCAGCCGCAGCTCGTCGATGTGGCCGAGCGACACGAGGTGGCTGCGGTGGATGCGGACGAACCCGGCGGAGCGCCAGCGCTCCTCCAGCCCGTTCAACGCCGCGCGGACCAGCCCGCTGCCGGTCGCGGTGTGCAGCCGGGCGTAATCGCCGTGCGCCTCGACGTACCGGATGTCCGCCAGCCGGATGAACCGGGTGATTCCGCCGAGTTCGACCGGAATGACCTCGTCACCCACATCGGGCGTTTTCTCGGCCGGCGCGGCGGCGGCCGGTTCCACCGCCTTGGAATCGAGCACTTCGTGCACGATCCGGTGCACCGACTCGGCCAACCGCTCCGCCCGGACGGGTTTGAGCAGGTAATCGAGCGCTTTCAGTTCGAATGCCTCGACCGCCGGTTCCTGGTGCGCGGTGACGAAGACGATGCGCGGCGGTTGGGCGAACCGGGACAGCACGCGGGCCAGGTCGAGCCCGTCGAGGCCCGGCATCCGGATGTCGAGGAACACGGCGTCGACCGGCTGACCGGCGTCCATGGCGCGGTGCAGCGTGCGCAGCGCCTTGGTCGCGTCCGTGACCGCCTCGACGTGGGCGACGCGCGGGTCGGAGCGCAGCAGGTAGACGAGGTCTTCGAGCGCGGGGGCCTCGTCGTCCACGGCGAGCACCCGCAGCGTGCGCTCGAGCGCCCCCCGGCGCTCCGGGCCCTCGCAGAGGGGGCAGGGGAGTCCTGAGGTCATGGAGTTCCAATGCGGTGCGGTCGGCAGCGTCGGCGATTAGACCACCGGACGCCTATCCTCACCCTTCGGGGTGGCCAAGGGCAATGACCGCCGCGCGGCCTGGGCGTCACCCAGCGTCATCTCCAGTTCGAGGAACGCCTCCTCGGCCCGCCGCGCGGCCAGCGAAACCGACGCCGCCGCCGCGCTGCCGACCAGCCTCCGGGTCGGCTCGCTCAGGCCCCGCACCACGTCCGACCACTCGTTGGCCACCCGCGCCAACTCCGTCAACGCGCAGACCAATTCGGCGGGCGTGCGTGGCGCCGGGTCCGCGATCCGCGCCAGGTCGACGTGCGGATCGGAATCCATGACATCCCCCACCGGTGAGCCGCCGAAGTATCGGAACTTGATGCTCTCGTTCCCCGACGACGTGGTCAACGACCCAGAGGAGTGGTCTCGATTGGTGGGGTAAACCGAAACGCTAGGCCGTCCCCGCTCGCGAATCGAGGACTTCGCCGACCACGGCGAGGATCACGGGATCGCGCAGCAACCGGGAAAGGGTCGCCAGTTCGGCCGCTTCGTGGTCGATGTCACCCGCCGTCGACCACGACGGCGACAACCGCTCGTCCGGCACGGATTCGGTTGCGGGCGGCAGCCGGAGCCCGATCAGCAGCGCGCAGGCGTTGAACGCGAGGTCGTCGTCGCGGCCGCGGTCGTGCAGAGCGGTCTGCACGGCGTCGGCCAGGGTGTGCGGGACGCGGCCGGTCAGCTCCAGCTGGGCGTCCCGGATCTCGACCGTGCGCCGGTAGAGGAGGAGGTGGATCGACCGGGTCGGGAGCAGCGTGACGAACCGGTGCGGCGGCGGCAGCAGCACCACGCCGGGGACGGCCCCGGTCAGCTCGGTCCACAGCCCGGTCAGGCGGCGGTACGCGACACGGCGGCGGTGCCCGAGCCGGACTGCGGCCGTCCAGCGCCGGGCGCGTGCCCCGTGACGGCGGAGCGCGTGGCGGATCGCGGCCTTCCGACGGTGTGCGTGCTTCCGACGGTGTGCGTGGCGGAGCGCGCGGCTGATGGGTGCGGGTTCGCCCCGGCCGTGCGGCACGCGGCCGGTCGCGGCCTCCCGGCGGCGGGAGCGGGCGGGGTCGGTCACGGGCGGGGGCGCACCTCGAGGTGGAAGGCGGTGGACACGCGGCCGAACGTCCGGTCCACCGGCAGGCCCGTGGACCGGCCGGCCTCCTCCAGGATGAGCGCGGCGGCCAGCTCGGCCTCCGCCTCCTGCGGCGTCGAGTAGCGGGTCCGCATCAGCACCCGGCGCACCACGGCCGGGTCGAGGTCGCCCAGGAGCGGGGACAGCGCGCCGGCCGCGTCGGTCCCGTGGTCGCACAGCATGTGGCCCAGCTCGTGCAGCACGATGTTCTGCTGGTGCAGCGCGCTCGCGCCCCGGGTGAAGAAGACGTGGTCCGCGTCGGCCGTGGAGACCCACATGCCGCACGGCACGTCCGGTCCCGCCTGGTCGACCACGTGACCGGGCTCCGTGCGGCCGGGCACGGCCCGGTGTTCCGGGCCGGCCGCACCACGAACCACCCCGACCACGGCCGGGAGCCCTCGCTGCGAGGGGTCAGGCCAGGTCCGCCAACGCCACGGCGGCCATGGTCGCGAACTCGCCGAAACCGCTGCGGGAGGCGAGGTCGCGGCCCACCCGCGCGTGGCGCAGGGCTTCGGCCCGGCGGCCGTCGGCGGACAGCGCCCGGACCAGGTGGATGTGCGACCGGGCGATGCCGTAGCGGTAGTCCGCCGCCGTGGCCAGCTCCAACGCGCGCCGGTGCGCCGCCACGGCCCGGCCGGGTTTGCCCAGGTGCCGCAGCACCAGGCCGAGCGCGTTGTGCACCTCCGACTCGATGCGCGGGCTGCCGCCCAGCTCCTGCGCCAGCGCCAGCGCCCGCTGCGCCGTCCGCAACGCCTCCGCGTGGTCACCGCCCAGGCACAACGCCGCCGCCAGGTGGGCCGTCGCCTCGGCCCGCGCGTGCCGCGCCCCGGTCCGGTACCACGCCGCCATCGCGTGCCGCAGCAGCTCCACCGCGCCCTCGTACTCGCCGGTCGCCGCGTGGCACCGCCCGAGCAGCGCCGCGCAGGCCGCCTCCAGGTTCACCCCGTCGGCGGTCCGGGCCAGCTCCAGGCCCTCGCTCAGCAGCGTCTTCGCCGCCGCGGACTCTCCGCGCATCATCCGCACCGCGCCGAGCCCGGCCAGCGCCCCGATCCGCACGTGCGGCCCGGCCCACTCCTCGCGGGTCAACGCCATCATCCGCTCGAACGACGCGAACGCGGTCGGCAGCTCGCCCAGCTCCAGGTGCACCACCCCGGCCAGCCCGGCGTGCAGCCACACGGTCGGACCGGACGGTCGTGCCGACCGCAGGTAGCGCTGGGCGGTGCGCAGGTTGCCCAGGTTGCGGTGCTCGGCCGCGAGCCACACCAGCATCATGGTCTCCGCGTCGTGGTCGCCCGCCGTCCGGGCGGCGCCCAGCGCCGCGTCGATGGCGTGCACGAACTCGACGTGGTGGCCGTGCGAGCCGAAGTACCCGCCGACCGCGTCGATCAGCCGCCACGCGAGCGGCAGCGGGCCGTGCGCCGCGCAGTGCTCGGTGGCCGCCAGCACGCTGGGCCGTTCCGCGTCCAGCCACGCCCGCGCCGCGTCGGGCGTCATCCGGGGCGGCCCGGACACGCCCAGCTCCGGGTACAGCACGTCGCCGACCTCGACCGCCGTGCGCAGGTACCAGTCGAACAGCCGCCGCCGCGCGGCCTCCAGGTCCTCGCCCGCCGCCGCCGCGCGGTCCGCCGCGTAGTCGTGCAGCAGGTCGTGCAGCGCGAACCGGTCCGGCCCGACCCGCTGCACCAGGTGCGCCGACGCCAGGTCCTCCAGCAGCCCGCGCGCCGCGTCCTCCGGCGCGTCCAGCAGCGCCGCCGCGCCCGCCACGCTGAAGTCCGGCCCCGGCAGCAGCCCGGTCAACCGGAACAGCCGCGCCGCGTCCGGCGGCAACGCCGCGTACGACAGGTCGAACGCGCGCCGCACCGCGGCCGTGTCGTCGTTGTCCACCGCCAGCGCGGCCAGCCGGTCGCCGCCGCGCAGCTCCTCCACGTAGGACGTGACGTCCACGTGCGACGAGCCGACGAGGTTGCCCAGTGCGATCCGCAGCGCCAGCGGCAGGTAGCCGCACAGCCGGGCCAGCTCGCCGAGCGCGTCGAACTGCGCCACCGCCGCGTCCGCGCCGAGCGACCGGGCCAGCAGCTTCCACGCCTCGTCGCCGCGCAGCACGTCCAGCCGCACCGCCGTGCCGCGCAACCGCAGCTCGTTGCGGCTGGTGACGAGCACCGAGCAGCCGGGGTCGCCGGGCAGCAGCGGACGCACCTGGTCCACCGAGGCCGCGTTGTCCAGCGTGATCAGCACCCGCCTGCCGCGCAGCCGGGTCCGGTAGGCGCGGACCAGCTCCTCCTCGTCGACCGGGATGTGGTCGGCCCGCACGCCCATGGCCCGCAGGAACCGCGCCAGCACGGCGGACGTCGGCAGGGGCGGCGACGTGGAGTGGCCGCGCAGGTTCACGTACAGCTGGCCGTCGGGGTACCGGTCGCGCACCGCGTGCGCCACGGAGACCGCGAACGCCGTCTTGCCCACGCCCGGCGGCCCGCACACCACGACGGTCGCCGTGCCGCGCGTCAGCATGCCGGTCACGCGGGCCAGCTCGGCGCCGCGGCCCACGAAGTTGCCCACCGGCGCGGGCAGCTGCGACACCGGCGACCACGTGCTCGCGGCCGGCTGGTGCAGCGCCGGGTCCCCGGTCAGGATCGCGTGGTGCACCGCGCGCAGCGAGTCGCTGGGGTCCACGCCCAGCTCCCGCGCCAGCGCCGTGGACGCCTGCCGGTAGGCGTCCAGCGCGTCGGCCTGCCGGTTCACCCGGTACAGCGCCACCATGAGCTGCGACCAGAACCGCTCCCGCAGCGGGTGCTGCGCGGTCAGCCGGCGCAGGTCGGCGATCACCTCGTCGGACCGGCCCAGCCGCAGCTTGACGTCCACCAGCTCGGAGATCACCCGCAGCCGCTGCTCGGCGAGGTTCGGCGCCTCCGTCTCGTGCAGCGACTCCGACGGCACGTCCACCAGCGGCGGCCCGTGCCAGCAGCCCAGCGCCCGCTCGTAGGACTCGGCGGCGGCGGCCAGGTCCGCCGCGGCGGCCAGCTTCGCGCCCTGCTCGGCCGCCTCCTCGAAGCGGTGCAGGTCCAGCGCCCGCGGCGGCAGGTCGATCCGGTAGCCGGTCGGCGTGGTGTGGATGAGCTGCGGCTCGCCGAGCGCGCGGCGCAACCGCATCACGTACACCGGCAGGGTCTGCGCCGCGCGGTCCGGCGGCGCCTCGCCCCACACGCGGCGGATCAGGTCGCTCGCCGGCACCGAGCGGTTCGCGTCGAGCAGCAGGGCCGCCAGGACGATGCGGTGCTTGGCGGCGGTGACCGGGACCGAGCGGCCGTTCCGCCGGACCACGAGGGACCCCAGCACGCCGAATTCGTCCTGAGACAGGGTCAACCGCCTCCGCTCCCTCCCGACGTGGACGTGCTCGTACCCGGTCCGCGGCCGTGCCGTCGGACCTACCTCGGGCTCGTCAGAACCTGCCGACCTCGGTGATCCGCACCGCCGCCGTGCCGATCTCGTCGGACTCGGCCAGGTCGACCTCGGCGGTGATGCCCCAGTCGTGGTCCTCGGCGGGGTCGTCCAGGATCTGCCGCACCCGCCACAGCCCCGGTTCCTCGGTGATCACCAGCAACGCCGGGCCGCGCGCGTCGGGGCCCATGCCGATCTCGTCGTGCTCCTCGAAGTACGGCTCCAGCGCGTCCTGCCAGTCCTCGGCGGACCAGCCGGCGTCGCCGTCGAGCCGTCCCAGCTCGTAGTAGTTCCGCCGGGCCGCCAGCTCCACCCGGCGGAACAGCGCGTTGCGCACCAGCACCCGGAACGCGCGCACGTTGCCGGTCACGGCCGGCGGCGTGTCGCCCATCGCGGTCTCCGCGGCCTCCTCGGCGGGGTTGCGCAGCTTCTCCCACTCGTCGAGCAGGCTGGAGTCGACCTGGCGGACCAGCTCGCCCAGCCACTCCTGCAGGTCGCTGAGCTCCTCGGTCTTGGCGTCCTCGGGCACGGTCTGGCGCAACGCCTTGTACGCGTCCGCCAGGTAGCGCAGCACCAGGCCCTCCGACCGGGCGAGCTGGTAGTACGAGACGTACTCGGCGAACGTCATCGCCCGCTCGAACATGTCCCGCACCACGGACTTCGGCGACAGGTGGTGGTCGGCGACCCACGGGTGCCCGCGCCGGTAGGTGGTGAACGCGGCCTCCAGCAGCTCGGCGAGCGGCTTCGGGTAGGTCACCTCCTCCAGCAGCTCCATCCGCTGGTCGTACTCGATCCCCTCGGACTTCATCGCGCCGATGGCCTCGCCGCGCGCCTTGTGCTCCTGCGCGGACAGCACCTGGCGCGGGTCGTCCAACGTGGACTCGACCACCGACAGCACGTCCAGCGCGTAGGACGGCGACTCGCGGTCCAGCAGCTCGATCGCGGCCAGCGCGAACGGCGACAGCGGCTGGTTGAGCGCGAAGTTCACCTGGAGGTCCACGGTGAGCCGGATGTCGCCGTCCTGCCGCTCCACCACGCCCGCCGCCAGCAGCCCCCGGTACATCTGGATGGCCCGCAGGATGTGCCTGCGCTGCGCGGGCCGGTCCTCGTGGTTGTCCTCCAGCAGGTGGCGCATCGCGGCGAACGCGTTGCCCGGCCGGCCGATCACGTTGAGCAGCATCGCGTGGCTGACCTGGAAGCTCGACGTCAGCGGCTCCGGCTCGGCGTTCTTCAGCCGCTCGAAGGTCTGGTCGCTCCACGACACGAAACCCTCGGGGGCCTTCTTGCGCACCACCTTGCGCCGCTTCTTCGGGTCGTCGCCCGCCTTGGCCAGCGCCTTCTCGTTCTCCACCACGTGGTCGGGCGCCTGCACCACGACCGTGCCGACGGTGTCGTAGCCCGCCCGGCCCGCCCGGCCCGCGATCTGGTGGAACTCGCGTGCCTTGAGGTGCCGGGTGCGCTGCCCGTCGTACTTCGACAGGGCGGTGAACACCACCGTGCGGATCGGCACGTTGATGCCGACGCCGAGGGTGTCCGTGCCGCAGATGACCTTGAGCAGACCGGCCTGCGCCAGCTGCTCCACCAACCGCCGGTACTTCGGCAACATGCCCGCGTGATGCACACCGATACCGTGCCGGACCAGGCGGGACAGTGTCTTGCCAAATCCGGACGTGAATCGGAACCGGCCGATCGTCGCCGCGATGGCGTCCTTCTCGGCGCGGGTGGCGACGTTCACGCTCATGAGCGACTGGGCGCGCTCCAGCGCCGACGCCTGGGTGAAGTGCACCACGTAGACCGGGGCCTCGCGGCCGTGCAGCAGCTCCTCGATCGTCTCGTGCAGCGGGGTGGTGACGTACTGGAAGTTCAGCGGCACCGGGCGTTCGGCGGAGCGGACCACGCTGGTGGCGCGGCCGGTGCGGCGGGTGAGGTCCTTCTCGAAGAACGTGACGTCGCCCAGGGTCGCCGACATCAGCAGGAACTGGGCCTGCGGCAGCTCGATCAGCGGCACCTGCCACGCCCAGCCGCGGTCCGGCTCGGAGTAGAAGTGGAACTCGTCCATCACGACCTGGCCGACGTCGGCGGCCGCGCCGTCGCGCAGCGCGATGTTGGCCAGGATCTCGGCGGTGCAGCAGATGATCGGCGCGGTCTCGTTGACGCTGGCGTCGCCGGTCATCATGCCGACGTTCTCCGCGCCGAACGTCTCGATCAGGGCGAAGAACTTCTCCGACACCAGGGCCTTGATCGGCGCGGTGTAGAAGGTCCGCTTGCCCTCCGCCATCGCGGCGAAGTGCGCGCCGATGGCGACCAGGGACTTCCCGGAGCCGGTGGGTGTGCTGAGGATGACGTTCGAGCCGGAGACGATCTCTATCAACGCCTCCTGCTGGGCCGGGTACAGCGACAGCCCCCGCTCGCCCGCCCACTCGGCGAAGGTGTCGTAGAGGACGTCGGGGTCGGGGGTGGCCGGCAGGCGGTCGGTGAGAGTCATCGCAGGCAGAGCATAGTGGCACCGGGCGCTGGGCCCGTCCTGGTCGGGACGGGGGCGGCGGCGGACCCGCCCGGCCGCGCGCTCGCCGTACGGCCGGTGTTCCACGTCGGGTGTGATCGGGATCGTTGTTGCCCTGAGCTGGTCATTGCGGAGTACTTGCAACTAGCGTGGGAGCCGTGTCCGAACCGGTGGCAATGCACATGAGCGACGGCCTGCTCAACGCCCCCACCTCGCTGCTGTTCGTCGCGGTCGCGGTGGCCGGCGTGGGTGTGGCGCTGGTCAAGGCCCGTGGCGACCTCGACGACAGGACCGCGCCCATGGCCGGTCTGGTGGCGGCGTTCGTGTTCGCCACCCAGATGCTGAACTTCCCGGTGCTGCCCGGCGTCAGCGGGCACCTGCTCGGCGGCGCGCTCGCCGCCATCCTGGTCGGACCGTGGGTCGGCGCGCTGTGCGTGACGATCGTGCTGGTCGTGCAGTCCCTGTTCTTCGCCGACGGCGGCGTCACCGCGCTCGGCGCGAACGTCACCAACATGGCGTTGATCGGCACCGCGGTCGGCTACCTCGTCGCGGTGGCGCTGCGCCGGCTCGCCACCCGCGGCAAGGGCGGCCTGGCCGTGGTCGCGTTCGCGTCCGCGCTGGTCAACACGGTGCTCGCGTCGTTCGGCTTCGTGCTGGAGTACGCCATCGGCGGCCAGGGCGGCGTCGGGTTCGGCACGGTGGCCGCCGCGGTGCTCGGCGTGCACGTGCTGATCGGCGTCGGCGAGGGCCTGATCACCGCGATCACTGTGACCGCGGTGGCGTCGGTCCGCCCGGACCTGGTGCACCTGCTGCGCGGCGTGCCGCAGAAGCTGGAGTTGAGGTCGTGAAGCGCTTCTTCCTGGGGTTCGCGGTGGTCAGCCTGCTGCTGGCCGGTGTCGTGTCGTACTTCGCCGACCCGGACCCGGACGGGCTGGACCACGTCACCGAACAGCACGGCATCGCCGAGCACGCGCAGGACCACCCGCTCGGCGCCGGGCCGCTGGCCGACTACGCGGTGGCGGGCGACGACCGGCTCACCGGCGTGGCGGGCGTCGTCGGCGTGGTGCTGACGCTGGCGGTCGCGGGCGGGCTGTTCCGGCTGCTGCGCCGCCGCTCCGACGCCAAGACCGACGCCGAGACCGACGCGGAGCCCGGGGCGAAGACCGACGCGAAGACCGACGTGGGGTGAGCGCCGGGCACCACGGCTTCCTGCACCGGCCGGGCGACTCGCCGGTGCACCGCCTCGCGCCGCAGGTCAAGATCGTGGCCGCGGTGGTGGCGGTGCTGTGCGTGGTGGCCACGCCGCGCGAGGCGTTCTGGGCGTTCGGGGCCTACCTGCTCGCGCTCGCGGCGGTCTGGGCGGTGGCCCGCGTCCCGGTGCGGTGGTTCGCCGCGCGGTCGGTGATCGAGCTGCCGTTCGTGCTCCTGGCGCTGGTGCTGCCGTTCACCGGCGCGGGGGAGCGGGTGGACTGGCTGGGCCTGTCGGTGTCGGTCGAGGGCGCGTTGGCCGGGTGGAACATCCTGGCCAAGGGCACGCTCGGCCTGCTGACGTCGTTGACGCTCGCCGCCACCACCGCGCCGCAGGACCTGCTGCTCGGCCTGCAACGGCTGCGGCTGCCCTCCGTGCTGGTCACCATCGCGACGCTGATGCTGCGCTACGCCGAGGTGATCGTCGGCGAGGCCCGGCGGATGCGGGTGGCGCGGATCTCGCGCGGTGACGACCCGAGGTTCCTCTGGCAGCTCGGCGCCACCGCGCGCGGCATCGGCAGCCTGTTCATCCGCTCCTACGAACGCGGCGAGAGGGTGCACCTGGCGATGGTGTCACGAGGCTGGACGGGCCGGATGCCCGACGGAGCGGGCGGCGGGTCCGGCGCGGCGGTCGAGCCGCTGCGGACCGCGCCCGCGCTGGTGGTGGAGCGCCTGGCGTACGCGTACCCGGACGGCCACCAGGCCCTGTTCGGCGTGGACCTGCGGGTGGAGCGCGGCGAGCGGGTCGCGGTCCTCGGGCCCAACGGCGCGGGCAAGACGACGCTCGCGCTGCACCTCAACGGCGTGCTGGGCGGGGGTTCCGGCCGGGTGGAGGTGGCCGGGCTGCCGGTGGCCAAGGACAACCTCAAGGAGATCCGCCGCCGCGTCGGCATGGTCTTCCAGGACCCCGACGACCAGTTGTTCCTGCCCACCGTGCGGCAGGACGTGGCGTTCGGGCCGGCGAACTTCGGGTTGCGCGGCGAGGAGCTGGACGAGCGCGTGCGGCGCGCGTTGGACGCGGTGGGGATGGCGGACTTCGCCGACCGGTCGCCGCTGCACCTGTCCGGCGGGCAGCGCCGCCGCGTCGCGCTGGCCACGGTGCTGGCGTGCGACCCGGAGATCCTGGTGCTCGACGAGCCCTCGGCGAACCTGGAACCGGTGGCCCGCCGAGAGCTGGCCGAGGTGCTGCTGGGTCTGGACCGCACCATGCTGATGGTCACCCACGACCTGCCCTACGCGTTGCAGCTCTGCCCGCGCAGCGTGCTGGTGGACGGCGGCGTCGTGGTGGCCGACGGACCGACGCGGGAGCTCCTGGCCGACACCGGGCTGCTGGCCCGGCACCGGCTGGAGCTCCCGTTCGGGTTCCGCCTGGAGTGATGCCCCCGGGGTGGCGCCCCGGATCAGCCGTCGATCAGGGGCTGGTGCAGGTGACGGTCGGCAGCGAGTTCGTGCCGGAGTAGTTGGCCGTGAAGCCGAACTTCACCGACGCCTCCGGCGCCACCGTGCCGTTCCACGCCGCGTTCTTCACGACCACCTGTTGACCGGAGCCGGAGTTGACGCCGCTCCACAGGCTGGTGATCGACTGGTTGCCGCCCCACGTCCACTTGGCGGTCCAGCCGTTGTACGCGCTCTTGCTGTGGTTCATGATCTCGACCTCGGCCTGGAAGCCGCCGGACCAGGCGCTGGAGATCTTGTAGATCGCCATGCAGTTCGCGTCACCCGGGTTGGTCGGCGTCGTCGGGGTCGTGGGCGTGGTGCTGCTCGTGGTCGTGGTGGTCGTCGTCGTGGTGGTCGTGGTGGTCGTCGTCGTGCCGCCACCGTTGCCCACACCGGTCTCCTGGCCGTTGCCACCGTCGAACACCACGTCGGAGCAGTTGTAGAACGTCTCCGTGCTGTCGGAGCGGGTCCACACCGAGTAGATGATGTGGCGACCGGACTTGCCCGTCGGCAGCGTCGCGTTCCAGTAGTACTTGCCCTCGACCGTGCCCACCGCGCCGCTGTTCGGCGGGTTCGTCACGCTGTGGAACGGCGTGCTCTCCAGGTCGCTCCACGCCAGCGGCCGGGTCGGGCTCCAGCTGTCCTTGGTGATGTACAGGTGGAAGGTGCCCGGGTGCGCGGCCCACTTGTTGTAGGTGAAGTTGAAGTTCGCGCCGGCGGTGAGGTGGGTCACCGGGTAGTCGTTGCGGGCGATGTCGAACCCGGAGAACGTCGGGTTGCCGCCGCTGCAGAGCTTGCCGTCCGGGATGAAGCCGCTGGTGCGGCCGGCGCCGTCGGACCGCAGCACACCGAACCAGTTGTACAGGGCGTTCGTGCCGCCGGCCGCCACCGCGGCCGCGCAGGCCGGGTTCTGCGGCCGGATGTCGCCCTGCGGAGACAGGCCGTCCTTCCAGCACAGGAAGGTCCGGCTGCCCGGCGTCATCATCGCGCCGTGCGCGGACGCGGTGGTGGGGCCGACCACGCTCACGAGCGTCGCGACCAGCAGTCCTGCCGCAGCGGCCGAGGCCAGCGCGATCCATCGTCGGGCCGTCACGTCGTTCACCTCCTCGTTGAGGTTCTGGGAGCGCTCCCAGGAACGTGATGACTGTAACCGGGGCCACCTCGATCTGTGAATGGGCGATTACACAGTGCATCCGAGCGGCGCAACCCGTGCCGCCGTGCGGATGTGTGCCGCTACACCCGGACGCGGGCACGGCGGGTGCGCCGTTCCCCGGGGCGGACTGCTCCGTGCGGGTGGCCGGCGGGCGGGGCGGGGTGCGGAGGCCGGCGCAGCACGCGGTGCGCCAGCACGGCCCGCCGGTGCGGTGGCGCGGCCAGCACGAACGCGACGAAGACCGTGGCCAGGAGGGTCAGCGTGCCCGCGAGGACCAGGGTCTGCGGCGCGCCGACCCGCTCGCACAGCCAACCCAGCAGCGGCGCGCCCACCGCGCCCGCGGCGGCCCCGACGGCCGAGTTGACCGCGAGGAGCCGGCCGCGCATGCCGTCGGCGGTGTCGAGCTGGACCCGGGTGCTCATGGTCGTGTCGATGACGACCGCGCCCGCCGCGATCGGCAGCAGCACGAGCGCGAACCCGGCCACGCCGGGCGCCAGCCCGCCGGCCACCTGGAGCAGGCTGGTCGCGCAGGCCGCCGCGAGCAGCAGCCGCACGGTCAGCGCCCGGCGCGCCGCCGCGGCGAGCCCGCCCAGCACGGTGCCGATCGCGAACACCGTGGACAGCAGGCCGTACGTGGTCGCGTCCGGGCTCATGGCGGCCATCGTGACCTGGTAGTTGCGGCCCAGGGCGGACAGCGCGAACCCGAGCGCGAACAGCAGGAGCAGCCGCCCGCTGCCCGCCACGTACCGCAGCCCGGCGGCCACGCCGACCCGGTCGACCGGGCTGCCGCCCAGCGGGTGCAGCTCGTCGCGGCGGACGGCGAGCACCGCGACGACGACGGCCAGGAAGCTCACCGAGTTGATCAGGAACAGCGCCGGCGAGCCGAGCGCGGCGGCCAGCACCGTCGCGCCGCTCATGCCCAGGATGCGGCCCGTGGAGCTGAGCACCGAGCCGAGCGCGACCGCGTTGCCCAGGTCCTCCCGGGGCACCACCTGCGCGCCGAACCGGCCCAGCGCCGGGCCGTCGAACACCGTCACCAGGCCGGCCGCGAACGTCAGCGCGTAGACCGCCGCCATGGGCGCGTCCCGCCACACCGCGAGCGCCAGCAGCGCGGCCAGCGCCGCGTGCAGGACCTGGCACACCAGGATGATCCGGCGCACCGGCAGCCGGTCGGCCAGCGCGCCCGCCCACGGGCCGAGCAGCACCGACGGCAGCGTGCCCAGCAGCACGGAGAGGCCGACCGAGGTGGCCGAGCCGGTGCGGTCGAGCACGACCCAGTTCAGGCCGACCAACTGCATCCACGAGCCGGTCGCCGAGACGAGGTCGGCGAACGCCCAGCGGCGGTAGTTGCGGCCGCGCAACGCGCGGAACATCGAAGCCCCCTACGAGACGATCCGGGGCCTCGACGTGCGGACGTGCCCTCGCGTACGGCGTTCACCCTAAGTGCCGTTTTCGCGGTTCAAACCCGGTGATCAGGTGAAAACGCTCACGTAACGCTCTGCGTGGCGAGCGACGCGAGCCGTTCCAGCGCCTGGACGAGCTGCTCGTCGGTGATCTCGTGCGCTTCGCCGCTCACCGCGGCGTGGTGCTCGCCGCTGACGTCCAGGTGCAGCACCACCCGGCTGCGCCCCGGACCCTCCTCGTCCACCTGGAGCCACCCCGAGTAGCCGCCGCGGTCCAGGTCGCCCCACTCCAACCGGCGCTGCTCCACGTCCGCCGCCAGGTAGCCCTCGGCCTCGTCCACCTCGTCGCCCAGGGACACCCGGCCGGTGACCCGCTCGGGGCCGCTCGGCTCGACCTGGAGGCCGTCCGGCAGCCACGCCTGCATCGCGGTCACGTCCCGCGCGAGGTCGAACACCACGCGGGCGTCCACGGGGACGGTCTGCTCGTGCTCGTACTCAGCCATGCCGGCAGCAGTACCCCGGCAGGGCGCGATTACACCGGCGCGGGCGTCGGGCGCCCGATCGTGCCGTGCCGGACCTGGTCCGGGTGCAGCGGGCGCATGCCCGCGTCCACGCAGCGGCGGACCACGCCGGAGTGCTCCCGCCACAACCGCAGGCCGCGGCGGGCGAGCAGGCCGACCGGCTTGCGCGCCTCGGCCACGTCCCGGGCGAAGCGGCGGGCGAACGTGACCAGGCCGTTGGGCGCGAGCACGATCGCGTCGGCCAGCACGCCGGCGTCGCGGCAGCCCGCGACCAGCCGGTCGGCGAACAGCCCTTCGGCGAGGAACAGGCCGGGCGCGGTGACGGTGCGGCAGCCGACCCGCCGGTCCTCGCCGAGCGCGTAGACGGGCGCCTCGACGGTGCCGGTGGTGGCCAGTTCGACGACGGCGGCGAGGGCGTCGGCGGTGTTCCAGGAGCCTTCGGCGTCCCAGTCGGGGCGGCCCGCGTCGTCGCGGGGCAGCAGCGGGTCGTCACCTTCGCGGTAGAAGTCGTCCAGCCGCAGGACGGGCAGGCCGAGGCGGGCGGCGAGGGTGGACTTGCCCGACCCGGAGGGGCCGGCGAGCAGCACGGCTCGCGCGTGAACGGCAGGTGACGGCACGGGGGACGATTTTCGCACAACACCGGACGGACCCCGGCAACCCGCCATCCGGATCACTCCGCCCCCTCACCGCCACCGCCCGATCGCCCCGCACCCCGGCCCACCGCCGCGACCACCACCGCGCCCCGCGCGACCCCGCACATCACCCCCGGCTTGTCCGAACGTGCACCGCCGCTGCTCCCGCTGTGCACCCGTGCTGGCCACCCGCGCGCGGGCACACCACGATGTGGGCATGGTCGTCAGGGTGCGCGGCGTCGAGGACGCCCGGCGGATGCGCGATGAGCTGCGCGAGGAGCAACGGGGGGCGGCCGCCGTCGCCACCCCGGCCGTGTCCGGCCCGACCGGGGCGGGCGCCGCCGGGGTCGTCGCCGAGGGCGGTGACCGCATCGAGCTGGACCCGGCCTCCTTCACCACCGCGGTGGGCGAGCTGGACCGGCTGCACGCGGTGCTGGTGGACCTCCTCGACCGCACCGACCGCGAGATGGACCAGCCCCTCGGGGACGGCAAGGGCCCCGTCGCGCTGAACATGCGCCGGGCGTTCGGCCTGCGCGGCAGCGACACCGGTGGCGGTGTGCGCGCGGCGCTGCGGTCCTACGTCGCGGAGCTGACCGCGCTGCGCGAGGCGCTCCGGCAGGTCAGCGCGACCCACCAGGCCGAGGACGAGCAGGTGGCGCGGACGATGGGGCGGCTGTGAGCGAGCGCAAGGGCGGGTACTACTCCGACTTCCACGAGGCGTCCGCCGCGACCAGGCGGCGCAACGCGAAGCGCGTCCGGCAGCGCCGGGCGAACCGCGCGCCGGAGAACTTCGGCAAGATCAACTGGCGGGCGTACACGCACCGGCAGCTCTGGGACATGGTCAAGTCCGCGAACGCCGCCCAGATGGCCACCCGCACCTACGAGTGGCAGCGCCTGGCGGGCGACATCGACCAGGCGACCGCCGACGTGCAGAAGGTCGTGCAGACGCTGGTGCTGTCGTGGCGCGGGCCGTCGGCGGTGGCCGCCGCCGAGTCGGCCTCGCGGCTCACCAAGTGGGCCGCGGACGCCTCGCACCGCGCGTTCCAGGTCGGCACGGGCCTCGACGGCTACACCTCGGCGGTGGAGGAGGCGGCCCGCGCGATCCCCGAGCCGGTGCACCCCGACGCCGAGCGGTGGTTCCGCGCCGGCTACGACGTGACCACGCTCGACGGGCCGCAGGGCGCGTACATGCTCAAGCAGCTGCTGGACGACCACCTGCCGGACAAGCGCGAGCAGCAGGAGGCGATGGACCGGGCCGTCCGGGTGATGGAGCAGTACGAGGCGGCCAGCCACGGGATCGGCCGGCAGCTGCCGGTGTTCGACGACGCCCCGACCGGCGCGCAGCCGACACCCGACCACCGGCCCGTGCCGGCGCCCGCCGCGCCGACGCCGACGCCCGTCCCCGCGCCGTGGGTCGAGCCGCCGCCGTCCCGGGAGACGCCCCCGGTGACGTCCCCGCCGCCCGACGTCCGGCCGGAGGGCACCACCTCCGTCGCCGCGGCCGGCGCCCCGGCCGCGGCCGGCTTCGGCCCGCCGACGGGCTTCGGCCCCGGTGGCGGCGGGTTCGGCCAGGGACCCGGTGGCCACGGTCCCGGCCACGGCGGCGGTTACGGCTACGGCGGCGGTTACGGCTACGGCGGTTACGGTGCCGGCGGCGGCCCCGGCGCGTTCGGCCCCGGGGGCTCGTCCGGCGTGCTCGGCGCGGTGCCGGGCGGCGCGGCGGCCCGGGGCGGCGTCGGACCGGTCGTCGGCGCGGGCGGCCCGCAGGGCTTCGGCATGTACCCGCCGGGGGCGGCACCGGGCAACCGCGAGGAGGACGGCGAGCACCGCAACCGCTACGACCAGGGCCTCGACCTGCTCGACGACCTGCCGCCCGCGTTCCCGCCGGTGCTCGGCGAATGAGCGACGGCTACCTGGTCGACCCGGACGCGCTGACCGCGTTCGCGGCCCGGCTGGACGAGGCGGCCGACGAGCTGCGCGCCGCCGCGTCCGCGGTCGGGCAGCCGCTCGGCGACCTCGGCCCGGAGGGCGTCACCGAGGCGGTCGAGCGGTTGGTGGCCGAGTGGGCGGACGCGTTGCGCGGCGTGGAGCTGGACGCGGTGGCGGACGGGTTGCGCGCGGCGGGGGAGACCTACCGGCAGGCCGACGAGCTGCGCCATGACTGACTACCGGGGTTTGGGGTTCGACCCCGCGCCCGGCCACGCGGGCGCGGTGGCGGCGGCGAGCGAGCGGCTGTCGGTCGCCTTCGCGGTCCCCGGCGCGCCGCCGGAGGAGTGGACGGGTGCGGCGGCGGACGGGTTCAGGACGCGGTTGGAGGCGGTGGTGTCGGAGCTGACGGCGGTGCGGCGCGCGATGCGGGCGGCGGCCGAGGTGCTCGACGGCTGGGCCACCACGCTGCTGGGCAACCAGCGGCGGGCCGAGGAGCTGGACCGGCGCGCGCTCGCGGTGCGACGCGCGCTCGCCGAAGCCTCCGACGAGCTGGACCGCACCGGCGCGATGGCCGCGTTCACCGCCGCCGACGGCGAGGCCCACGAACGGGCCGTGGCGCGGCACGACGAGCTGCGCCGGCAACTGGACGACGTGCTGGAGGAGGCCCGGCTGTTGGAGCGCGACCACCGCGCGGAGGCCAGGCGGGTCGCCGAACGGCTGCGCGACGCGGAACCGTCGACCGCCGTCGCGGACACGCTGGCGAACTTCTCCTCGCTCACCGCCGAGCTGGCCTCCGTGCTGCTCGGCACACCTCGACCGGCGTCCACCAGGGGCGCGGCGGCGGCGTTCCGGGCGGGCCTGGGGTGAGACTCGCTCCCGTGCCGGGGGTGACCCCGGTGGCCTTAAGCACCCCCGAACGCACCGCCGCCGAGCTGCTGGCCGTCCTGCGCCGGCTCAAGGGCACCCGCGACCCCGGCCTGGAGGTGTCCGCCACGCAGGCCGCCGAGCTGGCGCACGCGCACGGCGCGGGGCTGCTGGCCGTGGTCGAGCACCGCGACGCCGACCCGGCGCTGCTGGTGGCGGGCGTGGTCGGCGTGGACCGGCCGACCGAACCGGACGAGCTGGGCTTCCACCTCGACGGCCCGGCGATCCGCGAGGTGACCCGGGGCGAGACGGCGACCGGCTACCCGGTGGTGATCGTGGAGCGCATCCCGGTCGGCGGGCCGGGCGCGCAGCTCCAGGTCGTGGTGACCGACCCGGACCACCCGCGGCTCGCGGTGTTCACCCTGCACTCGCCGACCGGGCGGGGCTGGCTGGACGTGGCGGGCGTGGCGGGCCGGTTCGTGTCCGGCGTCGTGTTCGACCCGGTCAGCGGTTACGGAACTCGCTCGGCGTCCGGCCGACCACCTGGCGGAACGTCCGGGAGAAGTGCGCGGCGCTGACGAAACCGCAGTCCTTGGCGATCTCCCCGATGCCGCGCGCGGCCTTCGCCGGATCGGCCAGCAACGCCTTGGCCCGGTCGATCCGCAGGCCGCGGATGCGCTCGGACACGCCCTGTCCGTCGTCGAAGAGCTGGTAGAGGCGGCGGCGGGAGATGAACAGCGCCTCGGCGACCCGGTCCGCGCTCAGGGTCGGGTCCGACAGGTGCTCGCGCATGTACTCCAACGCCTCGCGCCGCCGGGCGACCAACGAGTCCACGCGCTCCAGCTCCGCCCGCAACGCGCTGCGCAGCACCAGTTCGGCCAGGCCGAGCAGGTGGTGGGACAGGCCGTGCGGGTCGAGGGCGTGGGCGGCGGCGAGCACGTGCGCCACCGCGCCGGAGAACACGGCGCGCAGCGCGGCGTCCACCGGCACCTGCTGGAACATCAGGGGTTTCAGCTCGCCGAAGCCGACGGTCAGCCGGGCCTCGGCGACGGTCAGCATGACCACGTCGGGCAGGACGTGCAGCGCGCAATCGGGAAACCGAAGCGCGGCGCCGCTGCCGGGCACGCCGCGGGCGACCGTGCAGCCGACCAGGAGCTGGATGTGCTCCGGGGTGGCCGCACCCCCGCTGAGCGCGGCTTTGGCGGCGGCCGCGCCGGAAGCCCGCACCGTCAGGAACCCGCCGGGGACGTCCACGGGGAGCAGCGTAGCCACCGGGGTCGCCGCCCGGACCGCCGAAGGGCGCTACCTTCTGGCCCCATGGCACGACGTTCGGCGACCGCGGTCGTCCTGTCCCACCTCGAGTTCGACCTGCTGTGGGAGGACCTGGGCGACGGCCGGCCGCCCTACCCCCTGGAGGTGCCGTCGCACGGCGGGACGATGGACGACCGCGACGCGCTGGGCGCCGAGGTGCTGCGCACGTTGACCGAGGCGGGCCTGGCCGACGGCGTGGACGTCTCGCCCGAGTTGGAGGACCTGTTCACGCTGCTGGCGCACGGCGAGGTGTCGGTGGACGCGCTGGTGTTCCGGCCGCACCCGTGGCGGGTGCTGGCCACGGCTCGCGGCCGGCACGGCGTGCTGGCGGTGCTGAACGACCGGGAGGTGGCGCTGGAGCCGGTGACCGACCTGACGTCCGCGGTCACGCGGGTCATCGGCGACGCGCCGGCGGGTCCGGGCGAGCAGGTGCGGCTGCCGCGCCCCGCCTTCACCGCCGCGGTGGACGCCTACGCCCAAGGCGGACACCCCGCGCTGGAACGCGCGTTGGCCCGGGCGGGCATCACCGGCCGCGCCACCCGGTCGATCACCACGCTCGTGGACTCGCCGCGCCGGTCGACCGGCCAACTGGCGGTCACCGGCCCCGCCGGCCGGTCCCGCGTGCTGAGCTGGACCGAGACCGCTGCCGGCCGCTACGCGCTGACCACGGAGGAGACGGCCGACACCGAGTGGGTCCACCTCTCGCCCGCCGACACCCCGTGGCTGACCCGCCACCTGACCACCCTGCTGTCCCGAACGTAGGACTCTCGCGGGTGTCCTACGTTCGGAACGCGCGTGTCCTACGTTCGGGTACCCCGAGTTCACCGTTCAGGATGTCAGCAGGTCCGGGGGGACGACGTCGGACAGGATCGCCATGCCCTCGGCCACGGCCGCCGCCGCGGCCTCGTCGGCCAGGCGCCGCACGACGCGGGCCAGCTCGTCCGGCCGCACGGCCAGCGCCTCCCGCGTGAACGACAGGTCCACCAGCTTCCCGTGCAGGTCGACCACCACCGCCACCCCGGACGCCGACGCCTCCGCCCGCACCGCGTCCAACCGCTCGCCGAGGCCCATCACACCCGCCACGTCCCGGGAGTGGTGTCCTCCACCGACTCGACCAGCGGCGCCCGCACGTCCAGCCCCAACGCGGCCACGTCGTCGCCGACCGCGTGCCGGACCCGCGCGTTCGCCCGCGCCGTCGCCGTGTCGACCAGCGCCAGGATCGCCCGCGCGAGCCCCGACGGCCCCAGCCGCACCGACCGCGAGTCCAGCGCCAGGTCGCGCAACCCGCCGCCGGGACCCACCTCCACCACGATCCCGGTGTCCGGGTCGTGCGCGTTGCCCGTGATCACGGGTGCACCCCTCCGTAGAACGTCGCCGAGCTGAGCCGGTGCGTGTTGCGCCGCACGGCGTCGCCCGAGTTCCCCTCGATCAGCGTCACGGTCCCGCCGGACACCTTCTCCACGATCCCGATGTGCGTGCTGGTCGCCGGGCTGCTCGGCCCGCTCCCGAACAGCAGCACGTCACCCGGCCGCACCGCGCTCAGCGACGTGTACGCCTTGCCGTTGCGCTGCCCCCACCGGAACACGTCGCCGGTGAACGGCAGCAGCGGGATGTCCACCCCCGCCTTGCGCCACATCGCCGTGGCGAACGACGAGCACCACGCCGCCGTCGGCCCGTACGGGTTGCGGTTGCTGCCCGGCGGGCTCTCCCGCGTGCCCAGTTCCCGCCGGGCGGCCGAGATGATCGTCCGCGACCGGCCGCGGGCCCGGGCGCGCGACGGCCTGGTGCGACCGCGGGTGCGTTCCGCGCGGCCGTCCGCGACGCCGTCGTGCTCGACCTCCTTCTCCAACGCGCGCAGCCTCCGGGCGGCGTCCTCCAGCTCGCCGCGCGTGTGCCGCACCGCCTCGGCGGTCTCCTTCGTGTACCTCGGCTCCAGGTCCGCCGCCTGCGCCACGGCCTTGAGCAGCGCGGCCTGCGTGCCGACGGACTTGCCGACGTCCAGCAGCCGGGTCGCCTTGTCGAGGTACTCGTCCACGGCCTGCCGCGCCCGCGTGTGCCCGGTCGTCAGCGCGCCGGTGACGCCCGCGACGATCTTCTCCGCGTCCCGCGCGGCGTCCGCGGTCACCCGCACCTGCCGGGCCAGCCGGTTCGACCGCCTCTCGAACCCCTCGGAGTTGTCGCCCTTCCAGCGCTCCAGCACCGCCTTGGCGGCCCTGCGCTGGTCGTCGTGCTGGTCGGTGAGCCCGGCGGCGGTCCGGTGCAGCGCGTACTGGACCTTCACCGCGTCCTCGGCCTTGCCCGCCAACGAGTTCCGGTGGCCGATCATGCTCTCGGCGAAGTGCCGGGCCATCGCTCGGGTGTCCACTACCCCTCCCCTCCGCCGGTGAGGCCGCCGCGGAACGAGCCGGCGACGTCGTCGTCCTGCTCCTTGTACGCGCGGGCGGACCGACCGGCGGACGTGGCCAGCGCCTCGGTGTTGTGCGCCACCGCCTTGACCTGCCTGCGCAGCGCCGCGCCGAAGTTGTCCAGCGCGTCGGCGAACCCGGACTGCCTGCCGATCCGCCCGAAGCTGTCGTCGGCGATCTCCCGCACCTCGCGCACGTGCCGCCGGCCCAGCGCGGTGAGGTCGTCGGCCGAGTTCCGCGTCCGCCGGGCGTAGTCGCGCAGCACGTCCACGTCGACGGAGAACCCGCCGCCGCGCGAGCCCCCGCCCGACCCGCCGCCGCCCGACCCGCCGCGGGAGCCGCCGCGCTTCATCGCCTCGACGCCCCGCCGCGCCTCGTCCAGGTGCCGCTTGTAAGCGCCGCTCGTGTACGTCGTCCACGGCGTCCACGACCGGCCCTCGCCGGAGATCCGGTGCGCCGCACGCGCGTTCTCCGCCGGGTCGAACAGCTCCCGGTTCGACTCCAGCCCGAACTCGCGCCGCCGCGCCGGCCCCAGCGAGCCCAGCATGTTGATCTGCCAGAGGCCGTAGGAGTTGTCCGGCGGGGTGGGGTTGTGCGCGCGGGGGTCGCCGCCGGACTCGGCCAGCGCGACCGCGACCGCGATCGTCAGGTCCTGCCCGCGGAACCCCGCGTCGTGGGCGTGCCGGGCGATCCGCTCCGGGCTCAACGTGCTCATGCCGCACACCCTGCACCCACCGTGACCAGCGACGGAACCTCCGTTGCACGCTCGGACAGCGGCTGTGCACGGGGAAGCTACAGTCGAACACGTGAACGAGGGCCTGTTCGACGACGGCTTGTTCGGCGTCGACCCGGAGGAGAAGGCGGCGCGCATCGCCGCCCACGCGCCGCTGGCCGTGCGGATGCGCCCGCGCACCCTGGACGAGGTGGTGGGGCAGGACCACCTGCTCGGACCGGGCGCGCCGCTGCGCAGGCTGGTGGAGGGCTCGTCGCCCGCCTCGGTCATGCTCTACGGCCCGCCGGGCACGGGCAAGACCACGCTGGCCACGCTCGTCTCGCAGGCCACCGGCCGGCGGTTCGCCGCGCTCTCCGCGCTGTCGGCGGGCGTGAAGGAGGTGCGCGCGGTCATCGAGGAGGCACGCCGCCGCCTGGTCCGCTCCGGCGAGTCGACCGTGCTGTTCATCGACGAGGTGCACCGCTTCTCCAAGACCCAGCAGGACGCGCTGCTCGGCGCGGTCGAGGACCGGATCGTGCTGCTGGTCGCGGCCACCACGGAGAACCCGTTCTTCTCCGTCGTCTCGCCGCTGCTGTCCCGGTCGCTGGTGCTGCAACTGCGCCCGTTGACCGACGAGGCGGTGCGCGCGCTGGTCCGGCGGGCGGTGGCCGACGAACGGGGTCTCGGCGGCGCGATCACCGTCGAGCCCGACGCCGAGGACCACCTGGTCCGGCTGGCCGGCGGCGACGCCCGGCGCGCGCTGACGGCGCTGGAGGCGGCGGCGGACGCGGTCGGCGAGGGCGGCTCGCTGGACCTGGCGACGCTGGAGGCGACGGTCGACAAGGCGGCCGTCCGCTACGACCGGCAGGGCGACCAGCACTACGACGTGACCAGCGCGTTCATCAAGTCGATCCGCGGTTCCGACGTGGACGCGGCGCTGCACTACCTGGCCCGGATGATCGAGGCGGGGGAGGACCCGAGGTTCATCGCGCGGCGGCTGGTGATCCACGCCAGCGAGGACGTGGGCATGGCCGACCCCACCGCGTTGCAGACCTGCGTGGCCGCCGCGCAGGCCGTGCAGCTCATCGGGCTGCCCGAGTGCGCGCTGAACCTCGCGCAGGCCACCATCCACCTGGCCACCGCGCCCAAGTCGAACGCCGTGACGACCGCGATCGGCGAGGCCATGGCCGACGTCCGCAAGGGCGCGATCGGCTCGGTGCCCGCCCACCTGCGGGACGGCCACTACGCGGGCGCGGCGAAGCTCGGCAACGCCCGGGGCTACCGCTACCCGCACGACGTGCCGGAGGGCGTGCTGACCCAGCAGTACCCGCCGGACGACCTGGTCGGCCGCGACTACTACCAGCCGACCGGCCGGGGCGCGGAGCGGGTGATCGCCGAACGCCTGCCCAAGCTGCGCCGGGTGGTGCGCGGCGAGGAATAAATCCGTTTCCGATCGATCCGGGTTCTGACACGGTGTGGCCCGTGACGGACGCACCCCTGAACGGCCACGCCCTGCTCGACTTCAACGCGCCGCTGTCCGACGCCAAGGCGCACGACCTGGTCGCCGGCCTGCGCCTGCGGTCCGGGGACGCGGTGGTCGACTACGGCTGCGGCTGGGCGGAACTGCTGCTCAGGGCGGTGGAGCACGTGCCGGGCGCGCGGGGCCTGGGCGTGGACAGCGACGAGCGCGCGATCACCCGCGGCCGGGCGAACGTCGAGGCCAGGGGCCTGGCGTCCCGCGTCACGCTCGACCTCGCGGACGTCACCACGTGGTCCGCGACGCCCGCCGACGTGGCGATCTCGATCGGCGCGTCCCACGCGTGGGGCGGCACCGCGGCGGCGCTGGACGCCCTGCACGCCCGCGTCCGCCCCGGCGGCACGCTGGTGCTCGGCGACGGCTTCTGGGAACGCCCGCCGAGCCCCCGGTCCCGGGAGGTCTTCGGCGACGAGGTGGTCGGCGGCCTGGCGGACCTGGTGGACCTGGCCCTGGCCCGCGGCTACCGCCTGCTCGCCCTCGCCACCGCGACCCGGGACGAGTGGGACACCTTCGAGTCCCGCTGGTGCGCCGCGCGCGAGCACTGGCTGCTGGAGCACCCCGACCACCCGGAGGCGGCCGGGGTCCGGGCGCTCGTCGACGACCACCGCGACGCCTGGCTCAGGGGCTACCGGGACGAACTGGGCTTCGCCTACCTGACCCTGGCCCGCCCCTAGGACTCCGGCCGCCTCGCCCGGCCGGGGATACCGGACGGGGCGGCCGACCCCTCACCAGCCGTCCGCCGGGGGGATCGGCACCGCCTCGTGCAGCGGGTTGGGCAGCGTGTCGGTCTTCGGCACGGGCGGGCGGGCGGCCAGGTCGCGGTAGCCCAGGGTGATCCGGTAGCCGTTGAGCGGGTAGCGGAGGAACTCCGGGCCCGTCAGCGAGCCCTCGTCCATCCGGTCCGCGAGGGCGGGGAAGCGGGCGCGGTAGGCGTCGACCTCGCCGCGCACCATGCCCCAGAAGCGGTCGCCGGGCAGCGGCAGCAGGGCGGACAGCGGGCGGAACACGCCGACCAGCAGGGCGTCCACGACGTACTGGCGCAGCACCGGCCACGGCTTGCGCGGCAGCACGGGGTCGTGCGCGTCCGGCTCCGGGCCCCGCGCCGGCACCCGCTCCACGGACACGTTCACGTCGTCCACCAGGTCGAGCAGGGCGACCCGGACCGGCACGTGGTCCGCGTCGGTGATCACCACGACGTTCTCGCCGTGCGGGTTGAACGTGATCCCGTACGTGTAGAGCACGTGCAGCAACGGCCGGAACAACGCGCGCAGCAGCGCGGCGAACCACACCTCCGGGTCCGTCGCCCCGACGTACTCCAGCACCAGCGGCCGGCCCGCGCGGTCCACGTGCAGCAGGGCGGCCAACGACCAGGCCCGCTCGCCCGGACGCAGCGCCACGGGCTCGCGCCAGATGCACCCCATGGTCTCCAGCCACTGGTACGGCACGTCGCCCGCCCGCGAGAGCTGCGGGTGCCGGACGGTCACCGAGGCGACCTCGCCCAGCAGGTCCGTGCCCCACCCCGCGATCAGCCCGTCCGCCTGCCACAACCCGCGCAGCCACTGCGTGACCACCGGCGCGGCGAGCGTGCAGTGCGGCGGGATGCCCCGGTACACCGAGGTGTTGAGCACCCGCAGCGGCAGCTTCACCTGGTACCGCTCGGGCGAGTCCACGGGGCACAGGGTGCGGATCGCCTGGGTGGGCAGGTAGCGGTCCGGCGCCTCGCCCAGCTCCACGATCCGGCCGGTGGCCAGCTCCGGCGCCCACAGCGTCCGCACCACGTGGTCAAGCTGCCACGGGTGCACGGGCAACCACACGTAGGTCTCCGGGTCCACCCCGGCCTCCCGCAACGCGCCGGTGAACCGCCCGACCGTCGCCGGGTCCAGCTCGTGCGCCCGCACACCCTCCTCCGACAGGTCGGACGTGCCGCGGAACTCGGCCAGCCCCCGGTGCACGGCCAGCCACGGCAGCCGCACGGGCGTGCGCGCCTCGGGGCTGTGCCGGGCCAGGTCGTCCGCCGAGAACCCGACCCGGCCCTTGTTCGCGATCAGCCACGGGTGCCCGGTCAGGTGCCCGTCCAGCTCCGCCCGCGGCAACGCCGCCAGCTCCGCCGAGGGCCGCGCGGTCGAGGCCAGCGCCACGTCCGCGGCCAGGGTCGAGGTCACCTCGGCCAGGAACCCGGCGGTCGTGGCCGGGTCCACCCGCAGGAACCGGAACGCGTCCACCACGAACCGCTGCACGTCGTCGCACGGCTCCACCACGTCGTCCCCGAGGATCCCGGCCGCCGCCCGGCGCACCGACCCCGGCCGCACCGCCCACCCGCCGAACGCCGTGCGCGTCGCGGAGAACGCGTAGACCGCGTCGTCGAACCGCAGCTCGTACCCGCCGTCGCCGGCGACCGGGGTGAGCAGCCCCTCGAAGCACAGCTCGCCGATGGCCTTGGCGAGCAACGCCGCCGAGCACTCGCGCCACAGGTCAGCCACCGTCGTCCCCCGGCGCGTCGAAGCTGGTGTACGCGGTGCGCTCGGGCAGCGGGTAGACCTCCCGGCCGGTCACGGTGTTCACGATGGTCGCGTTGCGCACCGCGCCGATGCCCAGGTCGGGCGCGGCCACGCCGTGGCTGTGCAGGTCGGCGTTGGCCACGAACACCCGCCCGGTGACGGACGGGTCCAGCTCGATCGAGTGGTCCAGCGCGACGACGTACCGGCCCCGCGGGTCCCGCCGCACGTGCGGCTCCAACGGCTCCAGGAACGGCGTCGGCGCCTGCTCGTACCCGGTCGCCGCCACCACCACGTCGGTGCGGTGCCGGAACTCCCGCCCGGTGTCGCGGTGCCGGCACGTCAGCACCACCTCGCCCGACGCGACCGACGACGACACGACCTCCACGCCCGGCCGCAGCTCGACCGGCGCCAGCCCGCGCTCCCACTCCCGCCGGTACAGCAGGTCGTGCAGCTCGTCCAGGGTCTCCGCGGAGATCGCCCGGTAGTGCCGCCAGTGCTCGGCGCGCACCGCGTCCCGCCGCTCCTGCGGCAGCGAGTGGAAGTGCCGCACGTACGACGGCGTGGTCATCTCCAGCACCAGCTTCGTGTAGTCCAGCGGCGCGAACACCGGCGTGCGGGTCAGCCACGCCACCGCCGGCCCGCCGTCGAGGTTGCGCCGCAACAGGTCCAGCACGACCTCCGCGCCCGACTGCCCCGACCCCACCACCGTCACCCGCCGCGCGGACGGCGTCCGGTGCAGGTAGTCGGCGCTGTGCACGAGCCGGTCGCCGAGCCCGGCCAGCGCCGGCGGCACCGACGGCGTGGTGCCCACGCCCAGCACCAGGTGCCGCGCGTCCACCGAGAAACCCGGGCCCGACACCTCGAACCGGTCGCCCGCCCACCGCACCGACGTCACGGTGTGCGAGAACCGCACCGGCAGCCGCGACGCCGCCCACCGCAGGTAGTCCTCGTACTCCCGGCGGGTCGGGTGGAACCTCTCCCGCACGTAGAACGGGTACAGCCGGCCCGCGTCGCGCAGGTAGGCCAGGAACGACAGCGGGTGCGTCGGGTCGACCAACGTCACCAGGTCGGCCAGGAAGCTGACCTGAAGCACCGCGTCCGGGAACATCATCCCGCTGTGCCAGCGCAGCTCCGGCCTCGACTCCAGCACCACCACGTCCAGGTCCGCCACGGTGGACGCGAGCGCCGCCAGCCCGAGGTTGAACGGACCGCACCCGACCGCCACCACGTCGACCGGTCCCCGGCCGGTCATCGCGTCCGGACCATCAGCACGGCCACCTTGTCCGGCAGCAGCACCTCGCCGACCGGCGCGAACCCGGCCGCCGTGAACGAGGCGATCGCCCGGCGGTTGCGCACGTCCGGCTCCAGCAGCACCCGCGTGCACCGCGGGTCGGCGTCGAACAGGGCCCGCGCCACCTCCGGCAGCACCTCGCGCACCAACCCCTGCCCGGTCATCGCCAGCTCGCCCACGGCGACGTGCAGCCCCAGGTCGTGCGGCCGGGCCGGGTAGACGCCCGCGACCACGTCCCGCGCCGCCCGGTACACCTCCAGGTAGATCACCGGGTCGCCGCCCCGGCTCACCAGCACCGGCAGCGAGTGCGTGCCCGCCCGCTGCGCGCGCAGCTCCTGCTCCCACCGGGCACGCGGCCACGCCTGGTGCCAGAACGCGGCCACGTGCGGCGCCTGCATCCAGCGGTGCACCAGGTCCAGGTCGGAGGTGTCCGGGTCGACCGCGCGGGCGTGCCAGCCGCCGGTCAGCACGGGCAGCGGCGGACCGGGCACCCCGGACAGGTCGTCGGTCGGCCGGTAGGCGTCGAGGTGGCTCACCGGGCGCACCGCGCCTCCCGCAACGGGTTGGGCGCGTCGAAGTACACCGACTGCGCGTCCACCGGCGCGAGCACCTCGTCGATGCCCGCGAGCCGGGTCAGCAGGTTCGCCTTGCACGGCAGCACGTCGGCCTCCAGCCACCGCCGGGCCAGCCGGTCGCCGTCCGGACCCGCCTCGGCCAGCGACGGCAGCGCCGCCTCCAGCCGCGACGCCAGCACGCCGAGCAGGTCCCGTTCGTCGGCCAGCCCCTCCACGCCGAGGCACCCGATCACCGCCAGCGCCTGGTTGCGCAGCAGGTAGTAGGTGAGCCGGTCGTCCACGACCGCGTCGTCCACCACGGCCAGCGTCGACTCCTCGACCCCCAGCCGCTCCAGCACCCGCGGCAGGTGCGACGCCGCCAGGTAGTAGCCCTGGTTGTCCCGGTAGCGCCCGCCGACGACCCGGCCCGCCGGGTCCAGCCGCACCAGCGTGTTCTGCTGGTGCGCCTCCAGCCCGATGCCGGTCTCCGCGTACAGCCGCAGCATCGGCACCAGCACCCGGTCGGTGTAGTCGGCCACCCACTCCGCCGCGTTCAGGCGCAGCACCAGCTCGCCCAGCAGCGACCGGCCGATGCCCGGCCGCGGCGCGACCATGCCGGCCAGGCACCGCGAGTCGCGCAGGTCCTCCGGGGACTCCCGCACGGCCACGTCCAGCCCCGTGACGTCGCCGCCCTCGTCCACCGCGAGCCACGACGGGTCGCGCACGACGCTGAACTCCGGGTGCGCCTTCTCCGTGCCCGCCGCGTAGCCCGACTCCAGCAGCCGGTGCACCTCCGGACCCCGGCGCAGCTCGGTGGCCGTGGACTCGCGCCGCGAGTTGGTGATCCGCAGGCCGAGCGAGAGCTTCAGCATCACCGGCGCGCCGGTCCGGTACACCGTGCGCAGGCTGGACGTCGGCGACCAGGCCGGGCCGAACTCGCCCAGCGGCTCCAGCAGCCCGCGCGAGACCAGCGACGCGATCCGGGGTCTGCCCAGCAGGTCGTGCGCCTGCCACGGGTGCGCGGGCACCAGCACCCGGCCGGGCTCCGGGGCGCGCCCGGCCAGCGTCGCCATCAGCGTGACCGCGTCCGGCCCGGCCGCCGAGTCGTGCGACACGACCTCCTCCGCCGCCGAGAACCAGAACAGCGGGAACGACCCGCGCAGCTCCGGCGCGTACCGGGCGTTGTCGGTGTCGGACAGGCCGTCGCGGCTCTTGGGCGCGGGGTGGTGCAGGTGGCCGAGCATCAACCGCTGCTCGCTGTCCAGGAACCGGTCCGCGGGCCCGATGGGCGCGCGCCGCCGGTGGTCCACGAACCCGGCCACCCGGCGCACCGACTCGGCCGTGCGCTCGACCAGGTCGGCGACGTCGCCGCCCAGCTCGGACGCCACCAGCGCGGCGGCCACCACGGGGTCGGCGGGCCGCCCCGCCAGCGTCACGGGCCCGAACCGGTGCCGCCCGGTGGGCGAGGCGTACCGCACCTCGGCCTCCAGCGGCAGCCCCAGCACGTCGACGCGCACCCGCTCGGCCACCGGCACGTTCCGCTCCCGCACCCAGCAGCGCAGCAACGCCTCCAGGTGCGCGTGCTCCGCGGTCGACCGGGCGTCGCCCTCCAGCGGATCCGGCTTCATGCGGCTCCCTCCAGCAGTCGTTCGGCGGCGGATCCGGCTTCGCGGACCAGGGCCAGCAGCGCCACCAGGTCCGCCTCCCGGGTGTTCGGGTTGAGCAGCGTGAGCTTCAGGCAGGTCGCCTTGTCCACCGCGGTGCGGCCGATCAACGCCGAGCCCGCCCGCAGCAGCGCCCGGCGCAGGCTCGCGTTCACCTGGTCGGCCAGCGCGGCGTCCGCGGGCCGGTAGCGGAACACCACCGTGGTCAGCGTGGCGCCGCCGACCAGCTCGAACGCCGGGTCGGCGGCGATCAGCGCGGCGGCGTGCCGGGCCAGCTCGTGGCACCGGTCCACCAGCGCGCCCAGCCCGGCCCGGCCCAGCGCGAGCAGCGTCGCGGCCACCTTCACCGCGTCGGGCCGGCGCGTGGTCTGCAACGACCGGCCGAGCGCGCCGTCGTAGCCCTCGGCCCGGTCGTCCTCCGGGTTGAGGTAGGCCACCGACCGCTCCAGCGGCGCGAACAACGACGCCGAGCGCACCAGCAGCACGCTCGCCGACGCCGGCTGCCAGCCGATCTTGTGCAGGTCCGCGGTCACCGAGTCGGCCAGCGCGAGCCCGTCCACCAGCCGCGCGAGCTTCGCCGAGAACACCGCGCCGAAGCCGTAGGCGGCGTCCACGTGCAGCCACGCGCCGTGCCGGCGGGCGACCGCGGCCAGCTCCGGCAGCGGGTCCACCGAGCCGAAGTCGGTGGTGCCCGCCGTCGCCACCACGGCCACCGGCGTCCCGCCCGCGCGCAGCACGGCGGCCAGCGCGTCCGGCCGCATCCGCCGCCGCGAGTCCACCGCCACGGTCCGCACCGCGCGCTCGCCGATGCCGAGCGCCGCGCACGCCCGCGCGACCGAGAAGTGCGCGAGTTCCGAGCAGAGAATCACCGGGTCGGGCAGCGCGGCCACCCCGTCGGACCGGACGTCGACGCCGAGCCGGGCCGCCGCCGCGTCCCGGGCCAGCAGCAGCGCGGTCAGGTTGGACAGCGTGCCGCCGGGGGTGAACACGCCGTCGGCGTCCGCGCCGAACCCGGCCAGCCGGGCCAGCGCCGCCACCACCCACCGCTCCACGGCCAGCGCGGCCGGTCCGGAGTCGTAGGTGTCCAGCGAGGCGTTGCCCGCGCCGGCCAGCGCGTCCGCCGTGACGGCCACGGCCAGCGGCGGCGGTTGCAGGTGGGCCGCGGCGTACGGGCTGGTCAGGTCGATGCCGCCGTCGGCGAGGACGGTCGTGACGCGGGCCAGCGCGGCCTCCGCGCCGAGGCCGTGCTCGGGCAGGTCGCCGAGCGCCCGGCGGACCCGCGCCAGCACGTCGGCGGGCCGGCCCGGCGGGATCGGTCGCCCGGAGGGACTGACGGCGAACACGGCACCTCCGACGATCGACTAAGGTTAGGCTTACCTCATCTACTCGGCCCGGTGTCAAGTCCTCCGTGACCGTCCGTGGTGTGACGATCACTCGCGTGCCCACGCTAGCCGCCGCGACCACGATCGAATCGACGGCCAAATGGGGGGTCTTGCCCGCCCGTCCCACCTGGTGGCACGCGGGCCGGGCGCGCCTGGCGCGATCTCGTGCGGACCCCCGCGCGGGGGCGCGGTAACCTTGGCCACCACGCTGGAGTGCCGCCAATCCGGGCACCCGCAATCCACCAGGAGGATCCGTGTCGCCAGGGCAGATCGCCGCGCTGGTCGCCGCCGGCGCGTTCGTGCTGCTTGTGCTCCTGCTGGCGATCCCGTTGATCAAGCTGGGCCGCACGCTGGACGAGGCCACGATCGCCATCCGCAAGGCGCACCAGAACAGCGACCCGATCTTCACCGGCGCGAACACGACGATCACGCACGTGAACACGCAGTTGGAGCGGGTGGACGGGATCACCGCGAACGCCCGCGCGGTCACCGGCAACGTCTCCGCGCTGACCTCGCTGTTCACCGCCACCCTGGGCGGGCCGCTGGTCAAGGCTGCTGCCCTGTCCTACGGCGTGAGCAAGGCCATCCGCGCCCGGCGGGCCGCCAAGGAACTGCCCAGCAGGCACACGCGGCGCAGGGGCAGGCGATGAAGCGGCTGTTCTGGTTCGGGCTCGGCATCGCCGCGGGCGTGTTCGCCACCCGCAAGGCGGGCCAGGCCGCGCACGCCGCCACCCCCGCCGGCATCGGCGAGAACGTCGGGCAGGGCCTGCGCGAGCTGGCCGGCGCCATCGGCTCCTTCGGCGCGGAGGTGCGCGCCGGAATGTCCGAGCGCGAACAGGAGTTGCAAGAGACCGTGGAACGTCAGACGGGCTTCACGCCGGGTCGGCGAGCGCGCAGGGCGAACGACGCCAGGTAGGCCGTTCGTTCGCCTCGCCGCGCCCTTGCCCGCCCGTCGGCCGCGCCGGCGGTGACTTCCACCCAGAAGGACAGACCCGTGCAGACCCACGAGATCATCAAGCGCTTCCGCGAGCACTTCGAGAACGCTGGCCACAAGTACGTGCCGAGCGCCTCGCTCCTGCTGGACGACCCGAACCTGCTGTTCGTCAACGCCGGCATGGTGCCGTTCAAGCCGTACTTCCTCGGCGAGGCCCCGCCGCCCGCCCCGCGCATGACCAGCATCCAGAAGTGCGTGCGCACGCCGGACATCGACGAGGTCGGCAAGACCACCCGGCACAACACGTTCTTCCAGATGGCCGGCAACTTCTCGTTCGGCGACTACTTCAAGGAAGACGCCATCCGGCTGGCCTGGGACCTGGTCACCAAGTCGACCGACGACGGCGGCTACGGCCTGGACCCCGACCGCATCTGGGTGACCGTCTACCTGGACGACGACGAGGCCGCCGACCTGTGGCAGAAGGTCGCCGGGCTGCCGCCCGAGCGCATCCAGCGCCGCGACATCGAGGACAACTACTGGTCGATGGGCGTGCCCGGCCCGTGCGGCCCGTGCTCGGAGATCTACTACGACCGCGGCCCCGCCTACGGCCGGGAGGGCGGCCCGGTCGTCGACGAGGACCGGTACCTGGAGATCTGGAACCTCGTCTTCATGCAGAACGTCCGCGGCGAGGGCGGCGCCAAGAAGGACTACCCGATCCTCGGCGAGCTGCCGGACAAGAACATCGACACCGGCATGGGCGTCGAGCGCGTCGCCATGCTGCTCCAGGACGTCGACAACGTCTACGAGACCGACCTCGTCCGCACCGTGATCACCAAGGCCGAGCAGCTCTCCGGCCGCCGGTACGGCGCGAACGAGACCGACGACGTGCGGTTCCGCGTCATCGCCGACCACGCCCGCTCGGGTGTGCTGCTGGTCGGTGACGGCGTGACGCCCGGCAACGAGGCCCGCGGCTACGTGCTGCGCCGCCTGCTGCGCCGCATCGTGCGCTCCGCCCGCCTGCTCGGCGTGACCGAGCCGGTGCTCGTCCGGTTCGCCGAGGTCGTGCGCGACGCCATGGGCCCGTCCTACCCCGAGCTGGTCTCCGGCTTCGCCCGGATCGAGCAGGTGCTCAAGGCCGAGGAGGACACGTTCCTGCGCACCCTGGACGCCGGGTCGCGGATCTTCGAGACGGCCGCCCAGCAGGTCAAGGCCGACGGCCGCGCCACCCTGCCCGGCGACAAGGCGTTCCAGCTGCACGACACCTACGGCTTCCCGCTCGACCTCACCCTGGAGATGGCCGCCGAGGCCGGCCTCACCGTGGACGAGGACGGGTTCCGCAAGCTGATGGCCGAGCAGCGCGCCCGCGCCAAGGCCGACGCCGCCGGCAAGAAGACCGGCCACGGCGACCAGACCGTGTACCGGGAGCTGCTGGAGCTGGGGGCCACCGAGTTCACCGGCTACACCGAGCTGGCCAGCGAGGCCACGCTGCGCGGCATCGTCAGCGGCGGCAAGCGGGTCAGGTCGGCCCGCGAGGGCGACATCGTGGAGGTCGTGCTCGACCGGACCCCGCTGTACGCCGAGTCCGGCGGCCAGGAGAGCGACGCCGGCACGATCGTCACCGCCAACGCCGAGCTGGAGGTCGTGGACGTCCAGAAGGTGGCCCGCAAGCTGTGGGTGCACCAGGTGCGCGTGGTCAGCGGCGAGGTCGTCGAGGGCGAGCAGGTCGAGGCCCGGGTGGACCCGGAGTGGCGCGTCGGCGCCCGCCAGGGCCACTCCGGCACGCACGTCGTGCACGCCGCCCTGCGCCAGGTGCTCGGCCCGTCGGCCCTGCAGAGCGGCTCGTACAACAAGCCGGGCTACCTGCGGCTGGACTTCGCCTGGACCGGCGGCCTGTCCGAGGAGACGCGCAGCGAGATCGAGGAGGTCTCCAACCTGGCCGTCCGCAAGGACCTGCCGGTGCGCGTGGTCTACACCGACATGGGCGGCGCCCAGGAGATGGGCGCGGTCGCCCTGTTCGGCGAGACCTACGACGAGACCGTGCGCGTGGTCGAGATCGGCGGCCCGTGGTCGCGGGAGCTGTGCGGTGGCACGCACGTCGAGCACTCGTCCCAGATCGGCCCCATCACGGTGATCGGCGAGTCGTCCGTGGGCTCCGGCGTGCGCCGGCTCGAGGCCTACGTCGGCATCGAGGCCTTCAAGTACCTGGCCCAGGAGCGGGCCCTGGTGCAGAACGTCGCCACCCTGCTCAAGGTGCCGGACGCCGAGGTGCCCGCCCGGGTCGAGGCCCTGGTCGAGCGGCTGCGGGCGGCCGAGAAGGAGCTGGAGAAGGTCAAGGCCGCGCAGCTCGTGGCCAACGCCGGTTCGCTGGCCGAGCAGGCCCTGGACGTGCGCGGGGTGGCCCTGGTGGCGCTGCGGCTGCCGGAGGGCACGTCGGGCGCCGACGTGCGGACCATCGCGGGCGAGGTGCGCAACCGGCTCGGCGACCGGCCGGGCGTGGTCGGGCTGTTCGCCCCGGACGGCGACAAGGTCAGCTTCGTGGTGGCCACCACGGCCGCCGCCCGCGACCTCGGCCTGGCCGCCGGCAAGCTGGTGCCCGCCTTCGCCCCGGCCGTGGGCGGTCGCGGCGGCGGCAAGCCGGACCTCGCCCAGGGCGGCGGCACGAACCCGGCCGGCATCGAGGACGCCGTCACCACCCTGCGCGCCGAGGTGGACCGCGCCCTTGAGCAGCGCTGACCGACCCGGCGTCGACGACCCCGGCCTCGGCCGGAGGCTGGGCGTCGACGTCGGCGCGGTGCGCGTGGGCGTGGCGTTGAGCGATCCGGGCGCGGTCCTCGCCACGCCGCTCGTTACCCTGGCACGCGACGTGAAGACCGACCGGGACCTCGCGGACCTGGTCGGTCTGGTCGCGGAGCACGACGTCGTCGAGGTCGTGGTCGGCCTGCCGCGCACGCTGGCGGGCCGGCACGGGCCGGCGGCGGAGACGGCCGCGGCGTACGCTGCGGCGTTGGCCGAGCGCGTCGCACCCGTGCCGGTGCGGCTCACCGACGAGCGGCTGACCACCGTCACGGCGAGCCGGGTGCTCGCCGAGCGGGGGGTGCGAGGCAAGAAGCAACGCGCCGTCGTCGACCAGGCTGCCGCGGTCGAGATCCTGCAGTCGTGGCTGGACGCGCGGGCGCGACAAGTGGCCCGATCCGCTGCGGAGCGGGCCCCCGGAGCTAAGGACGGCTCGTGAACGACGACCTCGGGTTGTTCACCGATCCCGACACGCGCCACGACGAGCGGGCGGCGCGTGGCAAGGCCGACGCCGCGGCCCGCCGGGCCAAGCGCAGGCGGAAGCGGACGATCCTGTGGGTCGTCGTGGCCCTGGTGCTGACCGGCGGCGGCGTCGGCGCGTACTACGGGTACCGCACGCTGAGCGGCATCGGCTCGTACGACGACTTCGCGGGCGCGGGCGAGGCGGACGTGGTGGTCGAGGTCAAGGACGGCGACCTGGTCACCACCATCGCGACCACGCTCAAGGAGCAGGGCGTGGTGGCCAGCGCGCGGGCGTTCACCGAGGCGGGCGCGGAGGACGCGCGGGTCACCGCGATCCAGCCCGGGTTCTACCTGATGAAGACCAAGATGTCCGGCGCGGCCGCGGTGGCCCGGATGGTGGACCCGGCGGCGAAGGTCGTGCCGCTGGAGGTCAAGGGCGGCTTCGTGCTGCACGACATCACGGGCCTCGACGGCAAGATCACCAAGGGCATCCTGTCGCTGCTGTCCGACGCGTCGTGCGTCGAGCTGGACGGCGCGCGGCAGTGCGTGACGCCCGAGCAGCTGCGGGACGCGGCGGAGAACGCGGACCCGGCCGCCCTGGGCATCCCGGAGTGGGCGGCGCCCGACGTGGCGAACGCGCCGAAGGAGAACCGGATCGAGGGCCTCATCGTGCCGGGCCTGTACCACCTCAAGCCGGGCGCGAGCGCGGTCGAGCTGCTCAAGAGCGTGATCGCCACGTCCCTGGGCCGGTTGCAGGGCTACGGCATCCCCTCCGGCACGGGCAAGACGGGTTTCCGCCCGTACGAGGTGCTGGTCGTCGCCTCCCTCATCGAGAAGGAGGGCATCACCGACGACTTCGGCAAGATCTCGCGGGTGATCTACAGCCGGCTCGCGAAGCCGCAGCGCCTGGAGCTGGACTCCACCGTCAACTACAAGCTCGACCGGCCGATCCTGACCACCAGCGACGAGGACCGGGCCGCGTCCGGGCCGTACAACACCTACCAGGTGCAGGGCCTGCCGCCGACGCCGATCGGCTCGCCCGGCCGCGAGGCGGTCATGGCCGCGATCAGCCCCGAAGAGGGGCCGTGGATGTACTTCGTGAAGTGCCAGAAGGACGGCAAGTCGTGCTTCACGAACACCTACGACGAGCACCGGGCGGTGTCGGACAAGGCCCGTGCGGAAGGCGTCTTCTGACCGTGGCGCGCCGTGCGGCGGTCATCGGTTCGCCGGTGGCCCACTCGTTGTCCCCCGTGCTGCACAACGCCGCGTTCGCGGCGCTGGGGCTGTCGGACTGGTCGTACACCCGGGTCGAGTGCGTCGCCGACGAGGTGGCGGCGCTGGTCGGGGGCCTGGACCCGTCGTGGGCGGGCCTGTCGGTGACCATGCCGAACAAGCGGGCGGCGCTGGCGGTGGCCGGCGCGGCGACCCCGCGGGCCGTCCAGGTGGGCGCGGCCAACACGCTGGTGCCCGCGGACGGCGGGTGGCGGGCCGACAACACCGACGTGGACGGCGTGCTGGGCGCGTTGCGGGCGTCGTGCGGGTTCACGTCCGGCAGCCGCGCGGTGCTGCTGGGCGCGGGCGGCACGGCCACGGCGGCGCTGGTGGCGTTGGCGTCGGTCGGCGTCCGCGCGGTGTCCCTGGTGGTGCGGTCGGCGGGCCGGGCCGCCGAGGCGGAGTCGTGCGCGTCCCGCCTGGGGCTGGCGCTGGACGTGGTGACCTGGGACACCGCGGACTTCGCCGCGCTCGCCGACTCCTGCGACGTGCTGGTGAGCACGGTGCCGCCGGACGCGACGGAGCCGATCGCGCCGGCGCTGGCGGAGGCGCCGTGCGTCCTGGACGTGATCTACCACCCGTGGCCGACGCCGTTGGCGTCGGCGGTGCTGCGGCGGGGCCGCACCCCCGCGACGGGGCTCGACATGCTCCTGCACCAGGCGTTCGGCCAGGCCGAGCAGTTCACCGGCCTGCCCGCGCCGCGCGAGGCGATGCGCCGGGCGTTGCGCGCCGCGACGGGCGACATCCTGCCCCTGCCGTGCTAGCGGGGGCGGGCCACCGCGAGGTGTTGCACCGCATCGGCGCCGTGCCCGGCCCCGGTCTGCTCCTGCGCACGTGAACAGCCATCACCACTGCCCTCCTGTGATCGGTTCCGCGCCGTGCCCGGCCCGCGCCGCCGTCGGGCGCGGCACCCGGCCCGCACCCCCCGGGGCGGGCCGGCCGGCCGCCGTCGCCGCCCGTGTGGGCGCGCGTGCCGTGGCCGTGGTTCGATGCTAGGCAGGCGATCTTGTGGCTATCTTGTGGCGAATCGGGTGCGCCGGGCGGGGGCGTGATGGGGGTGTGGTTCCGGCTGCTCGGGCCGGTCGAAGCGCACGTGGGAGGTCGTCGGCTCGACCTCGGCCACGCGCGGCAGCGGCACGTCCTGGCCGCGCTGCTGGTGGACCTGAACCGGGCCGTGTCGCTGGACCGGCTCGTGGGCCGGCTGTGGGACGTGCCGCCGCGCACGGCCCGTGACTCGCTGTACAGCTACCTGTCCCGGTTGCGCGCGGTGCTGGCCGACGTGCCGGACGTGGACCTGGTCCGGCAGGGCGGCGGGTACGTGCTCCAGGCCGACGAGGACGCGGCCGACCTGCACCGGTTCCACCGGCTGGTCGAACGGGCCCGTGCGGCGGACGACGAGCGCGCGCTCGCGTTGTTCGACGAGGCCCTGGGGTTGTGGCGCGGTCCGGTGGCGGCCGGGATGGATGGCTCGTGGGTCGAGGGCGTGCGGGCGCGGGCGGACGAGGAGCGGCTGCGCGCCGAGCTGGACCGCAACGACGCGATGCTGCGCCGCGGCGAGCACTCGGCCGCGTTGGCGGGCATCACGGCGCAGGCCGCCGCGCGGCCCCTGGACGAGCGGCTGGCCGGCCAGCTGATGCTCGCCCTGTACCGGTCGGGCCGGCAGGGCGAGGCGCTCGACGCCTACCGCCGGGTCCAGCGGCAGCTCTCGGAGGAGCTGGGCGCCGACCCGAGCCCGCCGCTGCGGCGGCTGCACCAGAGGATCCTGACCTCCGACCCGGCGCTGGCCGCGCACGTCCCGGCGGGGCCGCCGGCCGCGGTCCGCCCTCCGGTGCCGCGGCAACTGCCGCCGCCACCGCCGCTGTTCACCGGTCGCGCCGCGGAGCTGGAC
This sequence comes from Actinosynnema sp. NPDC004786, assembly GCF_053601135.1. NCBI lineage: Bacteria > Bacillati > Actinomycetota > Actinomycetes > Pseudonocardiales > Pseudonocardiaceae > Actinosynnema > Actinosynnema sp. NPDC004786. The sequence continues at coordinate 12,152 of NZ_JBSGBG010000046.1, read as the reverse complement.
CGGCTCGACCGGGCGGCGGCCGGGCGCGACCGGTCGACCGTGGTGGCGATCATCGGTCCCGGCGGCGTCGGCAAGACGTCGTTGGCGTTGCACTGGGCGCACCGCGCCGCGGACCGGTTCCCGGACGGTCAGCTCTACGCGAACCTGCGCGGTTTCACCCCGTCCGGCACCCCGTTGTCGCCCCACGCGGTGATCCGGGCGTTCCTCCAGGCGCTCGGGGTCGACCCGGACGCGATCCCGTGCGACGACGAGGCGCAGGTGGGGCTGTACCGGAGCCTGACCGCGGACCGGCGACTGCTGGTGCTGCTGGACAACGCTTACGACTCCGAGCAGGTGACCGACCTGGTGCCCGGCGGACCGGCGTGCACGGTGGTCGTGACCAGCCGCAGGCACCTGCCCGGCCTGGTCACCACCCACGGCGCGCGGCCGCTGCCGCTGGACGTGCTGCCGCCGCCGGAGGCGCGCGACCTGCTGGTGCGCCACATTGGCGCGGAGCGGGCCGACCGCGAGCGCGAGGCGGTGCGGGCGCTGGCCGAGCGGTCGGCCGGGCTGCCGCTGGCGATCAGCGTGCTGGGCGCGCGGGCCACCGTGCGGCCCGACCTGCCGCTCGGCGAGCTGGCCCGGGAACTCGACCTGGCGCCGCTGGACGCGTTCGAGGCCGGTGAGATCACGGCCAGCGTGCGCGCCGTGTTCGCGTCCTCTTACCGGTCGTTGCCGGACGGGGCCGCGCGGGCGTTCCGGCTGCTGTCGGCGGGCACCCCGGAGATCAGCGTGGAGGCGGCGGCCGCGCTGCTGGGCCGGTCCGTGCCGGTCGCGCGGGCCGAGCTGGCCGAGCTGTGCCAGGGGAACCTGCTGCACGAGCAGGAGGCGGACCGGTTCCGGATGCACGACCTCGTCCGGCTCTACGCCGAGGAACGGGCGCGGCACGACGAGCCGGCCGGGTCGGTGGTGTCCGCCGTGCGCCGGATGGTCGACTTCTACCTGCACACGACCGCGGCCGCGCAGGCGGTGCTGGACCCCGCCCGTCCGCTCGACGGCCTCGGGCCGCCGCCGTCGGACTGCGAGCCGCTGTCGTTCGACTCCGAGAAGGCGGCCCTGGCCTGGTGCGACGCGGAGCACTCGGCGGTGCTGGACGCCCAGCGGCTCGGCGCGCGGCAGGGCTGGGACCGCGAGGTGGGCGGGTTCGCCGAGGCGCTGCGGACCTACCAGCTGCTGCGCGTGCCGGACCCGGACGACAGCCGGGCCACCTGGGAGCTGGCGCTGGCGGCCGCCCGACGGCTCGGCGACCTCAAGCTCGACGCGAAGTGCCACCGGTTCCTCGGGCACATCGCCGCCCGGCACGACTACGGGCCGCGCGCGGTCGAGCACCTGCGCGAGGCCCTGCGGCTGCTGGAGGACCTGGGCGACGGGGTCGAGCAGGCGCGCACCCACCTCGCGTTCGCCTGGGTGCTGGAACGCCGCGGCGACGACGCCGAGGCGTTGGAGCACGCCCTGGCGGCGCTGCCGCTGTACCGCGACGGCGGGTTCGTGCCGGGCGAGGCGGACGCGTTGAACGCCATCGGCTGGTACCAGTCGCGGCTGGGTCGCCTCGACGAGGCCGCCGGGCACTGCGAGCGCGCGTTGGCGCTGTACCGGGAGCTGGACGACCGCAACGGCCAGGCGAACGCGTTGGAGAGCCTGGGGTTCATCGCGCAGGCCGCCGGCCGGCACGACCTCGCCCTGGAGCACTACCAGCGGGCGCTGAGCCTGTTCCAGGACCTGGGCAGCGACTACCAGGAGACCGACACGCTGGTCCGGATGGGGTCGCTGCACCTCGCCCGCGGCGCGCGGCGCGAGGCGCGGCGGGCGTGGGAGGCGGCGCTGGTCGCGTTGCGCAGGCAGCGGCGCTCGGTGGAGGCCGCGGAGGTCGAGCGGTCGTTGGACGAGCTGGGCTGACACCGACCCGGACACGCCGCCGGGCCCCGCCCGCACCTTGGGGTGCGGACGGGGCCCGGCGGTCGCGCTCGACCACTGCTGTTCGCAGTTGCCCGCGCCGTGGAGCGCGTGCGAGGGATCAGCCCTCGTCGAGGTCGGTGGCGATGATCTCCGCGAGCGCCTCCAGCGCGGCGTCCGCGCCCTCGCCGTCGGCGGCCAGGACGACCTCGTCGCCGTGCATCGCGCCGAGCGTCATCAGGCCGAGCACGCTCGCCGCCTCGACCGGTTGGCCGTCGTCCTTGCGGATGGTGACCTTGACCGGTTGCCCGGCCGCCGCCTTCGCCAGCAGCGCGGCAGGGCGTGCGTGCAGTCCGACCTTGCTCGCCACGGTGACCCGTCGCTCAGGCATGACCCGTCCTCTCGTTGCTCTCGGCTCGCCGTCAGGACGCGGTGGCGTCCGACCGGCCTTCCCCGTCGCGCTTCGCGGCCCGGTCCCGCTTGCCGTTGCCGTCCACCACGCTCTGGTCGGCCTCCGGGTCCTCGTCCGCGTCGCGGCCGGGCGTCTTCAGGTTCCACTTCGTGATCACGAAGCGGAACAGGAAGTAGTAGACGGCCGCGTAGATCACGCCCAGCACCAGGATCAGCAGCGGCTTGGTCGCGATGTTGAAGTTGAGCAGGTAGTCGATGACACCGGCGGAGAACCCGAACCCGTCGTGGATGCCCAGCGCGTTGCTGATGGCCAGCGACGTGCCGGTCAGGACCGCGTGGATCACGTACAGCGGCCACGCCACGAACATGAACGCGAACTCCAGCGGCTCGGTCACGCCCGTGATGAACGCGGTCAGCGCCGCCGAGCCCATGATGCCGGCGATGATCTTGCGCTGCCCCGGCCGGGCGGTGTGCACGATGGCCAGCGCCGCCGCCGGGAGGGCGAACATGAAGATCGGGAAGAAGCCGGTCTGGAACGTGCCGGCGGTCGGGTCGCCCGCGAGGAAGCGCGGGATGTCGCCGGTCTTGCCCTCGAACTCGCCGAACTGGAACCACAGCACGTTGTTGACGATGTGGTGCAGGCCGAGCGGGATCAGCAGCCGGTTCACCACGCCGTAGATGCCCGCGCCGAGGATCGTGCTGCCGGTGATGGCCTCGCCGACGTTGTTCAGGCCCGCGGCGAAGACCGGGTACACCAGGCCCATCAGCACGCCGACGATCGTGATGACGCCCGCCACCAGGATCGGCACGAACCGCCGCCCGCCGAAGAACGCCAGGTACGGGGGCAGCTTGATGCGGTGGTACCGCTGCCACAGCACCGCCGTGATGAGGCCCACCACGATGCCGCCGAGCACCCGGTAGTCGATCAGGTTGGCCTTGGCCGCCGGGTCCTCCGGCTGGTCCAGGACCAGCGGCGACATCGCCTTGAACACGCCCTGCAGCACGACGTAGCCGACGACCGCGGCCAGCCCCGTGGAACCGTCGCCGCGGCGGGCGAAGCCGACCGCGATGCCCACCGCGAACAGCAGCGGCAGGTTGGCGAACAGCGCGTCACCCGCGTTGCCGATGACCGCGGCGACCTTGTTCCAGCCCAGGCCCTCCTCGCCCAGCATGTCGGGTTGGCCGAGTCGCAGCAGAAGGGCGGCGGCCGGCAGCACGGCGATCGGCAGCATGAGGCTGCGACCGAAGCGCTGGAGCCCGGCCAGGCCCTTGATCTCACGACCGCCGGTCGCCTGTGGGGCGCTGGCGCTCATGGGGTACCTCCCTTGGCGGAGTGGTGCGGTCCGGATCCCGGGTCGGTCCGGTCCAGTTGCATGGTCACCTGGTAGAGATCGCCCCGGTACCAGGAGGTCATGTCCTCGACGGGCCTGCCTTGTGAGCTGGAGACCCGGCGGAAGACGAGCAGCGAGCCGCCGGGCCGGATGCCCAGCAGCTTCGCCGTGGCGGGGTCCGCGCCCTCGGCCCACACGGTCTGGCGCGCGTGGTCGAGCTGGACCCCGTAGGTGTCGGCGATGAGCGTGTACAGCGAGGTGTCGAGGTCGTGCCGTTCGAGCCCGGGTACGACCCGCGGGCTGTACCAGCCCCGTTCGACGGCCAGCGGCACGCCGTCGGCCAGGCGCAGCCGGACGAGCCGGCACGCGGGTTCGCCGGGCGGCAGGCCCAGCGCGGCGGCGGCCTCCGGCGGTGGCGCCTGCACGGCGCGGGTCAGCACCTCGGTGGCGGGCGTCAGGCCGCGGCGGCGCATGTCGTCGGTGAACGACTCCAGGTAGAGCTGCACGTCCATGCGCCGGCGGGCGGTGAACGTGCCGCGGCCCTTGGCCCTGGTGAGGAGCCCTTCGGTGACGAGCTGCCCGACGGCCGCGCGGACCGTGATGCGCGACACCCCGTACCGCTGGGCGAGGTCGCGCTCGGACGGGATCGGCGAGCCGGGGGGCAGCTCCTGCTCGGCCATGCGCCGCAGGATGTCGCGGAGCTGGGCGTGCTTCGGCTTCGGCCCCTCGACGATCTCGTCGCGGTTCATGACACCTCCCCGGCACTCGCACGTCCACACCGGGATTGGTACTTTCCGGTCTAGACCAGTTGGTGCGGGGAGGATGCTCCGCGCGCCAACCGGGTGTCAACCGCCGTTACGGGACCGTGCCCGAGCGGTGGCACCCTCGGGCCAGGTGTCGAGAGAGGACTTGAAGTGGCGGACGACAAGGCGGAGCGGATCCTCGCCGCGCTCGGCGGTGCGGACAACATCGTGGAGATCGAGCCGTGCATCACGCGCCTGCGCTGTGAGCTGGAAGACGGTTCCCTGGTGGACGAGAAGGCGTTGAAGGGGCTGGGCGCGCACGGCGTGATGCGGTCGGGCAACGTGGTGCAGGTGGTCGTGGGGCCCGAGGCCGACACGATCGCCAGCGACATCGAGGACCTGCTGTGACGCTGCGCGTGGCGAGCCCGGTGAGCGGCCGCGTGGTGCCGCTGACCGACGTGCCGGACCCGGTGTTCGCGCAGGCCATGGTGGGTCCGGGCGTCGCGGTCGAACCGGACCGCGGGCGGGCGGACGTGGTGTCGCCGGTGGACGGGACCGTGGTCACCCTGCACCCGCACGCGTTCGTCGTGGCCACGGCGGACGGTGCGGCGGTGTTGGTCCACCTCGGGATCGACACGGTGAAGCGCAAGGGCGAGGGGTTCACGCTGCACGTGGTCAAGGGGGAGGAGGTGCGGGCGGGTCAGCCCGTGGTGACGTGGGACCCGGCGGAGGTCGAGGCGGCGGGGTTCGCGCCGATCTGCCCGGTGATCGCGCTGGACGCCACGCCGGAGGTGCTGCTGGACGAGGCGGCCGGCCCGGTCGCCTCGGGTGACGCGCTGTTCTCCTGGCGACGGTGACGGGTCGGGCTGACGCCGCTTCGCCGGCGTCAGCCCCTCACCGCCCCCCGGCACTCCCCGCCCACCACCTCCGGCCGTGCGGTCCGTCCCACTTCCGGTCGCGCGGTTCCCCGCTCCGTCTCCGGTCGCGCGGTACCCCGCCCTTGCGCCCGGCCGGTCCACCTCCGCACCCGCCTCCGGCCCGTCGATCGCCACGCCGCGATCCGCCCGCCGTCGCCGTCTGCGAGTCGCTTTCCCGCCTCGGGCCGTCGACCGCCGGACCCGGAGCCGCCCACCTCCGTCACCCGCCCGGTCGATCTCCCCTCGGCGATCCCGGGTGAATGGTCCATTCACCCGCACAAGTCGTTGCGCCCCAACGCTTTTCGCCCGACGCTGGTCCCATGGTCATCTCCGGTTTCCTCGCCGGCGCCCTGGGCGCCGGGTTGCTCCGCCGCCTCCCCCGCGGCGCGGACGTGCACTGGTTCCGGTGCGCCGCGCCGACCGCCGCCCTGTGGTTCGTCGCCTGGGCGCTGGCCCCACCCGCGTGGCTGCCCGTGCCGCTGCTCCTGGCCTGGCTGGGCGTGCTGCTGACGGCGACCGACCTGCGCCACCACCGCCTGCCCGACGCGCTCACCCTGCCCGCGTACCCGGCGATCGGCCTCGCCCTGTGGCTGTGCGGCGCCGACCCGGGGCGCGCACTGGCCGGTTGCCTGCTCTTCGGCGGCTTCCACCTGCTGATCCACCTGCTCGCCCCGTCCTCGATGGGCGGGGGAGACGTGAAGCTCGCCGGGTCGCTGGGCGCGGTCCTGGCCGCCGTGTCGTGGCAGGCGTTACCCGTCGCCGCGGTCCTGGCGAGCGTGATCACGCTCCTGCTGGCCCTCCGCCGTCCGGGCCGCACCGTCCCGCACGGACCGGGCCTGCTCGCCGCGACCTGGCTGATGTCGCTCCGTCCGGGTTGACCGGATCACCGGGTGAGCGACCGCCGGGCCAACTCCACCCACCGCAGCCGGACGTCCTCCGGCACCTCGACACCCGGCGAGGTGGCCAACAGGAGCGAGATGTCGTCCACCGTCACGTCCTCCCGCAACGCGTGGTCGGCGTGGGCGGCGGCCACCAGGTCGGCCAGCGACCGCACCGCCCGCTCCTGGACGGGCCGCAACACCCCGCCGTCCACCTCCGCCACGGCGTCGCGCAGCACCCGCTCCTGCCCCAGGGTCACCACGACCCGGTGCAGCAGCCCGACGATCTCCGCCACGGCGGTGCTCTGCCCGGCCCGCACCCTGCCCGACGCCGAGTCCAGGGCTCCGGCGATGGTCGCCGCCAGGTCGGCCACGATCGCGCCGACCAGGTCCTGCTTGGTGGGGAAGTGCCGGTACAGCGTGCCGACCGCGACCCCGGCCGCGGTCGCGATACGGTCCATGCCCACGTCCGGGCCGTGCGCCGCGATGAGCGTCCGCGCGGCGTCCAGGATCGCCGCCCGGTTGCGCGTCGCGTCCGCGCGCTGCCTGCCCCGTCCGGTCACGACGGACCCGCCTTCCCGACGCTGAAAATGAATGATCGGTGCACCGTACAACCCGGCCGGGCGATTCGCCGGACGAGTTCCCTTCGGAGGTCGAATAACCCGTAAATCGTCACTCACTCCACACGGCGACGGTCAACGTCACGCGTGACGCCGGCAGTTGTCCGCCGCGGTGGTCGAGCGATTCGAATTCGGCCGCCGAGATCCGACCTCCCGAGGTGCGGAGGCAGAATCACCCGCGCTCGTCGGAAATCGCGTTCACATCCTGGAGGGCGTTTGCGCCGAGTCGACCGGCGCATTCGCGGCGGCTCCTTTTCCCGATCGGCCGACAACGCCGCGCCACCGGTGGCGTAGAGGTCGAAAATGCCGTTGTCGATGGGCGACAGGTCGCCGGCGCCGGAGTCCTCCGTCCAGTCCGGACCGTCGTCCTCGACGCGGTCGAGGTCCGGGAACCGGTCGTTGCGCGTCGCCACCTCGACCGTGAGCCGGTCGGTGCCCGGCGATGGTGCGCTCGCGGTGCCCGAAGTCGGCCGCGGTCGGAGGGTGGGTGCCTCCGACCGCGCCGACCCGGCGACGGCCATTCCCGACCCGCTGTGGTCGAACCCGACCACAGCGGCCGGCGACGGCGTGATCGCCGGCGCGGCGACCGCGAGTCCGAAGGAGGGGTGACGCGTGCCCGGACCGGCCGTTCCCGCTTGGTCAACGCCCGCAGGCCGCACATTGATCGTCACCGGACCGGTGCGCCCGGCCCGGACAACGGCACCGGTGACGTCCGACAGGCTATTGCGGACACCGCTGTTGTGCGCCTGCCCGGGTAACGGGACCTCGTCACTCATGGCGCGACGATACAGCGCCGCCGGGCGGTGGGGACGGTGTCCTGAGATTTTGTCCCGGAGGCATGGCGGGATCCGGTTCCCGGTGTACGCGCGCCAAACCGACCGACTCCACCCCAACGACCCTCGCATTCGATCGCGGACCACGCAGGTGAACAAGCCGCGATCGGAGCGCCACCGGCATTCGTTCCTGAACCGCCGTGACGCCGCCTCGCTCACGGCGAGCCGCGCGATACGCCCGCCGCTCACGGCGAGCCGCGCGGTAAGCCCGCCGTTCGCGGTGAGCCGCGCGGTGAGCCCGCCGTTCGCGGCGGACCGCGCGGCAAGCCCGCCGCTCACGGCACGCGGGACAACCCCGCACCGAGCGAGGCGTCCGAACGGCTCACCGGCGTCACCCACCCCGGGTAGGGCGCGTCGCTCCGGGGCGGGACACGCCCACCCGGCCTCACCTGGGCCTCCGCCCCCGGTTCACACTGTGAAAGGATCGCCGCGTGCTGCGCTGGATCACCGCTGGGGAGTCCCATGGACCGGCCCTCGTCGCCGTGCTGGAAGGCATGGTCGCCGGGGTCGAGGTCACCACTGCCGACCTGACCGCTCAACTGGAGCGCCGCCGCCTCGGGTTCGGCCGGAGCCCCCGCATGGGGTTCGAGGCCGACGAGGTGGAGATCCTCGGCGGCGTCCGCCACGGGCTCACCCAGGGCGGCCCGATCGCGGTCCGGATCGGCAACACCGAGTGGCCCAAGTGGCAGAAGGTGATGTCCGCGGACCCGGTCGACCCGTCCGAGCTGAAGCCCACCGGCCGCAACGAGGCGCTGACCAGGCCGCGCCCCGGCCACGCCGACCTGCCCGGCATGCAGAAGTTCGGCTTCGACGAGGCCCGCCCCGTGCTCGAACGCGCCAGCGCCCGGGAGACCGCGGCCCGCACCGCGCTCGGCACGGTCGCCCGGCACTTCCTCAAGCAGGTCTTCGACGTGGACGTGGTCAGCCACGTCGTGTCCATCGGCAAGGCCAAGACCCCGGCCGACGCGCCCGTGCCCGGCCCGGACGACCTGGCGACCGTCGACGCGAGCCCGGTCCGGGCCTTCGACCCGCGCGGCACCGAGGCGATGGTGGCCGAGGTCGAGGCGGTCAAGGAGGCCGGTGACACGGTCGGCGGCGTGATCGAGGTCATCGCCTACGGCCTGCCGCCGGGCCTCGGCTCGCACGTCCACTGGGACCGCCGGCTCGACGCGCGGCTGGCCGGCGCGCTGATGGGCGTGCAGGCGATGAAGGGCGTGGAGATCGGCGACGGCTTCACCACCGCCGAGCGGTGGGGCAGCCAGGCGCACGACGAGATCGACCGCGGCTCGGGGCCGAAGGGCGTCACCCGGCGCTCCAACCGGGCGGGCGGGCTGGAGGGCGGCATCACCAACGGCGAGCCGCTGCGCGTGCGCGTCGCCATGAAGCCGATCTCGACCGTGCCGCGCGCCCTGTCGACCGTGGACGTCCGGACCGGGGAGCCCGCGGTCGCGATCCACCAGCGCTCGGACGTGTGCGCGGTGCCGCGCGCGGGCGTGGTGCTGGAGTCGGTGGTGGCGCTGGTGCTGGCCGAGGCGGCGCTGGAGAAGTTCGGCGGCGACTCGATCGCCGAGACCAAGCGCAACGTCGCGGCCTACCTGGAGGCGTTGGAAGCCCGCTGGGAGGGTCTGTGAGCCCGCGGTACGTCGTGCTCGGCCCGCCCGGGGCGGGCAAGACGACGGTCGGCACGCTGCTCGCCGAACGGCTCGGCGTCCCCTTCCGGGACACCGACGACGACGTGGTGGCCAAGGCGGGCAAGCCGATCTCCGACATCTTCACCGACGACGGCGAGCCCGCGTTCCGCGCGATGGAGGAGCAGGCCGTCGCCGACGCCCTGGCCACCCACGACGGCGTGCTGGCGCTGGGCGGCGGCGCGGTGCTCTCCGCGGCCACCCGGGGCCGCCTGGCCGGTCACCCCGTGGTCTTCCTCAACGTCGGCATGGCGGAGGGCGTGCGGCGAACCGGCATGTCCAGCGCACGGCCGCTGCTGGCCGGCGTGAACCCGCGCGCCACGTTCAAGGTCCTGCTGGACGCCCGGCTGCCGCTCTACCGGGAGGTGGCCACGATCGAGGTGACCACCGACGACCTCACCCCGGAGCAGGTGGTCGACGCGGTGCTCCGCCCGACGGAGCAGGCGCGGGGGACCTGACCGCCCGTGGACCTCACCGTGGCCCGCGTCCTGGCGCACCGCGCCGCGGTGCAGGGCCTGCACGGCGACGACCCCGGCGCGGTGCTGCCCCTGGGCGTGGTGGACAGCCCGCCCGGGACGGGCGCGGCGGCGCTGGGCGTGCGCGGCCGCCGGGAGGGCGCCGAGGACCTGGTCCGCGTGCTCAGCCTGCGCGGCGCGCCGCACCTGCACCGCCGCGCCGACCTGCCCGCGCTGCGCCGCCAGCTCCGACCGCGCACGCCCCGGCAACTGGCCGCGTGGTGCGGCGCGCACCCCGTGCCCGACCTCGCCCACCTCGACCTGGTCGTCGACCTCCTGCACCGCGAGTTCCCCGGCGAGACGGCCACCAAGGGCGAGCTGTCGGCGGCGATCAGCCCGCTGCTGCCCGCCGCCGTCACGCCGCACTGCCCGACCTGCGGCGTCGACCACGTCATCGAGAACGTGTTCCGCCTCGCCACCCTGCTCGCCGGCATCGAGCTGGAGCAGCACGGCAGGCAGCTCGTCTTCCGCCGCCCGACCGCCAGGCCCGACGTCGAGGACCCCGGCGAGCCGACCCTCCTGCGCGACTACGCGCGGCTCGTCGGGCCGTTCGCCAAGGCCGACGCGGAGAAGTGGCTCGGCGCGGGCCCGCAGGATTCCTGGCCGGACCTGCGCCCGGTCCGGGTCGACGGCAGGCGGCTGCTGGCGCACGAGGACGTGGCCGACGCGCCCGAGCCGCCCGCCGGGCTGCTGCTGTTCCCGCGCGACCCCTACCTGCTCGGCCCGCGCCACCTGGTCGCCGACCCCGACGTGGCCAAGCGGGTGTGGCGGCCCGTCGGCGGCCCCGGCGCGCTCGTGCTGCACGGTCGGGTGACGGGGGCGTGGCGGCACGAGTTCCGCGGCCGGATGGTGACGTTCCGGGTCACGGGCTGGTCGAAGGTGAGGGGCGAGGCGCGGCGCGCGATCGCCCGCCAGGCGGAGGTGCTCGCCGGGGTGTGGGGCGGCGCGGCGCTCGGGTCGGACGTGGTCGAATGGTGACCGGACGAGGGGAGTGGTGATGGGCGAGCCGGTGCGGATCCGCGTGGCCGCGGAACGACCGTACGACGTGGTGGTGGGCCGGGGCCTGCTGGGCGACCTGGTCGAGACCCTGAGGGGCACGGCCAAGGCGGCGATCGTCCACACGCCCACGCTGGCCGAGACCGCCGAGGCGGTCCGCGGCGAGCTGGAGGCGGCCGGGATCGACGCGCACCGCGTCGAGGTGCCCGACGCCGAGGACGGCAAGGACCTGCGGGTCGCCGGGTACTGCTGGGACGTGTTCGGCCGCATCGGCCTGGGCCGCACGGACGCGGTCGTCGGCCTCGGCGGCGGCGCGGTGACCGACCTGGCCGGGTTCGTCGCGTCCACCTGGATGCGCGGCGTCAAGCTGGTGCACGTGCCCACCACGCTGCTCGGCATGGTGGACGCCGCGGTCGGCGGCAAGACCGGCATCAACACCGACGCGGGCAAGAACCTGGTCGGCACGTTCTACGAGCCGACCGCCGTGCTGGTCGACCTGGCCACGCTGGAGACGCTGCCGCGCAACGAGCTGGTCGCGGGCATGGCCGAGGTGGTCAAGGGCGGTTTCATCGCCGACCCGGTCATCCTCGACCTGATCGAGGCCGACCCGGAGGCGGCGCTGGACCCGTCCGGCGACGTGATCGAGGAGCTGGTCCGGCGCAAGATCCAGGTCAAGGCCGACGTGGTCTCGACCGACCTGCGCGAGTCGGACCTGCGGGAGATCCTGAACTACGGCCACACCCTGGCCCACGCCATCGAACGCCGCGAGCGCTACCGCTGGCGGCACGGCGCGGCGGTCAGCGTGGGGCTGGTGTTCGCCGCCGAGCTGGCCCGCCTCGCCGGCCGGCTGGACGACGCGACCGCCGACCGCCACCGGACGATCCTGTCCTCGCTCGGCCTGCCGACGGGTTACGACCCGGACGCGCTCGGCCAGCTCCTGGAGGGCATGCGCACGGACAAGAAGACCCGGTCGGGCGTGCTGCGGTTCGTGGTGCTCGACGGGTTGGCCAAGCCGGGGCGGCTGGAGGGCCCGGATCCGGCGTTGATCGCGGCGGCGTACTCGGCGGTGGCGGCGGAGCCGAGGGCTGGTGGGAGCGTCTTGCTGTGAGTCGGGGCCGGATGTTGGGGACGGTGAGTTCAGCGCTCGGGTCCGGCTCGATTTGACATGGGGCCCTTACGGGTACCCCTGGGCAGGCCAAAGCCGGCAGGCCCAGCGGGGTAAAGCGTCCCGCCGGGCCTGCCGGCTTCGTCCAGCCTAAGTGATCAGTTCAAAATGAGCTGGCGTGTC